>NZ_QUGD01000017.1:0-56918 GCF_003478795.1 Clostridium sp. AF21-20LB | reverse complement strand
TCTTGTCTATTTTTTCTGTTTTTCTCACTATGAATTGTATTTTTTTAGATAATTTATCATAACCCTTGTATCTAATCTCTTATTTATGTTATACTAAAGCCAATATTTTATCGAAAATATATCGTTTATTTTTTCACATTTATGAAAGGAGTTACACACCCTATGAGCAGACTCGTCATTCCAACCAACAGCGAGGCTCAGAATGTCGTAGAGGGACTTTACAAGGATCTGGAACGGCGCATCATCGCCAGCCCGCCAGGTCTTTGTCCTGTCGACCTGACCGCTGCATTTTTAAAAATGTGCCATGCACAAACCTGCGGCAAATGTGTTCCCTGCCGAATCGGTCTCGGACAGCTCTCCAATCTTCTGGAAGACATCCTAAACGGAAAAGGAACCATGAAGCATTTAACCATGCTGGAGGAAACAGCCCGTGTCATCGAAAGCACGGCTGACTGTGCCATCGGCTATACCGCTGCCCAGATGGTTTTAAAAGGTCTGGACGGATTCAAAGAGGATTTTATGGAACATATTTTACATAACCGCTGCCGCAGCAACCTCGACCAGCCGGTTCCGTGCGTAGCTTTATGTCCGGCCGGCGTCGATATTCCGGGCTACATCGCCCTGACTGCCGAAGGCCGTTATGCCGATGCCGTCCGCCTGATCCGCAAGGACAACCCGTTCCCGACCGCCTGCGCGCTCGTCTGCGAACATCCGTGCGAATCCCGCTGCCGCCGCAACATGCTGGACAAATCCATCAACATCCGCGGCATCAAGCGCGTGGCAGTTGATATGGCTGGTCATGTGCCGGCTCCTGTCTGTCCTGCGCCGACCGGAAAGCGCATCGCCATCATCGGCGGCGGTCCGAGCGGTCTTAGCGCTGCCTACTATCTGCAGCTGATGGGACACCAGACAACTGTCTTTGAAAAACGAAAGAAACTCGGCGGCATGCTCTTGTACGGCATCCCGAGCTACCGTCTCCCCCGCGAACGCCTGCAGAATGATATCGATGTGATCCTGGAAACCGGCGTGGAGATCCGCCTGGAAACCTCCATCGGAAATGAGCCGGGACAGATTTCTCTGGAAGATCTCCGCAAGGATTACGATGCCCTTTACATTGCCATCGGCGCGCACAGCGACAAGAAAATCGGCATCGATGGAGAAGACGCTGGCGGCGTGATTTCTGCGGTTGAATTTTTACGCGCCATCGGCGACGGCAAATATCCGGATCTGACCGGAAAGAAGGTCTGCGTCATCGGCGGCGGAAACGTTGCAATGGATGTGGCTCGTTCTTCCATCCGTCTGGGTGCTGAAAAGGTGGCCGTCGTCTACCGCCGCCGCAAAGCCGACATGACAGCACTTCCGGAAGAAGTGGAAAGCGCGATGGCAGAGGGTGTCGAGATCATGGAACTCTATGCCCCGCAGCGAGTAGAAGCCGACGAGGACGGCAACGCCAAGTCCCTCTGGGTATCCCAGCAGATGCCGGGCGAGATCCGCGGCGGACGTCCGTCTCCGAAATCCGTCGGCACAGACCCGATCCCGGTTGAATGCGATATCGTCATCGCTGCGGTCGGTCAAGGCATCGAAAGCCGCTACTTCGTAGAACAGGGAATCGACGCCAAATGGGGCGTGATCCAGGCGACTGGCTGGACCTCCATCCAGAACATGCCGGGTATTTTCGCCGGTGGCGACTGTGCAACCGGTCCGGCAACCGTGATCCGCGCGATTGCAGCCGGAAAAGTAGCGTCTGCCAATATCGATCAGTATCTCGGCTACAACCATCAGATTACCTGCGATGTGGAGATCCCGGAGCCGGATCTCTCCGACCGTACTCCGTGTGGACGCGTCAACCTGACCGAACGCCCAGCCGGAGAACGCAAATGTGACTTTACACTTACCGAATGCGGCATGAGCCTCAAGGAGGCGGGACAGGAAGCCAGACGCTGCCTGCGCTGTGACCACTTCGGTTATGGAAACTTCAAAGGAGGGCGGACCACATCATGGTAAATACGAATCTTGTATCCATCAAAATTAATAATATACCGCTGCAGGTTCCGGAAGGAACCCGGATTCTGGACGCCTGCCGCGACAACGGATTCCACGTTCCTTATCTCTGCTTTTTAAAGGATATCAACGAGATCGGTGCCTGCCGCGTCTGCGTGGTAGAGGTCAAGGGAATCCACCATCTCGTTACCTCCTGCAACAACCAGGTGCAGGACGGCATGGAGATTCTCACAAACTCCCCCAGAGTCCGTGAAGCCCGCAAGATCAACGTAGAACTGCTTCTTTCCCAGCATCATACGAACTGCCCCACCTGTGTGCGCAGTTCCAACTGTGAATTAAAGCAGGTGGCAAGCGATCTGAACCTGACGGTAGACCGCTATAAAAACGAATACCCGGAAATGAACTGGACTTCTACATTCCCACTGATTCGCGATGCTGGAAAATGCATCAAATGTATGCGCTGCGTCCAGATCTGTGATAAGATCCAGACCTTAAATATATGGGATGTATCCGGAACCGGTTCCCATACCACGGTCGATGTTTCCCACAATCTGGAAATCAAAGAATCCGATTGTTCTCTCTGCGGACAGTGTGTAACCCACTGCCCCACTGCCGCTCTGCAGGAGAGAGATGATGTGGAATCCATCAACGGTATTCACGGCGAACTGGCAAACGAGGAGAAGGTAACCGTTGCAGTGGTAGCTCCGGCCGTCCGGGCCGCATGGGGTGAAGAATTTGGTCTTTCGCCGGAATTTGCTACTGACAGACGTTTAGTATCCACCTTAAAATCCGTTGGATTTGACTATGTATTCGATGTTGACTTTGCAGCCGACCTGACCATTATGGAGGAAAGCAACGAGCTTTTAGCCCGCTTACAGCAGCCAGATAAATACAGCTGGCCTATGTTCACCTCCTGCTGCCCCGGCTGGGTCAGTTTTGCAAAGAGTCAGTATCCGGAGCTTCTGCCGCAGCTTTCCACTGCCAAGTCCCCGCAGCAGATGTTCGGTGCTGTCATCAAAACTTATTTTGCACAGAAAAAAGGCATTGCACCGGAAAATATCACCTGTGTTTCCATCATGCCGTGTATGTCCAAGAAGCGCGAACTGACTCTTCCGGGCATGGACAGCGCCGGAACCGGACAGGATATTGATTATGTTCTGACCACCCGTGAGATATGCCGTCTCATCAAGGCCGATCATATCGATGTATCCAGACTTCCGGAGTGCGATTTTGACGATCCTCTCGGTGAAGCAACCGGAGCCGGTGTGATCTTCGGTGCCAGCGGCGGCGTACTGGAAGCAGCGCTTCGTACCGCTTACCACACCGTAACCGGTGAAAATCCGGAGATCGACGAGCAGAGTCCGCTGAAGGTTCTGCGCCAGATCGGTTCCTTTAAGGAACTGGAAATCGATATCAAGGGTGTGAAACTGCACTGTGCAGCACTCAGCAGCCTAGGAGAGGCCAGACGCCTCATTCAGGCGATGAAACGCGGCGAATGCCACTATGATTTCGTTGAAGTCATGGCATGTCCGGGCGGCTGTATCAACGGCGGCGGTCAGCCGATCCGCCCATCCTTCCAGAATAAGCCGAAGGACTGCGCAGACCGCGACCAGTGCCTGCGTGCTTATGATGTAAACAGCGCAATCCGGTTCAGCCATGAAAACCAGGCCGTTCAGACACTGTATGACGAGTATCTTGAAGCTCCGTTATCCGATCGTGCACATCATCTGCTGCATGTGGAGGAATATTAATATATCCAAACGGTCACACAACAAAACCCCAGAGAGTTGCCGCTCTCTGGGGTTTTGTGTCATTCACAGATGACCAATCTGAGGCTAGTTACCAACTACTTACTCCATCTTTTCTTCTAGCCTCTCAGCTCTCTTCAATTTCCTCCATCTCCGGAATTGCCGAGATTCCGCCGCGGCGTTCGACGCACAGGCTTGCCACTGCGTTGCCGACCCTGCCAAACTGAATCATCTGCGCCCGGGTCAGGTGTTCCGGCGAGGTTTCTTCCTGCAGATAGGAGGCGAGAAAACCTCCCCAGAAGGAATCACCAGCGCCGGTTGTATCGACCGCATGGGAGGAAAAGCCCTCCGCTTTTACGATTCCATTTTCATTGCCGATCAGGGCGCCATCTCTTCCGAGCGTCACTGCCACCAGGTGCACGCCCTGACGGAGCAGATACTGAATCGCTTCCTCCGGGTCCTGATACGGGGTCAGAAGCGAGGTTTCTTCATCCGAAATCTTCATCATATCTACATAGGGAATCAGCGACTGCATCCGAAGCTGTGCGGTCTCCGGATCACTCCAGAGCGCCGCCCGGTAGTTCGGATCGTAGGAAATCACCGCACCGCTGTTTCTAGCAATATTGATCGCCTCATAGGTTGCCGTCCGGGATGGATCATCGGTCAGCGACAGGGAACCGACATGAAATACTCTCGTATTTTCCAGGATCTCCGGATCGATCTCTTTCATGCACAGATTCGTATCTGCCCCCGGCTTTCTCGCAAAGGCAAATTCGCGCTCCCCGTTTTCTTTCAGGCTTACAAATGCAAGCGTGGTAAAATACTTCTCATCCTGAATCAGGTTGTCCGTATTGATACCTGCCCGGATCAGGGTTTCCTTCAGGAAATCACCGTGCATATCCTTACCCACCTTGCCAATAAATGCTGTCTTCCTTCCAAATTTCGCAGCCGCCGCCAGCAGATTGGCCGGCGCACCTCCCGGATTCTGCTCAAACAGACGCATTCCCTGCTGTGAAACGCCTGCTGGAGTAAAATCAATCAGAAGCTCTCCCAGCGCTGTGATGTCTGTTTTTATTCTCATACGAATCATCCTCCGTATTACAAGTTATATCAATGGTGCCGCCATCCAGCCCTCTCACAGGCGGACAGCCACATCCGTTCGTCTCTCACAAGGAATTTTACTTCCGAATCGCGATATTTGCAAATTCTACTTTCGCGTCCTGCGCCAGCAGACCGAGCTCGTACTCCGGTTTCCGGAAAATACGATAGGTAAATGCCACCTGCTCGCCCACAAATACCTCTACCATGTCATGATCCACCGAAATCTTGACGTCGATTGCCGCGCCATTTTCAATCGCGAAGGTTTTCTCTGCCACGCGCACGCCATCCGGTCCCGGTTCCGTTGCTTTCGGAACCGCCTGGCAGGACTGCTCCCAGAACGGGTCAACTCCCATCGGCAGGGACAGAAGGGACACTCGCTGCATCGCCACATCAAACTCTAAGAACAGGCAGCCGCTTGCCTCCCAGTCGGATTTCAACAGGATTCCGAAGGAATCATTCGCTTCTTTCGGGATCACCGTGCCGGTAAACAGGAACTTTTCTTCCGGCTGCTCCAGGAAACCATACGAGGTTGTCCCGCATCCATCCAGCTCAACCGTTGTATCTCCATACAGCTTGTATTCTCCCATGACCGGAAGGTATTTCCAGTCAACTTTCTCTTTAAAGCAGTTTACATATTCTTCCGGAAGCTTCACGTCCAGCTGTCCGTCTGCCGTTGCAACGACCTCATGCGGAATACAGAACGTGCCACCCCAGTACCACTCGCCGCGGTCGCTGTTTTCTGCACGGTCATGCGCCCAGGCAAAATAGAAACGGCGCCCGTTGTCATCCTGCATGGATTTAGCTGCATAGAAGCGGCGTCCGCCGATGCCGTCTTTCTTCGGCTTTTTCCACGGTCCAAACGGAGATTTGGAAGTGCGGTAAATCGTGTTGACAAACTCGGAAAAGCGGGAATAGGAAAGATACCAGGTATCGCCTATCTTGTACATCTCGCTGCATTCCGGACAATTCGTATTGCCTGCCGAATACAACGGACCATAATACTCCCAGTTTACCAGATCTTTCGAGCGGTACAGGACGATACAGCCGCGTCTTGTCACCGGCATATCCAGCCGTCTCGCCGAGATCAGAATCCAGTAGCATTTATCTTCCTCATTATAAAATACATACGGATCACGCCAGTCCAGCTTTTCATATAACTCTATCATCGGCGTGATAACCGGGTTTGCCGCGTCCTTCGTCCAGGTGATACCATCCTCGCTCGTCGCATGGCAGATCGTCTGCTGATATTCTGCCGTCAGGCAGTAACCCGTATAGAATGCGTGATATTTTCCTTCGCCGTAGATAACCGATCCCGTCCACACGCCGGACGCATCCGGCTCATCGCCCTCGCCCGGATACAGTGCTGTCGGCAGCTCCTCCCAGTGCACCAGATCCTCCGAAACAGAGTGGCTCCATGTAGTACGCAGTCTCGCCGGATATACCGTGGTTCCTGGCGGGGATGTCAGTGAAAAAATATGATATTTACCTTCATGATAAAACGGAATCGCGTCACCGGTCGAATCCGCAAATGACATTTTTCTGAAAAAGTCCATTCTTCTCTCCTTGCCTTTCTAAATGTGCTCTTGGAATCATTTCTTTTTTCTGAGGAGTGCCAGATTGCCCTTCTGGGAATCCAGTACAACCGCGCAGGCAATGATCAGACCCTTTACAATCAGCTGCCAGTAGGAGCTGACACCGATCAGATTCAGACCATTGGAAATAATACCGATTACCATCGCACCAAATACTGTGCCGCTGATACGTCCGCGTCCGCCTGCCATCGAGGTTCCGCCGAGGACACAGGCTGCGATCGCATCCATCTCATAGCCACTTCCGACGGACGGCTGTCCGGAATACATTCTCGATGCCAGAACCAGACCTGCAAACGCCGCCAGGGCGCCCGACAATGTAAACACGATGATCTCGACTTTCTTGATCGGAACACCAGAGAGACGCGCCGCCTCACGGTTTCCGCCGATTGCATACACATAGGTACCAAATTTTGTTTTAGAAAGCAGAAAACTAAATACGATAATTAAAATAACCATATAGACAACCGGCAGCGGAATAATGTTAAACAGATAACCCGTTCCGATTGCAATGAAAAACTTATCCGTAATACGGGTGGACTGTCCGCCCGAATATACATACGCGATACCGTTGCAGACATTCATCATTGCCATCGTAATGATAAATGCCGGAACACGGAATTTCGATACAACCATACCATCAATCAGACCAGCCACAACACCGATGATGATGCCAGCCGCAATCGCCACGCCAATCGGAAGTCCCTGATTAACTACAAATCCTACGGTCAGAGTTCCGCTCATCGCTACGATCGCGCCAACTGCCAGATCGATGTGTCCGAGAATAATAATCAACGTCATTCCCAGTGCAATGTATGTATTAATGGAAATCTGTCTGAGCACTGAAATGATATTGCTCGGTGTCAAAAATTTATCGGTTGCCAGTGCGACTACCACACATAAGATAACCAGCACTCCAATAATTCCTGTATTTCCGGTAAATACCGAGAGTACCGAATTGCCTGCTGTACTTTTCTTTCCGTTCATCACTCTTCGCCTCCTGCTGCATACTGCATGATTCTCTCCTGATCCAGTTCTTCTCTTCCGAGCATTCCCGTCATTTTTCCCGCCTTGATGACACATACGTTATCGCACATATTGATGATCTCCGGCAGCTCGCTGGATACCATGATAACGGCGATACCCGCCTTCGCCAGCTCATTAATAACGGAATAAATCTCAAACTTCGCATTGACATCGACGCCTCTCGTCGGCTCGTCCAGAATCAGGACATCCGGCTTGATTGCCAGCCATTTTCCAAGGACAATCTTCTGCTGGTTTCCGCCGGAAAGACTTCCCGCTTCCACCAGTTCCACCCGGTCTGCCACTGCTTTGATATGAAGCTTTTCTTTATAATAATCAATCACTTCCTGACATTTCCGGTCGCTGATGGCAATTCCGTTAATATAAGAGTCAATCGATGCCAGCGTGAGGTTAAAACCGACCGTATTGCCAAGGACAAGTCCCTGTTTTTTCCGATCCTCCGGCACCAGTCCGATGCCCGCCTTGATTGCCTGGATCGGTGTCGTGAAGCGGACTTCCTTTCCATTTAAAAGAATGGTTCCGCTCTGGTATTTTCTGGCTCCAAAGATACATTCCATGATCTCGCTTCGTCCGGCTCCGACCAGACCCGCAAATCCCAGGATCTCTCCCTTTCTTACCCGGAAGCTGATATCTGAGAACACACCCTCACAGGTTAAATTCTTCACTTCCAACGCCGTTTCTGCATGTTCCAGATCGTTGTAATCTCTGGCATAGAAGCTCTCTAACTCCCGTCCTACCATCATGGCTACCAGCTCGTTCGCATTCGTCTCCGATGTTTTTTTCGTTCCCACATAGGCGCCATCGCGGATGATGGTAACTCGATCCGAGATCCGGAACAGTTCTTCCATACGGTGGGAAATATATATAATGCTTACCTGTTTTGCTTTTAATCTCTCAATGATTCCAAATAACTGTTCTACCTCGTCATTGGAAAGGGAGGACGTCGGCTCGTCCATGACGATGATCCGTCCGTCGAAGGATACCGCCTTTACAATCTCAACCATCTGCTGCTGGGCGATCGTCAAAGATTCTACCAGCGTATCCGGGTGGATATTGACCCCGAGGTTTGCCAGCATCTCGCCTGCCCGGCGGTTCGTCTCCCGCATATCCACGGTGCCGAATTTCGTCTTGATTTCCCGTCCCAGGAACAGGTTCTGCGCGACCGTCAGATACGGAACCAGGACGATCTCCTGATGTATGATTCCGATTCCTTTCTCCTGGCGTCCGAAACACCATTTATCTCAGCTTCCTGACCATTAATCTTGATTGTTCCGCTGTCCGGTTTATAAATTCCTCCAAGGACCTTGATAAGCGTTGATTTACCCGCTCCATTTTCTCCCAGAAGCGCATGAACCTCGCCCATTTCCAGGGAAAAATTGATCCCTGACAATGCATAGATCCCGGAAAAACTTTTCTTGATATCTATCATTTCCAGAATTGTTTTTCCCATAGAACCCTCCGTTTTTTAGAAATGCGGCAATGAACCCCATCGCCGCATTTTCCATGTTTTATTTTATTTCACGTAACTGTTAAGCTTCCTCGCAGTTCATTACTGCCAGTCGTTCAGAGTCTTCTCTGCCTCTTCTTTCTCTACCAGATGGGAATCCAGATATACTTTCTTCTCATCGATTGCGGTATCGCCGCCTACATATTTCTCAGCTGCGTCAAATGCATATTCTGCAATTTGAAGCGGAACCTGGCATGCAACTGCGGTGAACTCGCCGTCTAAGAGTGCCTGTTTTCCATCCGGGGATGCATCGATGCTATATACACCGATCTCGCCGGTCTTGTTTGCTGCTTGATAGCTGCTGCCGCACCCAGGGCAGACGGGTCATTGATACAGAAGAATGCTTCCAGATCCGGGTTTGCTGTGATGATATCCTCAGCCAGTCCCATCGACTGATCCAGCGCTGCACCGCCATCCTGCTGTGCTACAATCTCAAATTTATCTTTCTGATCGCCAAGACCCTCAAGGAAACCATTGACACGATCCACGCAGCTTTCATTGGACGGGAAATCCAGAACTGCAATCTTTGCGCCATCCGGATAATCTTTCGTCATCTGCTCGCCCACTAACTGACCTGCCATGTATGCGTTGGTTCCAACGAACTGTGTCACGAACTGTTCGATATCATCATCGATGACTGCGGTATCTACGTTGAAAATCGGAATGCCTGCGTCTGCAATCTCAGCCAGTCCGGAGGTAATACCTGCGGAGTCAACCGGGATAACAAACACTGCATCGTAACCGCTGTTTGCACAGTCAGATAACTGGCTGAGCTGCTTGTTTAAATCATAATCTGGATCCAGGCAGGTGTAGGAAATGCCGTTTTCCTTGCACAGCTCGCTGAGCTTTGCATCAATGGAACTCTGGAAAGTATTGTTTAAAGTATTCGTACAGAATGCAAACGATAAATCGCTGGTCTTTGCCTCAGCTTCCTGCGTATCTGCCGCTGCCTCAGAAGCATCAGCTGCCGCTGTTGTATCGGTACTGCTGGAAGAGCTACATCCTGCCAGCATTGCTGCCATCATGCAAATTGAAAGACCTGCTGCTGTAAATCTAAGACTTTTTTTCATAAATCTGATCCTCCTCTTACTTCATCACTGTTTAGTGCATTTCAAACGGATTGTTATAGTTTTCTTTTTATTTTTACGTAAAAATTTTTCTCTCTGGAAGGAGTCTCCCTGTCTGATATCTAGATATTACTCTATCCCATGCCCTTTCGTCAATACTCTTTTGGCATATTGCACTAATTTCAGCGATATATTCATCCTGTTTTATTGATATTTATGCACTTCTACCGCTCTTTCTGATTTTTTACGTAAATTTTATTTACCTTATCGTTTTGCTCCTATTTTTGTGCTATAATCAAAAAAACAGAAACACAAAACTGCGGCAAATTCAAATCCAGCCGCGCAGGAACAGCCGGACTAAATCCGTACCAGCAAGGGGGAGTTTTATGACCATCAAAGAAATCGCCGCAAAGGCAGGCGTCTCCATCGCCACCGTTTCCCATGTTATCAACCATACGCGCTATGTCAGCCCGGAACTGGTGGATAAAATCGAAGCTATTATTGAAGAAAGTGGATATTCTGAAAAAATCAAAAAAAAGGTGCGTAAAATCCGCAGCGGACGCAGTTCACAGATTGTCGCTGTCTTTCCAAATATCAAGAGCGCGCTCTACTGCGATCTGTGCAATCAGCTGCAGTCCTACGCGACCAGCCAGGGCTATCAGTTTTACACCGCCGCCACCAACGACAGCCCGGAAGAGGAGAAAAGCATCCTGCAAAACTTAATCTCCAGTGCCAAGACCATCGGCATCTTTCTCTCCCCGGCAAGCAGCAATCCGGCTGCCTATGCATTTCTATATGAATCCGGTATCCCTTTTGTCTGTGTCGAACGATTCATCGATGACGATGTCACACCGCGGATTCTTTTTGATTACACCAAAGCATTTCACTCCGCTACTTCCTATTTTTTTGAGAGCGGACACGAAAATGTGCTGTTTCTGGTAGAAAAAACAGACAGCCTCGCCAAACAGGACAAGATTGCCGGATATGAGCGGGCACTTCTCTCCGCCAACCATACCCTGAGCAGTTCCTGCATCGCGGAGATCAATCTGTATCAGTCCAGTGATACCATCAGCCTGAATATTCAGAAAAGTATCACCCGGTATCTCCCCACCGCTATCATCGCCGGCGGAAACAGGCTGACTATGTTTCTTCTCAAGGCGCTGCGGGAGCTGGGAAAAGACTGTCCGCGCGATATTTCCATCATCGGATTTGACGATATGCTCTGGTGCGAGCTGACCGCCCCACCGCTATCCTGCATCCACCGGGATATCGACCAGATGGCAGAACTCGCCTCGCAGGCACTCTTTGACGAGATCAACCACCTCTCCGGCGCACCTTTGACCCACTACGCAGATGTAGAGCTGATTTTGCGCGATTCCACCCGGATCATCGACAACGGACCGCTCGGTGAACACGCCGTATCTCCGGACAGCATCCGGCTCTCCAAGGAGGAAAAACAGCTTTTGCGAACCGGAAATTACCGCGTCGCCATCTCCTTCCACTGCACTGGAACTGCCTGGGCTGCCCTGCATCAGAAAGGCATCCGGGATGAACTGGAACAGTACGGAATCGATATTATTTCCACCATGGACGCCCATTTTGATCCTGCCCTCCAGAATATGCAGCTCGAAAGCATCAAAATGCAGCACCCGGACGCCGTCATCGCCATCCCCACCGACGATGTCCAGACGGGTCCGGCATTTCAGGAATTGTCCAAAATGACGCGGCTGGTCTTTTTAAGCAATGTCCCGCAGAACTTCAGCCGGAACAATTACGTCTCATGTATCTCCGTCAATGAGCGGGAAAATGGCACCAATACAGGGCGCATGATCGGCGAATACCTGAAAGAAAAACCGCACGCCAAAGTCGGCTTCATCATCCACGGCGCCATGTTTTACGGCACTACCGAGCGTGATAACTGTGCCGAGAAAATATTAAGGGAATCCTATCCCGACATTGAAATCACTGCCAGAAAGGGATTTATTCAAATTGAAAATGCCTACAAGGTATGCTATGAGATGATAAACGAGCACCCGGATATCCAGGCGCTCTATGTGAGCTGGGACCGCCCCGCCCTACTTGCCATCAAGGCCCTGAAAGCTTTGAACCGGACGGATATTGCTGTCTTTACCACAGATCTGGATTTTGAGATTGCAGAAGAAATGAATCAAGGATTTGTAAAAGGACTCAGCACCCAGAGGCCATATGACCAGGGAAAAGCGGCCGCTCTTGCAGTCGCTAAATCCCTGGTCAGTGATAACGTTCCTAAATATATTGGAGTGCAGCCCTATGTAGTTCATGAAAAACAGCTGAAACGTGCCTGGAAGGATATTTTCTTTGAGGCACTGCCGGAGGAGCTGGGGGAGAAGCAGATGGGTCAGTAGCTATTTTCCAAACCCATACACCTCTTCCGGATATGGCGCATCCCGCTTTCTTTTAAAATCTTGCCAACCACTTTCCCCCATGATATGATAAAGTTATTCGTAACAATTCCGTATCTTCAGAAAGGAGCATCATCGATGACACCCTTAAAAATCCCTGTTGGTATTTCTGATTTTAAAAAGCTGCGCGAAGACGGCTATTATTATATTGATAAAAGCGGGCTGATCGCTGATCTTCTGACGAATAACTCGGAAGTCACCCTGATTACCCGCCCGCGTCGTTTTGGAAAAACACTGGCGATGAGTATGCTTGCCAATTTTTTTGATATTCGAAAAAAAAGCCAGAATCTTTTTACCGGACTTCAAATCGAATCTCGTCCAGATCTATGCCAGGCATGGATGAATCAATTTCCGACGCTCTTTCTGACCTTTAAGGATGTAGACGGACTGGATTATGCTTCTGCCAGGGATATGCTCCGCTCCCAGATTGCCCGTCTCTGCAATGAACACAGCTATCTGGCAGACAGCCCTTCGGTTAATGAAAATGATCGGAAAGAGTTTATACAGCTTGCCGATATTGTCGATGGGAAACCGACGGATACTATGTTAAAAACCAGCATTCTGCTCTTGATGCGTATGATGCAGGCACATTTCCAGAAGCCCGTCATTCTGCTTCTGGATGAATATGATGTACCACTTGCCAAAGCCAGCGCAAATGGTTATTATCCGCAGATGCTGGAACTGATGAAATCCCTCATGAGTACAGCACTGAAAGATAACAGCACCCTGCGTTTTGCCTCTATTACCGGCTGTCTGAAAATCGCAAAGGAAAGTATCTTTACGGGAACCAACAATTTTGTTTCCGACACTATTTCCTCTTCTTCACTGGATGAATATTTTGGATTTACCCAGGCTGACATGGAAAAGCTTCTTCTGGATGCTGATATGCTTGATCGGGCTTCGCAAATCAAGGCGTGGTATGACGGCTATCACTTCGGTGCTTCGGATGTCTACTGTCCGTGGGATGTAATGAATTATCTTCTCGACTGCCAGAAAAAGCCAGATGCAAGGCCCATCGGTTACTGGAAAAATACCAGCGATAACGCGATCATCCGTTCGTTTATCGACTATGCCGGAAGCAATATCACGATGAAGCTGGAGGCGCTTCTTTCCGGAGGCTATATTCTTCAGCATGTGGAAGAAAATCTGACGTATGATTACCTCCATTCCTCCGAAGATAATCTGTGGAGTATCCTGTATCTTACCGGCTATCTGACGCAGGCTCGCATCGATAACCTTCCAGATGGTTTAACTGCCTGATGATTCCGAATGCTGAAATCCGGGAAATCTTCGAAAGTACCATTTTAAAATGGTTTAACGACAGCGCCAAAACCTGGAATCGGGAACAATTATTTTATGCTGTATGGCACGGCAACACCGACCTGCTCACACAGGAGATGAATGCCCTGCTGCGTATGACAATCAGCTACCATGATTATAAAGAAGATTTTTATCACGCCTTTTTAGCCGGAATTTTTGCCGGAGCCGGATATGTGGTAGAATCAAACCGTGAGCATGGCGAAGGACGAAGCGATGTGGTTGTATATGATCTGCACGGTGGACGAATGGCGATTTTCGAGGCGAAATATTCGAAAACATTTGAAAAACTCAGCGATGACTGCGACAAAGCCCTGCGCCAGATCGATGAACGCATGTATGCAAAAGAATTTGAGGGAAATTATGATGAAATTTTCTGTTATGGAATTTCCTTCTTCAAGAAACGGTGTATGGTAAAGGGGATAGGTAAATAATGCTGGCCGATAACCCTATTTTATAGCCAAAAGGAGCTGCTGCACGGTTTGTGCAACAGCCCCTTCTTACATCTTCACTTATTAAATTCTTACAGTCTCGCAATCACTGCGTCCACATATTCCTCGGTGGTTGCAGTTCCATGCAGATCTCTTGTCAGGTGCTTGCCTTCTGCCAGAACCTCATCCACAGCCTTGCGGATGCGTCCGGCGGTCTCATTTTCACCTAAGTACTCTAGCATCATGCAGGCAGACCACAGGAATGCGGTCGGGTTTGCCAAGTGCTTGCCTGCAATATCCGGTGCGCTGCCATGTACGGCCTCAAACATAGCATAGTCAGAACCGATATTGCTGGATGGAACGAGTCCCAGGCCTCCGATCAGACCGCTGCACAGATCCGAAAGAATATCTCCGTACAGGTTCTGCATTACCATAACATCAAACTGGTTTGGATTCATGACAAGCTGCATGCAGGTGTTATCGATGATTTTATCATCACCTTCAATCTCCGGATATTCCTTTGCAATCTCTTTGAAAATGGAAAGGAACATGCCATCGGACATTTTCAGGATATTTGCCTTATGAATACAGGTTACTTTCTTGCGTCCGTTCTTTTTCGCATACTCAAATGCATCGCGGATAATGCGCTCGCTGGCCTGTCTTGTGACAATCTTAATTGCATGAACCGTATCCGGATTTACCTGCTCCTCCACACCGACATAAAGTCCCTCTGTATTTTCGCGGAAAATCACAATATCTACATTCTTAAACGGAGTTTTTACGGCTGCGTTGGACTTAACCGGGCGGATATTGGCATACAGGTCATACTGTCCGCGGAGTGTTACATTCAAAGAGCGGAAGCCCTTTCCAACCGGAGTTGTAATCGGGGATTTTAAGAGTACTTTGGTGCGCTCAAAGGAAGCATATGCTTCCTCCGGAATCAGGGCACCATTGCGTTTCCACTCATCCTCACCAACATTGAAAATTTCATATTCCAGCGGAGCATCTGCCGCTTTTAAGATTTTTAATACATTATCAACCAGCTCCGGTCCGATACCATCGCCGCGAAATACTGTAATTTTATGACTCATTTCTTTATCCTCCTTCTTGATTTTCCCAATCGTAACTGTTCAGTACCTTCACAGTCACGCGCAAAAATCCATTAAAAATTTCATCGAAAGCTGCCAGAACAGGCTGACAGCTTTTCGAACAAACAACTTTTCAATTAAATTTCCCTTACAGAACAACTGCTACAATCAGGTTATATACCGCACAGCAGATAACGCTGATAGGTACTGCTACAAAGAGAAGACGGTTGAATAAGTGATTTCGGTCCTCCTCGTTTCCGCAGGAACCAAGAATCAGGCTGCCGCCGGATGAGAACGGGCTGATCGCACTGCTCTGTGCACCAAGAATCGTGCAGGCAAAGAGTGCTGCCGGATTTAATCCGGTTGCTGCCGCAAGTCCCGGAATCAGCGGGAACAGGGCCGGTGCTACAACACCGGTTGTAGAGCTGAAGAAACTCATAAATGCGCCTACAAAGCTGAATGCCAGCGGAATCAGGCTGTCGGAACATTTGAACCAATCCATGCAGATAATGCATCAATGGTACCGGCCTGAACTGCAACGGCGATAAGCATGCCGGCTCCGGCAATCATGAGGATGGTGTTCCACGGAACACGTGCGATAACTTCCTTCTGCGGTGCCAGATCAAAGAGCAGTGCGATGATGGTAAAGCAGAATGCCACCAGTCCTACATCAACCTTTCCGGCAATTTTTCCAATCAGTTCATTGCCAGGAACTGCCATCTTTAAGAGCGGGAATACCAAGACAATCACCATCATCAGAATCATTAAATGCAGGGTTGTTTTCTGTTTCTTGTCAAACGGCTCCGGGCGATTGAACGTTACGCCTTTTCCGATACCGCGGTTGCTCTTGAAACCGAAGCGGAAAATTGCAATCAGAATCAGAGAAAATACAATCGCGAAACCAAAAATTTTCATTTCATCTACAAAGGAATTCGTTGCTTCAAATGCCGGTTCTGCTTCATAAGCAGTATCAATCAGACCGCGGAATACGACGCCCAGCGAAGCTGTGGGGAAGTTTCCGCCTGCCAGTGCACCGCAGTTGATCGCCACCGCACCGGTCAGCTTGTCCATCTTTGCTTCCTCACAGATAAGGATGGTAATCGGTGCCAGGAATGCCAGAACGGTAAAGTATGCAGCACCCATAACAGAAAGTACAACTGCTACAAAAAATAATGCAAAAGGAAGCATGCCCGGAAACTTACGGCACATATAGAGAAGACTGGCCGACATTTTTTCAAGGGTTCCATTCACAGCTGCAAAGTTGTAAAACAGTGATACTGACAGGATGACGAACATGGTGCTGACCGGCCAGAAGCCAATCAGTTCTTTTGTTTTCAATCCCATGCCAAAACAACCAATCAGGTATGCAAAAGCAATACAGAAAAATCCCGTATTGATTTTCGTTTTATATCCCAATATAACGGCAACCGCAATGGATGCCACCAAAACTGCACTTAACATATGATGCGTCCCCCTATTCTTCGATGCCCAACAGTTTTGCCGGAATAGTGTGTGTCATATGGTACACGTGTTCTTCCGGAATTCCATGATCTACCAGATACTGCATATATTCTGCCAGCGCCAGCTCCCAATGCGGGTTTTCTGTCTGGCCGCCATCGGTATCAACCATGACATTTTTATAGCCAACCTCTTTGATGAGTTCCAGGTTGTCTGCCAGATTGCTCTTATACTTTCCGCCGCCCATATTCTGTGCATAGCAGCGCTCTAAGATAACGTCATAATCCTTTACCAGGCGAAGCTGATCCTCATGGCTCATGCCTACAATCCACCATTCAGGATGGGTTACAACGATGTTTTTTACTCCCATATCCCGTGCAGCTTCCACAACAGTGAAAATCTCCTCCGGTGCGATGTGAGCGGTTCCCAGTACCGCATTGTGGTCGCGGATCAGTTCCAGCACGGAACGAAGCTCCGGCACGATCTTTCCATCTTTTACGACCTCCACGCTCTGGCTCAGATCCTGGTTCATCTTCTGCATATGGTTCTTCGCCGACTGGGTCGGAAGCCATACCACCTTTGCTCCCAGGCGAAGTGCCACATCGACTGCCTTCGGATTGATGCCGCCGACTACCTTATTTAAGGTAATACTGCCAAACATCGTAAAATTGTTCGTTTTCCCGTGTACAATCTCGTTGTGGCGGTTGCACAGATAGGCCCGATCCATCGTGGTTCCCTGATGCGTCTTGATGACGATAGCGCGTGCCCCAACCCGGATCGCCGCCTCCATCAGTTCGAAATCATCATACGCCCGCAGACGCAGATCTGGATTCGTGTGAACGTGCATGTCGATAACACCCTTCATTAAATCCTGTTTCATCTTGCTTATTCCTCCTATTTATAATCGTCCACAGAGGCTTTTTCAAAGCTGCGTTCCCTCGCCGGATTTCTATTCGATTTTCCAGCCGCTGCTTCAGTCTCTGCCATTGATTTTTGCTTGTTTTTATCTTATACTATTTTTGTTATAGGAGAAAGACAAGATTTGTTATACCAGATATCGGAAATTCCGATATCTCGTAAGGGAGATTTTCATGGATTTAAAGGAACTAGACTATATCGTAACCGTCGCTAACGAGGGAAGCATCTCCCGCGCAGCTGAAAAACTGTTTATGGCGCAGTCGAGCTTAAGCCAGGCGGTCCGCCTGTTTGAGCAGGATCTGGGGACGCCGATTTTCGTCCGTACTGCCCGCGGAGTCCGTCCAACCTCTGCCGGGGAGGCATTTATTTTCCATGCCAGACAGATTTTACAGCAGTACCAGGAGGCACGCAGCGAGGCTTCGGATATTGAAAATTTAAAGGGCGGCACTGTCATTTTCGGCATCAGTACCTACCGGGGAACCTACCTGCTGCCGCCGGTCCTGAAAAAATTCCATGCCCTGTATCCACGGGTTCATGTGGAGATCTGTGAGATGGACAGTATTGATCTGGAAAATAAGATTTTAGAGGGACTTTTAGATCTGGCGCTGATAGCTGCGCCGCCGGTTCGGATCAAACACGGTGTGGATTTTCTGATGCGGGATGAGATCATGATCGCCACCACCGCCGACCACCCGGTCATGGCGTTTGCGAAGCCATGTGAATCGGAGCCGGAACAGATGTGGATCGACCTAAAGGACACCGCACCATTTGAGTATATTCTGGGACCGCCCAGCACCGTCCTCGGACGGACTGGCCGCCACTCCCTGCGAGAGGCTGGCGTGGAACCGCTGGGACTCGACACCTACCTCTCCGCCTCCTTCGCTGCGGCGATGGCGCGGGAGGGAGTCGGACTCGCATTCACCTACCGTTCCTGCCGCATCATGCGGGATGAGTTCCGCTATCTGCGGATCGGGAAAGATGGTATTTTCCTCGATCTGGCGCTCGCCTGGCCCGCTGGAAAATACCGCTCGCGGGCGGCGATGGCGCTCGCGAAGCTGTTTCAGGAGATGGCGCCGGAGCTGTTGCGGAGGTAATTTTCTTAAAAAGCTTTTTTCAATCTATCAAAACAGCCGCCCCGCGATTCATTTCATCGTTCGCGGAGCGGCTGCTCTTTTAACTATATTTACTCAAAGCAAACCCGCTCTGCCCCTTCAATCTGAAGAGTGGTCTGATAGAATTTGGTCAGAGCACTGATTGCATACTCCACATCCTTCACACCTGCCGTTTCGTAACAGGAATGCATCGCAAGCTGCGGCAGACCGATATCGACGGCATGGACGCTGACCTGCGTGTTGGAAAGGTTTCCAAGGGTGGAACCGCCTAAAATATCACTGCGGTTTGCAAACACCTGAACCGGAACACCTGCCTCATTGCAGACATTTGTAAATACCGCACGGCTGAATGCGTCCGTGGTGTATTTCTGGTTCGCGCTCTCCTTGATGACGATACCTTTGTTCATCCAGGAGCAGTTGACTGCATCCGTCTTCTCCCCGTGGTTCGGGTGAACGGCGTGTGCGTTGTCGCAGCTTACGAGGAAAGAACCGGCAACTGCCTGATAGTAGTCCTCCGGCGTCTTTCCAAGTGCGCCGTTGATGCGGTGCAGGACATCCTGTAAGAAGGTGGACATCGCCCCCTGCTTCGTATTGGAACCAACTTCCTCATTGTCGAAGCAGCAGTATACGCTGACATCGCGCTCATTCTTCGCCTCCAGGAATGCTTTCAGGGAAACGTAAGCGCACTGTAAGTCGTCCAGTTTCGGGCTGGAAACGAACTCATCCGCATACCCCCAGATCGTACCCGGCTGGCGGTTTACAAGGAAGAGATCCTTCCCTAAAATATCCTCCGCTGCCACACCAAGCTCTTTCGCAATCATCGCGTCAAACGCGCCTTTTTTCAGCTCACCAGCGGAGAACAGCGGACATAAATCAACCTGACGGTTGTATTTGTATCCATTGTTCACCTCACGGTTGAAATGAATCGCTACGTTCGGAATGATGATCAGGTCTTTATCGATGTACAGAAGTCTCGCGCTCACGCCCTGACCGTCTTTTACCAGTACACGGCCTGCAACGGTCAGAGGGCGGTCAAACCAGGTGTTGTCGATCATGCCGCCGTATGCTTCCACATCGAGGCGCAGATACTCGCCCGGACCATTTAACTCCGGCACACTCTTGATCTTGTAAGTCGGTGAATCACTGTGGGAGGCACACATCTGGAAGTGATAATCAGTCAGCTTCTCTCCTACGCGAAACGCAATGATACTGGAATGGTTGCGGATTGTATAGTAATCTCCGCCCTGTTTCACGTCCCAACGAGCCGACTCCGGCAGGTATGTAAAACCTGCCTCGTCCAGCATACCCTTGATTGTCTCGATGGAATGAAACATACTCGGGCTGTTCTCAATAAAAGTCAGTAATTCGTTTGCAGCATTCATTATGCAGACTTCCCTTCTCTCTTCTTAATCGCCGGTAAGATAAGACCCAGTGTTACCAGGACAATCGGCGTAATGACATTCAGCACAGTTGTATACATATCGCCCTGCTTGTACATGCCTAAGATACAGCAGGCTGCTGTTACGAAGAAGCACCATGCACCGAAGCCAAGAGCGACTCCGTTATTCTTTACAAAGCGGTACTCACGTTCAAACTTGTTCGTGTGTTTACGAAGCATGAAGTAAGCGAAGAATACCCACAGATAGCGCATCGGCATAGTAACCGAGTTTAACTGGGTCAGCTGACGCAGTACAGTATCTGCGTTCGGAACCAGGACCTGAGCCAGGATAATGGAACCGGACAGGATAACAACCATCCAGATACCATTGATGTAAGCGCCGAATTTGTTCTTCTTTAACAGCTTGGTCGGGATGAACTGACGCGCATCCTCGTTGTCAAGCAGCATACGCAGCGGTGCGTCGATGCTGACTACCAGCGTCGAGAACTGTCCGATCGCGTTGCAGGCTGCGTAGATGATCATGAGCAGATTGCCGACACCGTAGTACTCACCCAGTTTCTGGAATGCCCAGTAAGAACCGTTTGCGTTGTAGGAGTCAAAATTCTCCTCAATCAGTACCGGATCAAACATCATGCCCATTGCGATGGTACCGAAGATCGCGCAGACAATAACCATGATTGCTGCAAAGATCATGCTCTTCGGAAATCCCTTTGCCGGATCCTCTACCTTGTTTACATACGGGGAGATCTTCTCACAGCCGCCTACCGCAAATACAAGAATGGACAGGCTGCTGAAGTACTTCCAATCAAAATGCGGGATCAGATTCTTCATGCTGAAATCAACAGACAGGTAACCGCCGTTCGGGTTGATTGCCGGTGCAGCGAACATCAGCAGAATGTACAGGATACTCATAACGAACATACTGGTTCCTGCTAAGGTTGCCATCTTTTTCAGCGGATTTAAACCGCGGCTTGCTACCCAGCAGAAGAACAGCAGAACGGCAAAAGTAACGAGCTGTACTGCCTTTGTGTTAAAGGACGCATACTTCTCTGCGTTCTGGAAAATCATCCAGCTGAGCGCTTTCAGACCGCCAGAACCTTTGGATGCGATGTAGGTGACATGACACGCCCAGTAGGTCCAGCCTGCGTAGTATGCAGCCTTCGCACCGGTTGTCTCATGAATCCAGGAACTGACACCACCGCCCGAATTCTTAAATGCGGAACCAAGCTCTCCGACCATCAGTGCGTACGGTACAAAGTACAGTGCAAACATCAGAATCCAGGAGAAGATAACCTGTGTTCCATTGAAGTATATGAAACCATTTAAAACGTTTCCAAATGCCCAGAGGGTGGAGAAACACATAAAGGAAAGCATATACCACTTGATTTTGTCTTGTGACTTGTTCATATCTTATTTTCTCTCCTTACTGCCAGTATCTTTTCTATCTTCTCATATGCTGCGTTAATTGTCAAAAGTATTTTTTATTAACCCAGTATTTTCCAGTCGGATTTGGTAGTATTCTGTTGTTTGCGTGTATTTTTTGTTAAAGTCTCACAATATATACCTATTTCCCTCGCAAAAAAAGCGGCGTTCCGTTCCGAATCGCCGCTTTTTTCCTCTTTTTGTACGTGTCACAAAAACATACGGTCTGTGAACTGCCGTATCGTCCGTGACAGAAATACACTTTTTGTCTAAAAATCCATTTTTTACCGGGCAAATGCCGATCCATGAGGATTTTATGCCCCTTATTTTATAAGCATTTTATTATATCATTTTCGATATATACACCTCCTCCAGCGCCACGTTAACCCCCGCGCAGAGGAAGTGCCAGAGACTTAACTTCTGTCCCTACTTCATGTAACCTTTCAGCGCCCACTCATACGTCTCGATCGCCTGCTGCAGGTTCATGTTAGCTGTCTCTTTGTCGATCTGTTTCTCCAGGAAGGAAACTTCCTCGCTCTTGTACTCCAGCTGGGTCGCCATGCCAAGCTCCAGCTTCTTCTGCATCGCATTCATCGTCTGCGTCTCTGCTGCCAGGGACGCATCGGCAAGCTGCAGGGCTGTCTGCTTCTGCATGATGTCGTTGTAGAGTGTCTGCATACCGGAGCGGATCGTCTGTTCCTGGTTCTTGATGGTGCGATCCATGTTTTTCTTATCGGCTGAACCTTCTGCCATATTGGCATAACCGCGCTTGTTGGACTGTAAGGACAGGTTCTGCTCGAGTGCCGTCTGCGTGTCCGCCGCCAGGTTCATCGCCGCGATCCGGGTGAGATCCGCCTGCGGCAGATCCTGGATATCCGGTTCCGCGTCATAGGACCATCCGGTCTGGACGCAGAGCTGCTGATGCTGGGCCTGAAGTCCCGCTTTTGTCTGGGTCAGCGTGGACTGGAGCGACTGCAGCGACTTCTGTGCATTTAACACATCAATCTGGGTCGCCTGACCTAGCTGCTGGCGCTTCTGGGTCAGCTGCATGGAAAGTTCCTGCAATTCCACTGATTTCTCCATCAACGGAATTGTCTTTTTGATCTGATTATAAGCAGCAAACGCCGACTGCACCTGCGCGACAACCGCATCCTGGCTGTTGATATAGTCCAGACGGTCCATCTCGCTGTCGCGGTAAGAAGCATCGGCAGACTGCTGGGTTTTTAACGCATTCTGCTCCACCATGACGGACGCTGACATCAGGCTTGCGTAAGCACTCGCCATGCCCGGCACCGCCAGAAAATCCTCAATCTGATCCGCCTGATCCCGCAGGTTATCCGCGCTGTCGTACAGATCATTCGCCTGATTGTACTGCTTATCCTGCACTTCCTTCGCATTCTTTGTGTCGCGCCCTGCCTGATAGGTCGTCTGATTGTTTAAATACGTCGGGTTGTACTCCTGTACCAGATACGGCAGTTCGCTGTATTCCATCACATTGTCCTGAAGCTTCGCCCATGTATCTGCGTCATAAGCAAACTGCGGGCTGGCTGCCAGCGCCGCAAACGGTCCCTGCAATGCCAGAACCGCTGCTGCCGCTGCGGTCAGAAGCGCCGTTTTCCTTCTTCTATGTTTCATTTCTGGTTCCTACTTCCTTTCTGTTACCACCATGTTATCTTACGGCACTTTCTGTTCCAAAAGTGCCTACCCGTGAATAGTAACCTGTTCACACCTTAAGTAAACTGCCATTCCTGACGGATTAATTCGTCACAATCAGACCTTTCACAGCCCACTCGTAGTTTTCCACAGCTTTGGTATATTCCAATTCCGCGCTCTTATACGACGCCACACTGCTGAGCCAGGAGCACTCAAGCCCTAAATAATTGGCTCTTGAGAGCATTCCCAGTGCGTTCTGGCGCTTTGCCGCCTCGTAGCTCTGCGCTGCCGCCTGATATCCAGCCGTCGCACTGTCATACGCCTGTTTCTTTGATACCACCGCCGCATAGAGGTTCTGAACCGTGATCGTCACCGAATCCTCGGTATAGGCGACGTTTCGCTTCTTGACTGTGCGGTTGGAAGACCCTTCCGCTTTCGCTGCACGCACAGACATAAAATCATAATTTGCGCTGACCGCCGCCTGTGTATCGGCTGCCAGATCCATCGCCGCAAGGCGGGTGGCATCCGGAACCGGCACATCCGCAAATGTCACCGGCGCATCCGCGTCAAATCCAAGCAGCATCAAAATATTCTGCTTGAGCTGCAGTGCCCCATTCTCTGCCTGCTGGGCGCTGGAATTGGCCTGCTGCAGCGCCTTCTGCGCCGTCAGGACCTCCTGCGCGGAAGCACGGCCGAGCGCCTGCATCTTCTGTGCGGCATCCGCATTTACCTGGCACATTTCCACATTCTTTTTCGCTGTTTCCACCTGCGGGAGCAGTTCCTCATACTGGATGATCAGGTTCTGCACCGCCTTGACTAACTTATTCTTTGTCTGACGCAGGGTCCGGGCATAGGTGCCGGAAAGCTCCTTGTTCGTGAGCTTTGCCCCCTGTTTGCGCAGCTCTCTCGCTGCCGCCTTGTAGCCCTCAAACAGCTCTCTCGTCTCCGCATCCATATCGTCGGACTTCAGGTCCATCGCATCTTCCATGAGGGCGCTCGCCTCTGCCGCCAGGGCAGTTCCCGCCGACTGGCTGGTCGTCTGGCTGTAGAGCTGGGAACGCAGGTTTAAGTACGTGCTGTTGTACCCCTCGATTCGCCATGCGATCTCGCCATATTCCAGCGTCCCATCCTCTAGCTGTTCTTTGGTGTACGGGGAAGTTTCCTCCTCCACCTCGGTATTGCCGCCCGTCAGCACCGGACCGGTCGCATCGTCGCCGATCAGCGCATCTGAGCCGATCCCCGGCGTTTTAGCCGCATATGCCGGCATCGTCATAGCCGTGCTGACTAACGCCGCCTGTAAAAGAATGGCAAACAGTTTTTTCCTGTTTTTCTTCATCTTACTCATCTTCATTTCCTTTCGGCGCTCTGCGCGCCCGCTCCCGATTCTATCCCAGCGCCCCGTTTCAGGATGCCGAGTGTCAGGGCAAACCGTTCCCGGATACGGTTTTCCGGAACTCCGTCGTGAAAGCTCTTGATCTCCATCGCGATCGACATCATCGCCATGCGGAAAAAACTCATATATTCCTCCCAGCCCATCTTCCGCAAGGATTTTCCCACGCACGACTCATAGGCGGCACGTTCCAGCTTCCGTCCACGCACGACGCGTGGACTGTCCGGATCGGAGCTGAATATATCAAAGGTCAGCGCCTCACGGCTGCTGCACTCCATGATGTTGCGGATGAAATCGGCGCGTCTCTCATCGCGGCACAGGGCAAGCGAACCGTTTAAAAACTGCTCTAACATCTCCCAGATGTCCCCCTGCGCCTCTTCAAGGCAGCGCACGCCGCACTCATAAAATTCATTGATAAAACTCTCACACAGATATCCTAAAACATCCCATTTACTGTCAAAATACGTATAAAAACTGCCCCGGGAGATCCCGGCATCTTCTATCATACGGTTGAGCGATGCTTTTTCTATCGTTGTCCGCGTATATTCAGCCATACACGCGTCCCGGATTTTCTTTTGTTTTTCCTCCGGCAACCGCTTAAATCGTTCCGACGGCATCTTCTTCTCCCCCTTTTTCTATCCGTACAGGCAGCTTCCCCGCCCCGGGTCCGCCGCCTGACAGATTCACTGCTTAACCTGCTTTTCCTTAGTCGCAGTCCAGCTTATCATACTCATCTTCTTTGCCTTTTCCCATGTTATAAACCACTCTGTAGAAGGACGGAAGCAGTACCAGCGTCAGGATCGTCGCCGCAACCAGACCGCCGACGTTTACAAGCGCTAAGCCCTGCATCATCTTGCCCGCCTTACCAAACGCCAGACAGTTCGGGATCATCGCAATGATGGTCGTCAGTGTCGTCATGCAGATTGGGCGTACACGGATCGCACCTGCCTCTACCAGCGCCTCGTCTAACGGCATCTCCATCCGCAGCTGGTTCACCGTATCCACGTATAAAATACCGTTGTTTACAACCGTACCGACCAGCATCAGGAAACCAAGCATGGAGTTCATACTGATCGGGCAGTCCGCCAGAAACAGGAATCCAAAGGAACCGATCAAACTGAACGGGATCGTTGCCATAACCATCAGGGAGAATTTCGGGGACTCAAACTGGATCGCCATGACAATGAAAATCAGAAAGATCGCTGTGACAAGCGCCATTCCCAACGCGGAAAGCTCCTCGCCCATCGACTCATCCAGGCTATTGGTCGCCATCTCAACGCCGTACGGGAATTCCCAGTTCTGCACGAAGCTCTTGACATCTTTTTCAGCCGTCTTCTTATAATCTGCCTGTGCCTGCATCGTGATCGATACCTGGTACTGTTTCTCTTTTCGTGAAATCTCCTGTGGGCTATCCTGGTAGTAGATCTCTGCCAGATCCTCCAGCGGAAGCGTATTACCCGTCGCCGTCGTGATCATCATGCCCTGCAGTTTCGCGATGGAATCGTAGCGATCCGGCGCAAATTCTACCTTCACGTCCTGATCATTGCCGTTGACGGAGATCGTCGCCGCTTTCACACCGCTTAAATTACTGTATACCATCGAACCGATGCTGGCCGGGGTCAGTCCCTCTGCCTCTGCCTTAACCGGATCCACATTTACCTTGATAACCGGCGCCGCATTCTCAACAGAAGAATGTACCTGCATAACATCCTCGCGCTTGCGAAGCTCAGTTACCAGATCATCCGCTGCCTTCTTTAGGGTGTCGTAATCGGTACTCTGCAGATCCACCTCAATTGAATCACCGCTGCTCATGCTGCTGCTCATACTGCTGCTGCCCTGTTCCAAGGTAATGGTCGCATCAACGTAGTCTGTGTCGCATATCTCCACTTCTCGATAACCTCGTCCGTGGAAAGTTTTCTCTTATCTTTTAAGTAGGCATTCAGCGTCACATCACTTCCGGAAGTCATGCTGACACCACTGTTTCCATATGTCATCAGGTAATGATCCACATCCTCGTCTGTCTCTACCATATTTTCCAGATCGAGCACAGTGTCACGGATCGCCGATACCGAATAACCCGGTTTCGTCTTGATCGTCATCGTGACGATACCTTCATCGATCGAAGACATCAGCTCCAGGTTCAGTCTGGACGCCATGAGGATGGACAGGACAACCAGCACTGCAGTCGTTCCGAATACAAGCGCATAGCGCTTGATGACATGCGGCATATGCTTGCGATACCAGCCCTGGATGCCTTTGATTATACGTCCTGCCGGCGCATGATCCTTCTCAACCGGATGCCAGAACATATAGCAGAGCGGCACGATGATGACTGCTGAGAATAAGGAAGCCGTCATACAGAAAATGATCGTGTACCCGAGCTGTGTAAAGAGCTGTCCAGACATACCATTTAACATCAGAAGCGGAATAAATACAACACAGGTTGTCAGCGTACCGCCGGTGATCGAGCCGATCATCGTGCGCGTACCTTCCAGCGCCGCATCATAGAAATCCAGTTTTTCCTTTGCCCGGAAACATCCGTCGAGGACGTTGATCGAGTTATCAACCATCATACCTACACCGAGAACGAGCGACGTCAGGGAAATAATATTCATTGAGAATCCCATCGCCGCCATACAAATGATCGCCAATACAACGGAGATCGGAATGGACGTACCTACGATGACCGACGCACGCAAATCGCCATAGAATAAGAACAGAATGATCATGGACAGGATGATCGCCAGGATCAGGGTCTGGATTACGCTGCTTAAAGACTGTTTCAGCGTGTCACTGGCATCATCTACCACGGTGATTTTAAGACCCGGATACTGCTTTTCAATTTCCTGCACCTTCTTGGTTACCTGGTTAGAAACCTCGATCGCGGTGGAACTCTGCTGTTTTTTGATTCCCAGGGAGATAACATCTTCGCCATTGTAACGTCCGATCGAGCTTGCATCCTCCAGCGCCTCATAGACATTTGCGATATCAGAAAGATGGATCGTCTCACCGTTTGCCAGCGGAAGTACGACATTTTTCAGACTTTCCGTGCTCTTAAATTCGTTGCCGACACTGACGTCGAGATCCTGTTTTCCAACCCGGACATCGCCCGCCGGGATCGTGAAATCGGCGGCACCGACTAACTGTGCAACCGTATTCATATTCAGGTGGTACTGTGCCAGTTTTTCCGGAATCAGTTCCACGCGGGTGTAGCTATCCTGACCGCCGGCAATCGAAACCTCGCCGACCGAGCTTAATTTCTCAAACTCAGGAACAATTTTGTCATCTACATATGTATAAAGGTTCTGATCAGCGTCGCCGCTGACTGCCAGCGTAACCGTCGCCATCGAGTTGATATCCAGCTCCATGATATTCGGATCGTTGGCATCGTCCGGCAGATCGCTCTGAATGCCATCTATCGCCTTTTTCAGGTTAATGTATGCGGTATCCATGTTGGTACCGTACTCATACTGGACAATGACGATCGATACATTTTCACGGGAAATGGACTGTACCTTATCGACCGAGTCCAATGATGTGATCGCATCTTCTTCTTTCTTGGTAACCAGATCGGTTACGTCCTCCGGGCTGGCTCCCGGATACACCGTAGCGATGATTAACATCGGCATCTCCATCTCTGGCGTCAGTTCCAGCTTCATGCCCATGACGGACTGAAGGCCGAAGTACGCGATGGTAATCAGACAGAGAATGATGGTAACCGGACGCCGCAGTGCGAGTTTTGTCAGTCGAATCATTCTTTGTCACCTGCCTCTGTCGTCTCCGCTGCTGTCTCATTGTTTCCGTCTGTCTGCGCGCCATCGGTATCCTGTGCTAACAGGACTTCTCCCTGATCCACCAGCTCGTTGCTCCAGCTCACGATGACCTGGCTGTCACTCGTCAGACCCGATTTTACTTCCATATTTTCATCGTCATAGATACCTGCTTCGATCTCGGTCTTCTCCGCTTTTCCATCCTCATAGAGGTATACAAACGGGGCACCGTTGTCATAGCTGACTGCATCGACCGGAACGGTCAGCACCTGGCTGACATGGTCCATGATAACCGTCATTTTTACGCGAGAACCATTCGTAAGACCTGCTGCATCCGGCACCATCGCACGCGCGTCATAAAGGCCGCTGCTCTCGTTGACCATAGATCCGATTTCGGTTACAGTACCGGTGTAATCCGCACCATTTTTCTCCAGCGTCACGCTGTCGCCCAACTCCATCGTCTGGTGGATCTTCTCGGTGATGCCGAATTTAACCTGTAACTGGCTGGCACCGGAGATCGTGCAGATCTCGCCTGCCGGAGATACATGATCATGCGGCTCGACGCTCCGGGACTCGATCACACCGTCGATCGGCGCCGTCACGGTCGTGTATTTCACCTGCAGATCGTACTGGTTCTTCGCAGATTCATAGGAAATCTTCGCATTCTGTGCGCTGTTTTGTGCCTGCTCCATCGCCTCCTGGGAGACAAAACCATCAGCAAAGAGCGCCTGGGTACGGCTTAAATTGCTGTCCGCATTCTTTAAGGCAACGGAAGCCGCATCCACCTGTAGCTTTAACGCTGTCAACGCGTCGGAATCGATCTTGCACAGCGCCTGCCCTGCCTGGACCGTATCGCCCGCCTGGAAGTAAACCTCCAGCACCTCGCCGCTCATCTTCGGCATGACGCTCGCGCGGGACTGCGGCTCTACCAGTCCGGTCAGATCCGTGTACAAGCTGATGTCCTGACGAACCGGATTTTCTACTCTTACGGTTGGACGGGATTCATATTCCACCGCCGTATTCTTATGACCGCATCGGGACAAAACGACAGCGCCAACAACTACAATCGCAGCCAGCGCCAGAATCTTTCCTCTTTTTTTCATAATTTCCTCCATCTATGCTTGTTCTTGGTAAAAATTTTTCTCAGTCTATATTTTACTCATCTCGTATACACTTTGCCACTCCCAAGTTCGGACAGGTGTGTACACAAATTTGTCAAAATGTATCCATCTATGTTCATCTTTTTTCATAGAACCCGAATTTTCCTGCCGCTGACCGTTTTTTCCGGATACATGAGAGCAAAAACGCAGGAAAAACCAACCAAATACCGCTGATTCCTCCTGCGTTTCCTTGTTCCATTTTCTAATTGATAATAATTCGTAACTGTTCAGTACCTTCACAGTCACGCGCAGACCTACTGAACAGTTACAATAATTCTCAAAACTGCCGGAAACCTGCTTTCCTAACGGACCTGCATAGGGTCGCACCCGGTGCATTTGCGGATCACGCTCATGAACGTGGCGACGCGCTCCTTCACATCCGCCTCATCCTTAAACGGCGCGTCAAACGCAACTCCCATAACCGAGAAAATGATGATCTGCACCGCCATCGCCGCCTCCGGCATCGTCAGGTTCTTAAACATACCAATCCGCTCCAGATGGTTATAAAAATACTGGTACACCTTTTCTCCCATCTGACGGCGCAGCGCCATGAACTGTACCGACTCGGACAATGCCCGGATATGCTTCTGGTTTTCCATGATATACATATACAGCTGTGTCAGCGCCTTCTCCGGATCTGGCTGGCTCATCGTCTCTTCCATGATGCGCTTCATCTCGCGTTCCATCCGGTATTCCATCAAATCATATATATCTTTAAAGTAATAATAAAATGTTTTTCTTGTGATCCGGCTCCGCTCAACCAGCGCCGTAACCGTGATCTTCTCGACCGGTCTTTCCGACTCCAGCTCGATATAAGCCTCTACAATCCGTTCCTTCGTATTTCCCTGCTGCATACTCTTTTCCTCCGGCAAACCGTTGTTGTTTTAGTATAGTTTAAAATTCAACAAACTGCAAGTATTGCCTGAAATTTCCATGTTCCTGCGATGAATCCGCGTTACTGTTCACGGATAGGCACTTTTGGAACCGAAAGTGCCGTAAGAAAACGTGCTTACTTGTCAACAGCAGCCGATACGACCGGTCCGCTTTCGTGTTTCACACGCCCTTCCACCTGCGGCAGTTTCTGCGAGTATACAACCACCCGGTCGCCTTCCAGTATCTGCGTACCGCCGTCTGGAATGATGATCTGGCTGCCCCGCTTTATCATCACAATGATCGTATTCTTATAGAAGCGTGCCTCCGCGATCTTCTTACCGCACCAGCGGTGATCTGGTGTCATCAGAATCTCTTTTAAAAGGATTCCCTGGCTGTCCGTAAAGCCCTCTGCACCCAAGACGACGGTATCCCCTTCCAGAATTACAGTCTGCCCTTTGGGCACAATCGTCTGCACGCCGCGCCGGATCACTGTGATTAACATACCCGGAAGCATCTCAATCTCACAGATTTTACGGTTTTTCCACGGATGATTGTCCCCGATCGGAAGCTGCACGAACTGAATCTGCATATCGCCCGTATAGTCCGAGAACGTCCGCATGACATCGGTCGAATTGTCGATCATGTCGCATTTTTCTGCCACCTTCGGAAGCAGCGAACCCTGAAAAATGATGGAAAATAAAACAACGCAGAACACGATGTGGAATATATCATGTTTCATATATCCCTCACTGAGCGTCGCCATGATCGCAAATACGATTGACGCCGCACCGCGCAGACCCGCCCAGGAAATAACCAGATACTGCCCGATCGGCGGTTTCGACGGTGCGAGCAGCAAGCCAACCGCCGCCGGACGCGCCACAAATGTTAAAAACAATGCGATTGCGATCGCCGGAAGCACGATCGACGGCATCTGCGAGGGAAACGCCAGAAGTCCCAGTAAGAAAAACAGAAGCATCTGCATCATGCCGGTAAACGCATCAAAGAAGCCAACCAGCGCTTTCTGGTTCTTCAGCTCCTGATTTCCAAGGATAATACCGGTCAGATACACGCTTAGGTAGCCATTTCCGCCAATCTGGGATGCAAGCGCGTAGGAAATGATTGCCGCCGCAAAGACAAAGATCGTGTCAAATCCCTCGCCATAAAAGGCATACCGCTTTAAAAGCCATGTCACCAGCCACGCGACCGCCGCGCCGGTCAAAAGCCCAAATGCGAGCTGGCGGATCAAAAGCAGAACCGCCGAACCGCCGCTCACACTCCCCGTCATCGCAGACAGCAGAATCACCGTCATCATGTACGCAAACGGGTCGTTGCTTCCGCTCTCTAACTCCAGCATGGATGCCGTGCCGTATTTGAGGTTCAGCTTGCGCGAACGCAGGATCGAGAACACGGATGCCGCATCGGTCGATCCAAGAACTGCGCCGAGAAGCATTCCTTCCATCAATGCCATCTTAAGCACCAGATGACAAAACAGCCCGGTCAAAAACGCCGTCAGCACTACACCCGCCGAGGATAACAAAATCGACCGCCCCGCGACCGGCTTCGCCTCACTCCAGCGCGTGCCGAACCCGCCGTAAAACATAATAAAAATCAGTGCCACCGAGCAGACCTGTTCCGCCAGTGCAAAATTGCCGAATGGAATCTTAAAAATACCGTCCGATCCAAACAGCATTCCCAGCATAATAAAAATAAACAACGTCGGCACCCCCAGCCGCCCCGAAAGACGGCTTCCCGCGATGCAGACAAGGATAATAATCGCTACGACCAGAAGCGCAAATGAAGTTGAAATATGTATCATTCCTTTCTATGTTTAGTAGGTATCATAAATGTGGTGTTTTTATAATGATACAATATCTCTATGCCTCTTTCGTGTTAAGATTCCATTAAAAAGAGGAAATCTTACAGCGACAGATCTCCCTTCGCCCGCGCCCTCCGGTCGCGGATCGACTGGATCACCGGCACCAGGAACATTGCGACGATACCGCCCGCAAATCCATTGTTATAGAGGTTCATGCCCCCATACACGATCCCGACATTGAGCGCCACCGACGCGTGCAGAAAACCGGCTAACACGCCGCATAAAATTCCAAACTCTCCGGCGATCGGCGCCAGCGTCGTGGAAAAGAGCAGCGCCAGAAGTGCCGACGGATTCGTGATATCCCACGCCCGGACGGTACTCGCAATGCAGACGCCCGCCATGATCGGGAAAATATTCCGCAAATGTTTTCCAGTCGCACTGAATCCAACGATGGTAAAGATTCCGCCGATCGTCGGTCCATTTAGGTTTCCGCCGACTGCCAGCACAAAGAAGGTCGCAAACAGACCATTGAGTCCCATGTTGAGAAGCGTCACCGCACCGCCCAATTCCAGCAGGTAATCGGTACCGCCGATTCCCGTTGTCGCAAGGAGTTTTTCATAGCCTAAAAGCGTATCTTTTCCGCGCCACAGCACTGCCACCACCGACATGCCTGCAAACAGGACAAATAGCAGCCCTAAAAGCATCGCATCATTGCCGGAGGACCAGATAAGACGCGCCTCCGTCTCAATTCCAAAGGACTTAAACGTGGAGACCAGGACCGTCGCAATGATACCAGAGGCAAATCCCACATTATAAAGGGAATATCCCTTATGGGCATAGTGGGAATGCGTCGCGAGCGGTGGAAGCACGAATCCGATACAGATTCCCACCAGAATCGTCACACAGAAGCGCTGCCAGAGCGGCAGCTCCACCACGTGCATCAGCTGTGTGATGATCGGAGACAGGCTCGTTCCGTAGATGCCGACATAAATATAGTTGGATAAGTGCATTTTATGATATTTTGCATAGAGAAATACACCCAGAAAAATCGCCCAGATATTCATCAGATTTTTTCCGAACAAAGAGAATCCAAACATCAGACAGCAGGATGTGATCGTATGCCCGTCCATCTCCATCCCAAGACTATAGACAAAGTAGATGCTGATAAGCGCCATCATCCCGGCATTGACAAACGCGGCTCCCATGCCGCCGACCGCAATATAATCGGTGATCAGGAAATCCGGTTCCCTTATGATTTCATAGATACCAGTCACAATGGAGTCAAACGGCTGTATAATCAGCCCCACTGAAATGAAATAGATCGGAATCAGTGCCAGAAGAAAGAATTTCATCTCTCTGGACAGAGATTTCACTGTAGTCATATACGCACACCTTTCAAAAAAGGGATGCAAAAAAGATTCCGCATCTTTGCACCCCGACTGTTAACATTCTATAAAAATGGTTACTATTCTATTGTATTGGATTTTCAACTGTTTTGCAACTGATTTTTTTCTCACTGTAACCCGTTATGAAACCCGTCCGACAGAACCGGCTGCCCCCATTCTCATGTGAAATTGTTACTCTTCCTCCGGCGCACTTCCCAGCACATAACCGCGCTCTTCCAATATTTCGCGCAGCTCATCAACCACCGCCCCCAGCTCTTTACCTTCCTCGTCGATCGTGATGTCCGCGTATTTCTCAAAATACGAGATCCTCTCATGGTAGAGATCCAGAAGTGTCATGCCGTCTTTCAGCGCCACGCCGCGGTCCTTGACATCGCCGACGCGTTTTACCAGCTCGTCATAGGTAATTTTCAGATAGACAACCAGTCCGATGGATTTTAAATGTTCCATCGCTTCCTTTCCGTAGATCACGCTGCCACCCGGTGCGATGACCGCCTGCTCGGCTTCCACCCCCGCGTTGACGCGGTTCTCCACATCGAGAAATCCGTCCAGTCCCTGTTCTTCGATGATCTCGCGCAGACGCTTACCTTCCTGTTCCTGAATCAGCAGATCCACATCTATAAAGGAATAGCCCAGTCTCTTTGCTAAAAGCACTCCGACCGTGCTCTTTCCTGCGGACGGCATACCAATCAGGGTTACATTATTTTTCATCTTTGGCACCTCTTCTTTTTCTTTACACTCCATCCAAATGTTCCAAGAAGCTCTGAAAGCCCATAATAGCCGCCATGCGAATACACAATCGGTTCCGCCTTTGCAAGCTCCAGGCTGCCGCGCTCGTTGAGCCACTGCTCGTCCACGCTGACACCCGTTACCTCTGCCAGAAACATATGATGTGACCCCAGTTCCTTGACTTCGGTCACCCGGCACTCGATCGCGACCGGGCTTTCGGCGATCACCGGCGCCTTCACCGTCTGCGCCGGAACCGGTGTGAGCCCTGTCTCCTTCCATTTATCCACATTCCTGCCGGAGCGGACGCCGCAGTAATCGGTCGCATACGCCATCGACTCCGTCGCCAGGTTGATGACAAACTCACCGCTCTCCCGCAGCATATGGTAAGAATAGCGCTCCGGGCGCACCGAAATGTACGCCATCGGCGGGTTCGTACAGATCGTGCCCGTCCAGGCAATCGTGATGATGTTGCTGTTTCCTTCGCAGTCCGCCACTGTGACCAGCACCGCCGGAACCGGATAAATCATATTGCCCGGCTTCCACTGGGCGCGCGGTCCCGGAGTGTTCCGGGTCTCCATCCGTTTTTTCAACTGTCCTTCCGGGTTCTGCCTTGCTCCTCCCCGGCGACGCTCTTCTGGCTTTCCAGCCGCTCTCTTCTGTGCCATCCCTATATCCTCTTAATCGTTGTCCGGGAGAAGTTTGATCCGGACCATGATCTGTTTCACCATGCTTCCTTCCGGCAGGCTCATATCATCGATATGCGTCTGTGCCGGCAGATCGCCCTCTTCCTCCAGCTCCAGGCTGATCCAGTTGTACGCTGCCTCCCGCGCATTTTCCACCGCATCCTCCAGATCCGGACCTTCCGCCTCGCAGCACTCCAAATCCGGGAAATATGCATCATACCCTTTTCCATCTTTCTTAGGCGTAAAAACCGCCGGATATACAAATGTCATGGTATCCTTCCTTTCCGTCCGACCTTCCTGCCCTGCACGAACTATCACTGGATTTTCCGTATGAAACAATCCCGTCCGCGCACTGTCACCTGATTTACTGCTCCAGTGTCACTGTCAGTGCCGGAATCAGCTGTTTCTTTCTGGAAACAACGCCCGGCAGTGTTGCCGTCTGCTTCAGCTCTTCATTTGCATCACCTACGTGGAACGCATCTGCCACAACCTGTGCCGCCCCCTGTCCAACACAGAGAAGTTCGGTCGTCTCCGTCAGGATATTCGTCAGCATGAAGAAGAGCATATCCAGACCTTCGTCCTCACGCGCCTTCTCCATAAACGGCAGCATACGGTTCTTCAGCTTTCCAAGCTCCTCTGCATTCAGGGAGTTGATCTGACCGACGCCGAAGTTTGTCTTTCCAGCTGAGAATTTCTTGAAATCCAGATACAGAATCTCTGCATCGCTCTTGCCCTTTAACTCGCTGCCTGCCTCAAACATCTGGTTTGCGAACTCATCCAGCTTGATGCCTGCCATCTCAGCCAGAGAAACCGCTGCCGCCCGATCCATCGGTGTGCAGGTCGGAGAACGGAACAGAAGCGTATCGGAGATGATCGCACTGCAGAGCAGACCTGCGATGGTCTTGTCGATCTCCAGCCCCTGTTCGCGGTACATCTGGAAGATGATTGTTGCCGTACAGCCGAGCGGCTGGTTACGGAAGAAGACCGGTCCGACTGTCTCCACAGTACCCAGACGATGGTGGTCAATCAGCTCCAGGATATTGGCATTCTCGATGCCGTCTACAGCCTGGCCGCGCTCATTGTGATCGACCAGAATCACGTTCTTGCCGCGCGCACCCAGTAAGTTACGGCGGGAAATCAGGCCTTTGTATTTGCCTTCTTTATCGAGTACCGGGAAATGACGGAAACGCTTGCTTGCCATCACATCCTTAATATCATCGATGAAATCATCTGTATCGAAGGTGATCAGCTTCTCAGTCTTCATGAAATAGCTGATCGGCATACTCTGGTTAATGAGACGGGCTGCCGTGTAGGTATCATACGGAGTTGTGATGACGGTACAGCCGCGCTCCTGTGCCAGTTTTTTGATCGTCATGGAAACGCCAGCGCCCTCACACACGATGATACAGCTTGCACCCATCTCGATCGCGCACAGCTGCGACTCATAGCGGTTGCCGAGGATAACCAGGTCGTTCTTTTCAATATAATATTCCATCATATCCGGATTAGCTGCCGCAATCAGGACTTTTCCTTTATCAAAGTACGCTTTCTCATCGCCAACAAAAATCGCGCCCTCCAGGGTCTCGATGATATTTGCATACTGAGTGCATGCCTTGGAAAGAATGCTGCTGTCGTATACATTCATATAAGAACGGGTAATATCGCCGACTGTGATCAGACCTTCCAGTATATTCTTATCGGTAACAGCCGGAAGTGTTACCAGACCATCCTCCTGCATCAGGTTCCATGCTTTTCTCAGGGAAATATTCTTGGAAACACCTGGAGTCTCGCGGATCTCAATATCCTTGACCTGCGTTTTGACGGATTTAATCAGTTTCGGCACATCTACCTTAAAGTAATCCAGTACGAAGGTTGTCTCCGGGTTCAGTTCTCCGGCACGGCACGGTACATATTCGCCGCCCGTCTGAAGTGTTTTGAAATTCGCATAGCCGATTGCAGAACAAATCGAATCCGTATCCGGGTTTTTATGTCCAATTACAATCGTTTTCTTTGCTTTTTCTGCTGCCATTTTTTCCTCCTGATTCGCACCGTGCGCTGCAAATTCTGCCATTTTTCTTTCTATCCTCTGTTTTGATAGAGAAACCTCTGATTCATGAAACTTTTTTGTACAAAATCGCCAATTTTCATAATCTGTTTACACGGTGTTCATATTTTATTCATATCTTATTTTTATACTAAAAGCATAAAAGATTTCACTTTTCAAATTTGTTTTATAGTGATTTTGCACATAGATTTTTCATAATTGCCCCGGATGCTTGACCGCTCCGGGGTCTCCTCTTGTCTACAGCATTTTTTGGCATATCTGAACGTTTTTCTATCCCTATTTTCTTCAAACGTCCAGCCCCTTTACCCTGCACTCTGTCACTCAAAACAAGGCGTCTAATCGTAACTGTTCAGCACCTTCACAGTTACGCCTAATCTAAGATCAGTCTTGCCGCCCCATAGATACCTGCATCATTTCCCAATGTTGCCAGGCGAACCTCGCCCTTATTCTCAGAGATCGGGGTCAATTCGCGGTAATAGCGGTCAATCCAATCCGTTAAAAAAGTCCCCGCCTTGGATACGCCGCCTCCGATGACGAAAATCTCCGGATCCACGGTCATCGAAATGGTCGCCAGCGCCCATCCGAGATAATAGCACACGGTGTCCATAACCTCCAGCGCCAGTGCATCCCCGGCTTTTGCCGCATCCAGCACATTTTTTGCGGTGATCGCATCACCGTAGGCACGCATCACCGATGCATCCGGCTTTGCCGCCATCTTCCGTCTCGCCTCCCTGGCGATACCGGTCGCGGACGCTACCTGTTCCAGACAGCCGTGTCCGCCGCAGTTGCAGGTTTCTTTCTCGCCCTCGCGGATATGGATATGACCGATCTCACCGCCCAGTCCGTGGCGTCCTGCAACGATCTTCTGATCGTGTACCACGCCGCCGCCGACACCGGTTCCCAGCGTCACCATCACGATATCATGGCAGCCCTTGCCGCCGCCCTGCCACATCTCGCCGAGCGCCGCCACATTAGCATCATTACCGGAGCGGACCGGCATTCCATCTAATAACTCACTCAAAATCTTCTGCGGGTTCAGATCGCGCCATCCCAAGTTGACGCAGACCTCCACATAGCCGTCCGGCTGCACCGGACCCGGGAATCCCATACCTGCACCGATCACGGCGTCCATCGGGATTCCCCGCTCGTTCAATTTCTTCCTGATCGAAGCGGCTACATCCGGAAGAATGTACGCCCCATTCTCTTCCTTGCGGCTCGGAACCTCCCACTTATAAACAAGCGTTCCGTCCGTCTCAAAAATACCAATCTTAACCGTCGTTCCGCCGACGTCTATCCCAATACATTTTTTTTCCATGTCTGGATCCCTTCCCTTACGGCTGCACTGGCAGCCTTTCTTCTATGCCCTCATCTTTTTTCTGCGCTGGCTCTTATTATACGCAATGCATCCCCGTTTTGCAAGGTTTGGAAAGCAAAATACACCTGCCTGCCGGAGAAAGGCGCATTTCTGCTTAAGCGGTACCGCATTCTTTTCTGCCGACAGACAGGTGCCTGTCTTTTATCTTATTTTTCTTTCAAAATCAGCATTATTTCAGGCTCTTAGCCACCTCTACCACATGCTCAACGGTAAAGCCGAACTTCTTGAACAGAAGCCCTGCCGGTGCGCTGGCGCCGAAACTTTCCATCGCGATGATCTTGCCGTCTAAGCCGGTGTACTTGTCCCAGCCGAAGCTCCAAGCGCCTCTACTGCTACACGACGGCGTACTTCTCTCGGAAGTACGGACTCCTTGTACTCCTCGCTCTGCTCCTCGAACAGATCCATACACGGCATGGAGACAACGCGGACTTTCTGACCTTCTGCTGCCAGAGTCTCTTTTGCATGAACCGCCAGGGCTACCTCGGAACCGCTGGCAATCAGAATTAACTCCGGTGTGCCCTCGCAGTCGTCGATGATGTAGCCGCCCTTTAATGCCTCACGGCTGCTGCCTGCCATCGGCTCCAGATTCTGTCTGGTCAGCACCAGTGCGGTCGGTGTGTGCTCGGAAGTAACAGCACTGTACCAAGCTGCCTCTGTCTCGGTCGCATCGCACGGGCGGAATACATGGAAGTTCGGCATCGCACGCAGCGCTGCCATCTGCTCGATCGGCTCATGGGTCGGTCCATCCTCGCCAACGCCGATGCTGTCATGCGTAAATACATAGGTCAGCGGCACGCCCATCAGTGCAGACAGTCTTGCCATCGGTTTGCAGTAATCACTGAATACAAAGAAGGTCGATACATACGCACGCAGACCGCCGTGCAGCATGATGCCATTTCCGATCGCTGCCATCGCAAGTTCGCGGACACCGAAGTGCAGGTTACGTCCAGCTCTGTCCTCCTTGGAGAAGTCGCCCGCATCCTTCATGTTGGTCTTGTTGGACGGTGCTAGGTCAGCAGAACCGCCAAACAGGTTCGGCAGAACATCCTTGATGTAGTTGATCAGGCGTCCGGAGATCGCACGGCTTGCTTCCGGTTTCTCCTGTTTTGCCCAGAATCCGGCGTCATCTTTCAGCGCCTCGCCCGCCTTTGCATTGTGATACTGGTTCCAGAGCGCTTCCATCTCCGGATATTCCTCGCAGTAAGCGGCAAACATCACGTTCCATGCAGCTTCTACCTCTGCCTTCTGCTCTGCGATCTCGGAGTAGTTTTTGTATACCTCTTCCGGTACGAAGAACGGCTCTTCGCTCGGCCAGTTTAAGTTCTTTCTGAGTGCTTCCACATTCTCCACGCCCAGCGGCTCGCCGTGTGCGCTCGCCTTGCCCTGTTTTGCCGGGCAGCCGAAGCCGATCTGCGTCTTGATGGTGATAAAGGACGGATGCTCGGTATCTGCCTTTGCAGCCTCGATCGCCTTGCCGATCGCGTCGATATCATTGCCATCTTCTACAGTGATCGTCTGGAAACCAAATGCCTGCATACGCTCCTGTACATTCTCACGGAATGCGATGTCGGTGCTTCCCTCGATGGAGATGCGGTTGGAATCATAGAGAACAATCAGCTTGGAAAGTCCCAGGGTACCTGCCAGAGAGAATGCCTCAGAGGAAATGCCTTCCATCATACATCCGTCGCCGCCCAATACATAGGTGTAATGGTCAACTACCGGATAATTTTCTTTGTTGAATACGCTTTCCAGATGTGCCTCAGCCATCGCCATGCCGACTGCCATACCCATACCTGCGCCCAGCGGACCGGTCGTTGCCTCAACGCCAACGGTATGACCATATTCCGGATGTCCCGGAGTCTTGGAATCTAACTGGCGGAAGTTCATCAGATCTTCTTTGGAAAGATTTCCGTAGCCAAACAGATGCAGCAGAGAGTACAGCAGCATGGAACCATGACCGCCGGATAAGATGAAACGGTCTCTGTTCTCCCACTTCGGGTTGGCTGGGTTATGGTTCATATGATGTGCCCACAGTTCATAAGCCGCTGCTGCACATCCCAGCGGAAGTCCCGGATGACCGGAATTTGCCTTCTGGATTGCGTCTGCGGATAAAATCCGGATCGCGTTTACGGATAATGTGTCAATCTGATTCATAAGTAACCTCCTGCTATGTATCTTAATTTTAAAAACTAAACGTGTGTTATTTGAGGCGGATCTCGCGCATCCGGTCGCCGCCGCTGATAATCAGTGAATTGAACGCGCGGCCGCGTGTTACCTGCGCCACAGAGAAATCAAACTCCCCGGCAAACCGCTCCTTGCCGGACAGACTGTAGACCCGACAGGAATTTTCGTTATTTAGGATGACGAAATCGCCCTGTATATTTATGTTACGCCACGAATACGAGAACTCCGCCGTACCCATAGCGGTTCCATCGGATTTAAACATGCTCAAACGGCTCTCACTTCCGCCCTCGGTGTTGTCCGAGATGACCGCCACATAGTCCTTCGACCATGCCACGCCGCGGACTTCCCCGTCGATCTCCGCCTGGCGCACCAGCGCCGGGCTTGTTACATTTTCCAAAGAGAAAAATGCCACCTGATCATCCGCAAATGCACACGCGTGATCCTCGTCGAGAAACCGGACGCGCGGACAGATGCTGTCTCCCAGCTCATCAAAACCTCCGACCAGACGGTCTGGATAATTCTTTCCATATTCGGAGAAATTGTAAAATACAATCCGGTTTTTGAGTGCCCCGTCCTGCAGATACAGGTCGGAAAGCATGACCTGCGTACCATCCGGCGATAAGGAAACGTCCATCAGGTAACCATTTCCCGACATAACCGTCTTGATCGCCCAGTCAAGCTCGCTGCCGTCTTTCTTGAAAAAGGTCACATACGAAGCATTGCTGTCCTCCACCAGCGCCGCCACGATGCCGTATGCCGATACGCTGACGCGCAGGATCGGCAGAAGCGTCGTCGCCTGTCCCTGGCTTCCGGTCTTGTCCACAATATAAATATCATTGCCCTGCTGATCCCCGATCACGGCATAATCGCCGTTGACATAGCAAATCGGTGATTTCAGCTCATAACTCATCGACCAGACCGCCTTGCCGGACTTGTCCAGATAGGAAGCTCCGTCCTTCGTGTATTTCAGGACATTTTCTCCAAACGGGACAAATTCCGTCGTGCTGCTCTCACTCGCCGCGATCTCTCTTTCCCACGCCACCGTATAGTCCGTGTAGGCATGGTTATCTTTATAATACATAAAACCAGCCGCCAAAAGCGCCGCGATTAACACCGCCGTCAGCACCCTGCGGAGACGTTTCCGTCTGGAATGGCGCTCGGCTTTCTCCGCCACCTCTTCCTCATTTTCCCCGTGGCTTATGCCCCGGCGGGGAAACATGTCCTGCGTGGCGGTGTCGATCACACGCCCTCTCAGCTGCTTTTTCTTCTGTTCCCGTTCAATCGGTTCATCTCACTCATTTTTTTTATCTCCTGTAGCTGGACTGCCATCTTGATTATACACTATTTTAGATGGTTTGGCATTATCTTTTTGCTATTCTCCGGACACATCCGGCAGCACCAGCGTCTGCCCTGCGATAATGCGGTTTTCATCGGTCAGATGGTTGACCGCAAGGATATCGTCCAGATGACGGATATTGCCATAAAGCTTAAAACAGATCCCATAGAGCGTCTCCCCGTCCCCGACCGTGTACGTGCCGCCGGGCTTCAAGTTTGTGACCGGATAGTCCTGTCCCGCCGTCGAATTGCCGCCCGGATTCGGCAGGTCGCGCTGTGCCTCCGGCTCCGGCAAAATGTACGGGGCTTTCGTCTCCGCCATTTTTCCGTCCTCTTCGCTCTGCCCGCCGGAAGCCTGTCCATTCTGTCTGCCTGCTATGGCAGTGCCCTCTGTGTCTCCATCCGCCGCGCTCTCAAGTGTCCATTTATGCGCCTGTCCTCCGTTTTGCGCTGTTGTTCCGTCTGCATCCACATCCGCGCCGGCCTCGACGCTCTCAAGCGGCGTCACACTGCCGCGGAGCTGTTCCACCGTGACCGCCTCTTTCCCGTCCGCAGTGCCCCGCACACCATCCGGAAGGACGGATACCAGCACACTCTCCATCTCGCGCATTTTCTGGTAATTGCCGAAAAGCACCACGCCGCCGGCAAGCACCGCGACCGAAAGCACGCCGCACAGCGTCCCCAGCGCCCGGATCGTCCCGTAACGCGACGCCGCCTCCTGCTGCCGCTCTTCCATCCGGTTACGGAAATCGCGGATCACCCGATCGCCGGTGCCTGTCTCCACCCGGCGGGCGTCCTTCCGCAGAATCATATAGTCCTGCATCATCTGGTTTTTCTCGTAGTATATATGATATCCTTTCAAACGGTAAAACCCGTCCTCCGACATCACATAGTATGCCGCCTCACCGTCCACACCGCTGTTTATGTACATGAGCTGGTTTTTCCCACCGAAATACTGCTTGTGCAGCCGCCAGTAGGTCAGGGGACTTAACATACACCCCGGCGCGCCGCAGATAAACCACCCCTGCACGGTCTTTTTTGGAAATGTCTCCTCCATCCGCTGGTATGCCTTTTTCCATGCCGCCTCCGAAAAGACAATCTTCTCCCCGGACGGCACAACCTCCTCCATCTCCAGCGCCCCGTCCACAAAGAGGCACGGAACCTCCTGCTGTGGATCCGAATTTCCGAGCAGCAGCCCGACCCGGAGTCCCGGTCCGCCGGATGGATATACCTGTTTCAAATACGTGTTTACATAATCCTCCACATACAACCGGACCACCTCATCCCGCTCGCCGATCTGCCGGATATTTTTCGGCAGTTCTGCGCGGGAACCAGAATATTCTCCCATATGTTCACCCCGCTATGATAGATTCTCCTGAAACCGGGTCTGTACTTGCTTCCATGATTTGATTGCTGCACCGCGCAGCATTTTCAGTGCTGAAAATACCTGCTCAACTACAGTAACATTATTTTCCGTAATTTCAGGAGTATGATGAATTTCTTTCCGCCTATCATAACGCCGATTGCATGCAAAATTTGTCAAACGGAGGCAGCATCCAGGCAAAAATTTTCGACAAGCCCGATCCCCGCGCTGATGCAGTCTGCCAGCTGCATGACGAGTGCCAGGCGGATGCTCTGCAGCATCATCGGATCGTAATGGCTGCAGCCCGCCACGATCCCGGTGATAAAGAGATCTCCGACCGCGTGAAGCTCCTTGCAGACGCCAAGCCCCGGCTTTAAAGACCCGCGCCCTAACGTGACATAGCCGACGTGGCTTTCATCGCCAACCGAGGCATCGACCGCCACCACCAGCGCATCCGGGTAGCCATTTTTTAAAACCTGCACGTAATGTTCCAGGTTCATCGCGTGCACGGGGCGATCAAGTGTTCCGAATACCAGCGTACCGCGCCGCCGTTCCTGTTTGAGTTTATATCCGATCAACGGTCCCAGACTGTCTCCGGTCGAGCGATCCGTGCCGATGCAGAGGAAAACCAGTTTCTTTTTATGCCTTCGGGTCATTTCTTCCTGAATCAGCCCACTTAACTGCCCTGCCAGCTCTCCCACCGCGTCCCGGCGGGCTGAATTGTAGTAATATATCTCCGGACTGCCACCGAACCGGCTGCGTCCCCGTCTGTTCATCTCCCACACCGTCCTGTTTTCTCCCTGCCTGTTGGACAGGGGTTGTTTTACCTTTATTATAGGCGGGGTGGCAGGAAATTATGCGAAAATTGAAGGATATATACACGGACGAAAAAAGATGTGACAGAAGGCAGCTTTACAGCGCCCGGTGTCACATCTTTTTTCTGGTTGTTCCTATATCTAATTATTTATTTTTATGAAATAATTTCCACAGTTTACTTTCCGCCGCGTTCGCGGTACTCTGCAATGACCTCGCTTAAATTAACGGCTGTGCTGTTATCCAGAATATGTTTCAGCGCGTCCAACTTTTCTGGATTCAGAAATTCCTTGCCTAAGTAGCACTCGTAGGTATCTGTGATAAAGATTCTCTTTTCCTTGATTACCGTCTCGGTATAGTGCAGGCGGCTCTCGACCTCCTGATGGCCTTCTTTGAGTTGTTCGAGCTTTGCACGGCTGTTGCTGGTGATCTCATCGGTCAAGATGGTTTTTGTCACATTTTCGAAGGTGTTTAATGCGTCCTTTTTCTTCTTCGCCGTCTCCTCCAGCTCCTGCTCCATCTGGGAGATCTCATCGTCGTATTTTTCCAGATCGTAGAGCGCTTCACTGCGATCCCGGCGGATCGAGGAGGTGATCACCGCGATCTTGCGGTTGTTCGCCGCGATCAGACTGCGGATCGAACGTCCTTCCTGCAGTGCCGCCAGATGGCGATCCTTCGTCCAGTTTCCAATCAGGATATACAGTCCGCCAAAAACAACCACATCCACGCCGTAGATCATCGCCAGGTATAAAGTTTTCTGTTCTGGAAACAGCTTGTAGATGCCGCACGGGATCAACAGGAAACAGATCGCAAAGGTAATCAACACCGTCAGAAATTCTTTGAATCCCTCGGGAAATACAGCGCATAGTACAGTGGGCTTTTGCAGACAAATGGAACACGATCCGACTGGAACAGCGTCCGCATCCGCACGGCAAGCTCTCGGTTGTGCGCGTGAAGCTCCTGCGTTTCTTCCTTAATCCGCTCCTTGATGCCCTGGTTTTTCGCCTTTTCGCGGCGTGTCCGCGTGCGTTTCAGCTTATCCTGCAGCTTCCCAAGCTCATCGTCATAGCTTTTTTCAATCTCATCCCGGCGCTTTTTCACGGTCGAATTCACGGCATCCGCCACCGCTTTCCGCTCCGTCTCCAGCACGCGCAGACGCTTTTTCTCTTCCTGAGCAAGCGTCTCCTCCTGTTTTTCAAACTCCGCCAGTTCCACCACTGCCTGTCTGGCGTCTTCCAGAAATGTTTTCACATCCGTTATCGCCTGTGCCATCTCGCCCCTCCCGGTCTTTGTCTTTTTGTAACGGCTGCCTGCCCTTTATTCTTCCAGCACCTGTATCTCCAGATAATCGAAATCGATGCTCTCGATAAAGTTGTCCTGGGTAAAACGCGCCTTATCGTGACGTTTGAACTCCTCGATCGTCTTATCCAGCCAGACCGGATGCCCCAGATCAAAGGCATAGCAAATCTGGTCGATCGCGTCAAACACCATCGCCGTTCTCGACATTGTATAATCACCGTTGCTGATCACAATATCCCTAAGCATCCGGTTTTCCTTCATCATTTTTCCCCAAAGACGAAACATCCTGCCGTTCCTTTCCCGCTGTCAAATTTCATTTTTTCCGTGTCCGGATGTTCTCTCCGGACATCTTTTCTCACAATCTTATGTCCAGTATATCAGCTTTTTTAAGAGTTGACAAGGCGGGGCTTTTCGGCAAAATTCACTGCCACTGTGTCATCGTGCAGCACTTCCCATTTTCAAAAGAAACTGCAGATCTTCCTCAATCCCCCGCACATTTCCAGAAACGTCCATCGCATACTCCATGACCCACTCGGCATCCGGCGTCGCCTGCTTTGCCAGTTTTAAAAAGCAGTCAAAATCAAGTGTTCCCTCATGAATCCTCTGATGGCTGTCGTGGACACCGTCGTTGTTGTGGAGATGGTACGCCACAATCTGGTCCGCCAGCGCGTTTACGACCCGCTTAAGCGACCAGCCGTTCGCCCAGGCGTGCCCGATGTCGATGAGCACCGCATACTGTTCCCGACGGCACAGATCGATAAATTCCTGCTCATCGAAGAGACGGTTTCCGCGCTCCAGAACTCCGGCATTCTCCACGACCACCTGGGTTCCCGCCTCCTCACACAGCTGTTTCACGGTGTAATAATTTTCACAGGAAACACGGACGCGGTCTTCCTTCTCGCCCGGTATGATGCGGCAGTTGTTGTGATGATAAACGAGATATTTGCTTGAAAGCTCTTTCGCATACGAAAGCGTCTTTTCAAGCAGCTCCATCGTGCGCGCATACTCTACAGTCCCCTCCGCTGCCGAATGCTCTGCCTGATAATATGGACCATGGAAGCTGACCGGGACTTCCTTTAAGAGCGGCATGGCGTCCCGCAGGTTCTTCTCAAAGCATTCCTCATGAAACATCGGAAACACCTCGACTCCCACCTGTCCAGGAAACCGTTTGAGATACGGAAGAACCTGACCGAACTCGCTGCCTTTATACATATTAGTGCTGATAAGAATTTTTCTCATGATTGCATGTCTCCTCTTCAAAATATACGTTCATAATCTTGTTTTGAAAACACTTTTTTCGCTCTATTATCTCTATTCTTACTGGGCGATCGCCTTTTCCAATTTCGGCACCGCCAGCTTTTCCTGTGCGCGGATCACCATCTCCGGGTAACCGAGCGATTTCTCCGTCCCGCGGTCAAACAGATGCAGCTTTTCCGTCTCCACATGGATGTATACCTTCTCACCCGGCTGTGGAATCTCGCCCTCGCGGATGGCAATCAGCTCGTTCTTGTCTCCCTCGACCTGAATATAAACACCGTACCGGTTTCCGTAATCCTCCACGTAACGGACCATGCCCTCGATCGACCGCTCCTGCGGGGTGCGGCTCATCATCACGTGTTCCGGGCGGACACCGGCGTACAGCAGTCCCGACGGGCACTGCGCGGCGATCCGCTGCCAGATACCCGGAAGTTCTACCTTCTGTTTCCCGATGACAAGCGCCCCGTTATGATATTCCGCCTCCACGATATTCATGGACGGCGAACCGATAAACTTCGCACAGAACACGCTTGCCGGACGATTGTACACGTGTGACGGGGTATCGAGCATTTCCATCTTGCCCCGGTACATGAGCGCGATCCGATCGCCAACCGTCATCGCCTCGATCTGGTCGTGCGTAACGTAGACTAACGTCGGGTGGTACATTTCATGGATTTTTACCAGTTCTTTTCTCGCACGCATCCTAAGCTGTGCATCCAGGTTTGACAGCGGCTCGTCCAGAAGGAAATAGTCGGCGCGCTTTACCACGGCTCTCGCCAATGCCACTCTCTGGCGCTGTCCGCCGGAAAGCTCCTTCGGCTTCCGATCCTCCAGCCCTTCCAGTTCCAGCATTTTGAGGACTTCTTTTAAGCGCGCATCGATCTCGTTCTCATCCATCTTGTGCGCTTTTAAACCATATATGATATTATTCTTGACGCTCATATGCGGAAACAGCGCATAGTTTTGAAACACCATCGAGACACCGCGCTCGCCGCACGGCACATCATTTACCACCTGGTCGCGCATCCACAGGTTTCCGGCGGTCACATTTTCCAGTCCCGCAATCATGCGAAGTGTCGTCGATTTTCCACAGCCGGACGGACCTAATAAAATCAGGCGTTCGCCCTCCTTTACCTCCATGCAGAGGTCCTCCACGACCACATTTTTGCCATACGCTTTTTTAACATTTTCAAATACAATATTTTTCATTGAATTAATCTATCCCTTTCTTATGTCCAGCGCAATCTCCCGTTATCCCTTCAATCCAGACGCCGCAAATGTATTGATGATATAGCGCTGGAAAATGATATACAGTACCAGCGGAATCAGCATCGTGAGCACCGACACCGCCATCGCGATCGTAAATTCCGTACCGCCCTCGGCGCTGATGTACATCTGCAATGCCAGCGACAGCGTATAATTTTCCTTGGATTTTAAGATCAGCACCGGCCACACATATTCATTCCACGAATTGATAAAGAAAATGATGCCGGTGGAAATGATGGACGGACGCACCAGCGGAATCACAATGTCGCGCATGATTTTCATGTGCCGGATATTTTCCATCCGTGCCGCTTCAATGAGTGCCAGCGGGATTCCACGCATTGCCTGGCGCAGCAGGAAAATTCCCAGCACATCCGCCAGCTGCGGCAGTGCGACGCCCCAGATGCGATCGCGCAGACCGATCTTAGAGATCAGAAGATAATTTGGAATCATCGTGACCGTAAACGGGATGAACAGCGTGCTTAACATAATAAAATACAAAAATCCTTTTCCCTTAAACCGGAAATAGACGAACGCATACGCCGCCAGAAGTCCCGTAATTGTCTTAAAAATCGTGACCGTCGATGCGATCAGAAACGTATTCAGCGTGATTTTCACAAACGGCAGTTTGTCAAATACATGCCGGTAATTTTCCAGCGTCGGATGCAGCGGAATCACCTGAAAAACCGTGTTGAACGCCTCCTGCATCGTCTTGAAAGAGTTGGAAATTGCAAATACGATCGGCATCAGAAGGAGGAAAACGACCACCACCAGAAACAGATGCCAGCCGATCTGTCTGTCTTTAGTTTTCATAGTAAACCCCCTTTTCTACAAACCGGAATTCCAGCACCAAAAGAATGATAAAGAGTGCCATCGTCATGACCGATACCGCCGAGGAAGTTCCTGTTTTATAGAGTGTAAACGCCTCATGGTACGACATATAAATCAGGTTCGAACTGGCATAGTTCGGTCCTCCCTGTGTGACGACCTTGATCGGCGTGAACACATACTGGAGTCCCTGCACGATCGTCGTAATAAACACATAGATTCCAGTTGCAGAACTCATCGGCACGACGATATCCTTAAAAATCTTCCACATCGGCACATTTTCCAGACGCGCCGCCTCGATGACCTCCATTGAGACACCGGAGACACCCGCCAGAATGTTGATGAAATTGTAGCCAAACGTCTTCCAGGTCGTGATAATGCAGAGTACCGCGATGACCCAGCCCTCCGTTTTCGACCAAAACGGCAGTTTCAGCCCAAACCAGCCTGCCACAATCGCGACTGGACCCGAAATCGGATTCAGAATCCATGTATACAGAATCGAGCCGACGACCAGCGAAATCACACTCGGCAGGAAAAAGACCGCCTTGTAAAAACTCTGTCCCTTTTTGATGACGCACGAAAGAATGAATGATAAAATGTACGGCATCACAAAGTTAAACACCAGAAGAATCACGATGTACCAGAATGTATTGCCAAAGATTTTCCATGTATTCGGATCCTTCAAAACGGAAATATAATTCCCCAGTCCCACAAACTTCTTGACCGGCTTTACCATGTTCCACTCAAAAAAGCTTAAATACAGCGTGTAAAAAAGCGGATAAAACATAAATACCGCAAACATGACGAGCGACGGCAGCAAAAAAACATATCCAAGCGCTGCCTGTTTTTTGTCCTCCCGATTCAAACTATTTCCTCCATTCTAATGTACGCTCGGAATCTTTCGGCGCCTGCCCAGCCACAACAGCAGGTGTTGGAAAGACCCTGAGCCTGCATTTTATGAAGGGGCTGCCGCCAAACAGCTCTTTTGCGCTCCGGCCGCTTCCTGCGTCTTATCTGCACGCAGTCCATTCTGCCAAAACACGTTCTGCTATTCCGCAACACCCCCATTCTCATTTCTGTCCTAAATTTTGTAATGATTTTCCTGCCACCCGAAAGCTGTTCCAAGCGTCAGGCTGCCTGTCCCTACTGTGCATCCAGCAGCTGGTTGATCGCATCCTGTGTGCTCGTCATACCATCTTTCGCAGATACCTGACCGCCCAGAATCTGGTCTCTCATATCCAGAAGAAGCTGCTCTGCCTCAAGGCCTGCATCGCCCGGAAATGCGGTCCATGATACAACGCCGTCCATCTGCTCAATCGCTGCATTCATCATTGTGTTCTCAGCCAGAAAATCTTTCAATCCATTTTCTGCCTCTGCCACATCTTTTCTCGGCGGTACATAACCGGTTCCCTCGGTCCATGCTGCCATTGATTCTACGCTGTAAAGATACTTCTCAAACTCCCATGCCGCCTGAATCTGCTCATCGCTCTGCGCGGTGATGGCTAAGAAACAGCCTCCTGCCGGAACCTTGCGCTCCTTGTCGTTCCACAGCGGGGATTTCACGGTTGCTACGTCAAACTGTGCCCCCTTCTGTACGGAAGCGCGTCTCGCAATGGTGGTGTAAAGCATCGCGCAGTTGCCGTCGATAAAGCTCTGGCAGCCCTCTTCCCATGAAACATGAAGGGCAGAACCATCTTTTACCATATCCTGCATCATCTGCATTGCCGCAATGCCGTCCTCAGTTGCAAAGCTTGCTTTTTTCTTGCCGGATGCATCCGCAGTCAACATATCCGCTCCCGCGCTCTCAACCAATGCCTGCTGCGCCCAGAAATCTGCCGGTTCCTGCATATAGAAACCATATTTTCCTGTCTTCTCTTTGACTGCCTCGGCAAATTCCTGTACTTCCTGCCAGGTCTCCGGTCCATCTTCGGAAAGGCCCGCTTCTTTTAAGAGATCTTTATTGATGTAGAGAACCGGGCTGCTTAAGGAGTACGGGATTCCGACCTGCTCGCCGTTGCTGTTGACCGCCAGGTCTAAGACATTTGGAAGGAAATTGTCGGTTAAGAAATTTGCATCCTCGCTGTCGAATTTATCAATCGCATCCTGCGGCGCCACATAGTCAAAGTTATTGGAGAAATAATCCAGAAATGCCCAGCCAATCTGAACAAGCGCCGGTGTATTTCCGGTCGCCGCTTCCGCCTGCAGATTCTGCATCAGACCTTTGTACATATCCGGGTTGTATTTCGCTACTACCTCGATGTGATCATTTTCCTCATTAAATTTCTTTACCAGATCGTCTACGACCAGACCTCCCTGGGTTTCTGCGTTACAGTGCCAGTATTCAATCACCGTTTTATCGCCGGATGCCGCCTTCTCTGCCCCGCTCTCTCCGGACGCGCTCTGTGTGTCGCTGCTTCCTGTCGCCGAGCTGGATGCCTGGCTGCATCCTGCCATCAATGTCATCGTGCCTGCCATCGCAAGCGCCATCAGACGTCTCATACTTACCTTCATTCGTTCTCCTCCTGCTGCGGTGTCCCATCTCCCAGTCTCTCTTACCTTGGAACCAGCCATCTATGTCAAAATCGTGATCGGGAGTCCTTTGCCGCGCTTCTCTTCTGTCAAATCACTTGTGCTGTGTCCAGATTCTATCTTAAAGATGGTCTGTAAAATGCAGGAGGCGATTTATGTAAAAATTATCTATAATTTTTGAAAATTGTTTTTTCGAGGTTCTGCGGCATAAAAGAATGTGCCTTTTTGTGTAATGGGGAATTCCAAGAAATTTCCTATTACACAAAAAAACGCCTCTATCAGTTTTTGCTGATAAAAGCGTTTTTTATTCTATGTTCCGTTTTCTATGTTTATATCCGGGCTGCAGTTTCCTTCATGGAACATGCCGGAGAGAATGCCGCAGAACGCATACTTTTTTATATGTCCGCCCCCTACAGTCTCTTAAGCAGCGCCTCTCTCGCTTCCTCATAGCCCGGTTTGCCAAGCAGTGCAAACATATTTTTCTTATAGCTCTCTACGCCCGGCTGGTTGAATGGATTGACACCCAGAAGGTATCCGCTGACGCCGCAGGCAAATTCGAAGAAATAAAAGAGCTGTCCTAAGCTGTACGCATCCATCGCCGGGATCGTCACTTTCAGGTTCGGCACACTGCCGTCGGTATGTGCCAGAATCGTGCCGTTCATCGCACTCTTGTTGACGAAATCCACGCTCTTGCCAGCCAGATAGTTCATACCGTCCGTGTCAACATCTTCTTTCTTCAAAATGACCTCCGCCGAAGATTCAGCCACTTCCAGAACTGTCTCAAACATGATTCTCGCGCCGTCCTGGATGAACTGACCCATCGAATGAAGATCGGTCGTCAAATCAACCGCTGCCGGGAAAATACCTTTCTGATCCTTGCCCTCGCTCTCGCCATAGAGCTGTTTCCACCACTCCGATACATAGTGCAGGCTCGGCTCATAGTTTGCCACAATCTCGACCTGTTTGCCCTTCCGGAGCAGAATGTTGCGGACCGCCGCATATAACAGAGCAGAATTCTTCTCAAACGGAGTCTCCAGTGCATTCTTTCTCGCGTCTGCCGCGCCCTGCATCAACGCATCTATATCCGCGCCGCTGACCGCGATCGGAAGCAGACCGACTGCCGTCAGGACGGAGAAACGACCGCCAACATCATCCGGAACCACGAAGGACTCGTATCCCTCTTCATTTGCCAGATTCTTGAGTGCGCCCCGCGCCCGGTCTGTCGTCGCGTAGATTCGCTTGTTTGCCTCTTCTTTACCATATTTCTCAATCAGCATCTCCTTAAATACACGGAATGCGATCGCCGGCTCCGTTGTCGTACCGGACTTGGAAATAATATTGATAGAGAAATCTTTTCCATCGACCAAATCCATCAGATCATGGATGTATTTGCTGCTGATGCTGTTGCCAACGAAGTAAATCTCCGGTGTTTTTCTTTTTTCTTTCGGAAGATTATTGTAAAAACTATGGGACAGGAACTCGATCGCCGCTCTTGCGCCCAGATACGAACCGCCGATACCGATTACCAGCAGGACATCCGAATCCTTCTGAATCTTCTCCGCCGCTTTTTTGATGCGTCCGAACTCTTCCTTATCATAGTCCACCGGAAGGTCGATCCATCCAAGAAAATCATTGCCCGCGCCGGTCTTTTCTACCAGCGTCTCTCTTGCCGCCTGCACGCCCGCCTTGATACCGGCGATCTCTTCCTCATGAATAAATGCAGCCGCTTTTGAATAATCAAAGATCACATCTTTTCCCATATGTTTCCTCTCCTTTGCATTTCAGCCGTCCGCAGGCGGCGTGATTACTTTGTCAAAAACTTAACTTATCTTTATTATAGCAATCTGGACACCCGTGTGCAACCAGTTTTCAGTTGGAATCATCATTTACAACCCCGATAAATACTCCCTCATAATATCCCCCCAGAACCTGCGCCTCCTCGCGGCTCAAACCTTTCATCCAGTCACCCGCATTTGCCTCGCCATTTCGTGTTTTCCGCGTATCCCGGCTTGCTGCAATCTGGTCGAGGCTCTGCTTCAAATACTCCATTTCCTTGTCGCCGGGACGCTCCTTCGCTTCCTGCCTGGGACCCGTATTGTTTTCCGTTTCATTTCCTGATACCATCCGGCGATCCGTAAGATGCCCATCTGTCTCATGCTTGTCCCGTTCCTCCGGTTCGCGCGGTGCAGTGCGAACTGCCCGCATCAGATTCTGTGCCCGTGCATCCCGCTCACGGAACGGATTCACTCTCATCGCTGTCCGCGATTTTCCTTTTTCAAACTCCGTTTCTCCCAGATCCCGGTTATCCGTTTCAGCACCATCCCGACCGCTCACGCCGCGATCTGCCCGCAGCGTACTCTGCAGCCATTTCGGCATTTCCCGCACATTCGAGTCCACGCCAGCAATTCCGCCGGATACTCCTGAAGCTCCGGACATTTCCTGTCCGCGCGTCTCCTTCTCACGTGCCGCCCGAAGGAACACCGAATTATCCACATACTCCAAAAGCGCCGTTTCCAGCCGCTGCTGTTTCTGGTCAATCTGGAAACAGCTCTCGATAAATGCCAGAAACAGACCGCTCATGACAGCTGCCGACGCATACAGCACAATATAGCTCGCATCCAGCTCATACCAGTATGCCAGAAATGCCTCCGCTGCTCCGGTCAGAAGCCCTAAAAGCACCATTTCCATTGACACGCCGTTCCACGCATCCAGCGAAATATGTAAAAATGAAAATCCGTCAATCTGCTTATCCAGATATGCCTGCGTGTTCACGATGTTCTGACCCAGGCGGCAGGTATTTTCCAACCGCTGCTTCAGATTTTGAAGATTCTTGTTCCGGGTCATCGCCATGTTGTCAGTTTCTTTTAATAATCTTTTGTAGAGGCTCCGTGTAATCAACTTGCTGACAAATCCGATCATTCCGATCGCCGCAAGAACGGACAGCGCTTTTCCAGTTTGTAAAAATTCCAGCATAAAAAAGCTCCCCTTTCTCTACTTCCGGATCACTTCCGGATGGCTTGCCACAGGTCAGGTTTAGGCGCTTCGCAGTTTGTCTCTTGCAATTTGCTTTTTACAATCTGCTTTTTGCATTCTGCTTTTCACATTCTGTTTTTTGCGCCTGTCAAATCCCGCCTGCATCGTGCTTTATTATATCCGCCGAAAGAGTCTTTGTGAAGATGAGAAAGGGGAAAATCGTTCGTCAAATTCTGCCTTAATTCGATTTTTATAGGTATTAATAATGCGTATCATGCAAAATTTCTGGTTGTTAAAAATTCCGTCTGTGAATCATATTTATGACTCATTATGCCTCATACCGGGATGCCATTTCAAGCAGTAGGTTTACCGAATGCTTGATCGCCTGCGCCTCAAATGCCGCATAGTCCATACCTGCGCTGTCATCCGCCTTATCTGAAATGGCACGGATAATCAGGAACGGGATTCCGTTTAAATATGCCGCCTGTGCGATCGCTGCGCCCTCCATCTCGGTACAGCTTGCGCTAAACTGCTCGATCAGCCACTCCTTTTTTGCCTTATCCGAGATAAACTGGTCGCCGCTTACCACGCGTCCCGGAAATGCCTGAATCTCCGGATTGACCTTCTGGTTGCACTCAATCGCCAGCTCGCGCAGCTTCTCATCCGCCTCAAATGCAAAGGTATCTACACGCGGAATCTGTCCGATCCGGTATCCAAATCCGCTCGCATCCATATCATGCTGCACCGCATCCGTCGATACAACGATATCGCCAATGTTGATCTCTGCACGCAGGGAACCGGCGATACCTGTGTTCACAATCGCACTGATATGGAACCGATCCGCCAGAATCTGACTGCACATACCTGCATTTACCTTGCCGATACCAGAGCGAACCACAACTGCGTCCTTTCCGCCCAGTTTGCCCTGATAAAAATCCATACCGGCTACACTTGTCACGGTAACATCCGTCATTTTCTCCTTGATCTGAGCCACCTCTTCATCCATCGCTCCGATGATTCCTAACATCTGTTTGCCCTCCTGTTTTTCTGTTCTTTATTCTTCTGCCTTTCTTTTATAGATTTATAGAAAAAGAAATTCTTACTATTTGATCTTCTGCGCTTATACCCCTGCATCTCTTTCCTCAAATCCATTGGCTGACTCGGCTCTACAGTCAGTGTGTGCCTGCACCATCATTTTTCATTTGAAAATCGTTCATTTACTTTATAATAGCGCAGCCGCATCGTTACCATGTATACCTTGTACAAACAATAACACCGTATCTTTTCATGAGTATACTGGATTTTTGTTATCTTGACAACACCTTTACTGGCAGACTATAATCATTTTACTGCGGTGGATTCCCGCCACAGCAGATTAAAACACATACCATTTTGAGGAGGTTTTACCATGACATACAAGACAAAGGGAGTCTGTTCCCGTGAGATTAATTTTGAAGTAGAAGATAATAAAGTAAAGAATGTGCAGTTCGTCGGCGGCTGCTCCGGCAACACACAGGGCGTTGCCCGCCTGATCGATGGCATGGATATTGACGAGGCAATCTCCCGCATCGAAGGCATCCAGTGCGGCTTCCGCCCAACTTCCTGCCCGGATCAGCTGGCACAGGCGTTGAAGGAGTATAAGGCGAACGTGAAATAAGTATCCTTTGGTAGATTCTTTCTGACCCGCCGACATAGTGAAAAACCATTTTAAAACCCCACCTGAAAACATCTGGAATTTTGAATCAGAAATTCCTGGATGGTTGCAGGTGGGGGTATTTATGTGATCGCTTTTTTCATACTATTTCGTGTTGCAAATATAAATTTAGTAACACTGTCCCCGTTTTAATTAGTCGCCGTATTCAGTGATATTAATCCCTCCTGTTTTTGTCATAAACGACTGTCCCTTTCCATTTGCCTCGACATAATGAATTCCTACCACTCGATATTTATAACCTGTTTTCTGATTCTTCACAGTAAATTCATTTGTCATTCCCGATAAATCCTCTGTCGGAAAATCTTCCTTTTTGGCATCATATGTATATCTAGAAACCTCCACCCATTTACCATCTTCTTCTCGCTGCAATATTGCAATATTTTTTATCTTATCACATTCTACATGAGCTAATGTTTCGATAATAATTCCAATATCTCCCTTTCCCAAATTACTAATACGAGTTGTTGCCGTATCAATAATGCTTCCCCTCGGTTCTATTCCTACTGCTGTTCCTTCTGCAGAATTTTCATCCAATACTACTGTTGTATTATAATCTGCTGTTTCAACAGAAAAGCCATTAACATTTTTTTATATCTGCTGCCTGAACTTGCATTGCTGCCATTACCATCATAAATCCAGCACAAACTAATGAATAAAATTTTTTTCTCATAAATCCTCCTCTAAATAAAGATTTTTAATCATTCTACAAAATTCCTTTTGTGGCATTACCCCAGAAATTTGATAATAGGCATCTTCTTTTTTGTAATAAGAACTATATTCTATTTTCCCATTTTCAACAT
>NZ_QUGD01000016.1:0-58507 GCF_003478795.1 Clostridium sp. AF21-20LB | reverse complement strand
GAATGGTTCCACAGTTCTCCCTTCCACAACTGGTTTCTTATTTCCGGAAAACGTTCGAATAATTTCCTGCCTGTGATCCCCTTCAGATACTTGATAATGGCTGTTATTGACAGCTTTGGTGGAGCTGATACAAAACAGTGAACATGATTACCTTCACCACATTCAAATAAATGAACGGTAAAACCTTTATCGTCAGCTATCTGCTGCACGAGTTCCTGTAGGTATTTCTCAACTTCTGGGGTTAATATCTTCCGTCTGCATTTCACCGACCAAACCATATGGTAGTTAATATTACACACGCAAGTTCTATAATGTATCAGATTTCCTTTCATACATATAGTATATCATATTCAAGTGTAATACGCAATTATTATTCGAACATGTTTTCGCTTTTATTGTATGCCGGTTACGGCATTACTATCAAAGGATGAGAATTATTATACTATTTGCATTGTGCAGATATGCACACTACTACGCTTTCATCTCGGTAATTGAATTGCCGAGGATTCCCGCTTATTGTCCTAAAAGCGGAGGCATCGCTTCCATGTTTGTCGGAACCTTTGCTACGATTGCCTTGGAAGTTATGGGACATCCGTTCGGTCTGGCAACCATCCTGGTTGCAGTTCCGGTTTCTTTCCTTACCCTGATCGTTGTCTCCTTACTGACCCAGAAAGAAAATCAGGCAGCTGCCTAAAAGATGGCCTTTACTGATAGAAAAGAATTTTATAGTAAAACCGATTGGTTCAGATGGGCTGCCGTACCAATGTACGGCAGCCCATCTGGCATCATTCTATCAGCCCTTTCGCTACCTCTTTCAGTTTCTTAGCCGACTCCACCAGCTTCTCCGCCTCTTCCCCACTCAATGCAATCGGTACATGCGTCTCCACACCCCCGATTCCCACGATCGCCGGCATACTCAGCGTGATATCTTCGATGCCGTACTCCCCGTGCATCATCGCAGACACCGGCAGAATCGAGCGCTCATTGCGGACGATACACTCGCAGATACGTTTTACCGACATCGCAATTCCGTAATACGTCGCCTGTTTTTTCGAAATAATCTCGTAAGCACTGTTTTTGACCTTCTCCGCGATCGCGTCCATCGCCGCATCGTGGTTAAAATGCCCGCGCATCTCGCAGAAATCGTTCAGCGGAATGCCCGATACATTCGTACTGCTCCACGCCGCGATCTCGCTGTCCCCGTGCTCACCGATGATAAACGAATGTACACTCCGGCTGTCCACGCCAGGTGTTCGCCCAGCGCATATTTAAGCCGTGCCGTGTCAAGCACCGTACCCGAACCGAGCACCCGGTTCTCCGGCAGCCCGCTCAGTTTCAATGCCACATACGTCAAAATATCTACCGGATTCGATACGATCAGCAGAATCCCGCCAAAATCGCGTTTTACAATCTCCGGGATGATACTCTGATAAATTGCCGTATTCTTCTGCACCAGATCAAGCCGCGTCTCCCCCGGCTTCTGGTTCGCCCCCGCTGTGATAATGATGATCGCCGCGTCCGCCGCGTCGTCATACGTGCCCGCGTAGATCTTCATCTGCCCTGCAAACGGAATCCCGTGCGCGATATCCTTCGCCTCGCCGTCCGCCTTTTCCATATTTACATCTAACAGAACCAGCTCGGAAAATAACCGGCTCTGCATCAGTGTAAATGCCGTTGCTGAACCCACAAATCCGCACCCGATGACTGCCGCTTTTCTTGGATTTACCTCTCTGCTCATACGCTCATTTCTCCTTTTTTCTCCGGCTTATACTACATGTCCATGTTTCTAGCATCCGATCTCTGCATATGGACAAGCATACCTCTAGTCTCTCCTGCCATTCATATGTATTGTGCCGCTTACAAGAAGGAGTATACATGCTTTGGGACATTTTTTCAGTTGTTTAAACAACAAAAATAGAAACTACAACACTTTCTGATCATCCGACGACAATGTGAGCTACCAGCAAAGAGGAGTTCCCATCATGTATTTTTCCGTACAGTCCCGCTGCTTCGATCCTGCCGAAATCTATTTATGGTCCGCAAAAAGGCGCTTCCAGGGAAGATATCGTAAACATGGATCGCTGGATGCAGGCCTCCGCCCGGAAGAATCTGAGCGATACGGTGGAACAGGTGATGCGGGTGGTTCGGCGGTTTTCGTAAAAATCGGAAACAAAGAATGTGCTGATATAAGAAAAACCGGAGAGGAACTTTGATCATTCATTCTCTCCGATTTTTTTCAACTTTCCTTGTATATTAGCTATTATACATTCACTTTTTTCGAAATCATTTCCATATATTTTCGAATATGCATCCTTCTAATTTTTATTTAGAGAGCGCCTTCTCCGCCGCATCCAGCCCCTCATATCCATACGCCTTCACTTCCGCCTCCATCGTCAGAAGTGCCAGACTCTTTCCTTCCTTTTTCAGTTCATTGATAAACTGCCAGTACGTATGCAGAGTGCTGTCCGAGTAAGTCCGCAGTTCTCCAAGCAGGTACGTCTGGAAGGAAGTATCATACGGCGTATCTTCAGAACTGTAGAGAAGCCGGTTTCCAGACGCCAGCACCGGATATTTCGCCTGGTACTCTTCCATCCAGGCAAGCTGCTGTTTCACGATCGCATCACTCCACTGTTCGCCCGCCAGCGTCGGATCAATCAGAAAATGATGCAGTTTCTTAAACTGCTCCGGTGCGGTGCTCGCCATCATCCACGCATATTTCTCCATTACCAGATTGCGCCCCTGCTCATGGGCGCGGTCCATATCCGCCTGCACGCAGTCGATGAGTTCCTCTGTCCACGGTGCAAAATGGCTTCGTCGCATGATAAAAAATGTCTCCGGATCGTCCTGACAAGAAGCACGTCCGCCCTCGTTATTGACTTTCTGAAAATCTTCCCACTCCATCTGAATCAGTTTCTCTATTTTCTCCTGTTTCGTCATACGCTGTCCTCCCTTTCGCTTGCCAGATCCCTTCCAAATCAATTTCCTGCATCTTTTCTTTCAGTTACAGTCCATGCGCGTTCCCATTTTGATGTGTCTATCCGCGGCTTATCCTTCCATCACATGACATTTTTTCAGCTCCGGATCCTGAATCCGTTTCATGATCTCCCACGTATGCGCTTCCAGAAATGCATCCCGGCTGTCAGTCAGTCCCTGTTTTCGCAGTTCCCCAACCACCGCCTGACAGATTTCCTCGATCCGACCCACACGCGGATCTAACTGGTTTACATAAGGATTCCATCCCGGGGGAAACGGCGGCTTCCACATCTCGCTCGTATCTCCCATCACCGAAAGCTCCCGGATTTTTTCCGCCACCTCCGGCAGAATCTGAAAGTTTTCCATTCCCCGGAACATCCACTTATAGTAAGGCATATACGTCCGGTTTAGTAAATAGACCATCGAAATCGCCTGCCGCACAAATTCATCGAGCGCCAGCATCGCCGCAACCGTATCGCCCCGCCGCATACAGCGGCCATAATTATACTGTCCCGACTGCGCCATTTTCGCTGCCCGCGCCGCGATCTTCTTGATCCGGACATCCTCCGGATAATACTTCCGGATCGCCTCGCGGATCGCAGAAAATTCTCCCAGTCCATCCTCAAATACTGCCCCGCCCACGACTGCCGCCAGCTTATCTTCCGGCAGATGCAGCCAGCGCATCAGGCTCTTTGGCGGCTGTTCCATCCCGATAAAACGGCTGTAAAATGCCTCTATCTCAAACACACCGACACGTCCGCCGCCCCGCGCACTTGTGAGGCGTGCCGGAACACCTGCAAACTCCCCTGGCAAACGGTCATAGGCATCCTGAAGCGCATTTCCGTACTGGTTATAATCTTCCGCCGAAAACCACAGACAGAAACCCGCCCCGAAATCGTGATCCTGCGATATCGCATCGTCAAATCCCAGACATTCCGAACCTTCGCCCACCAGTCCCGCCGCCAATCGCGGCAGAAGCTCTGGAAAATCCCGCTCCAGCATCGGACGCCCGACTTCTTCATAATATCGTTTTGCCAGTTCTAGTCCCTGCATCTAATCCCCCTACCTGATTTTATGGTTTTTTCTATTTCTACGTTTTCTCTATTTTCAGTATCTTTTTTTCATGCGCGTTTCTTGCACGCTTTTTATCAAATCTTCCATCTGAAAACTTTTCAAAAAACGCTTTTTTTCTTGTCCTGTCTCAGAATTTCGCATCCTTGAACTGACAGCTCGCACAGTGCTCGGGTTTCCGCCCTTGTCTTCCTTCTTGTCTGCAGCTCCGGTAATGCCTTTTTCTTCCTTTTCTTTTTTGATCATCTCCAGATTCTGGCGGATCACCGCGCACGCATCGCTCTCGCCAAACCGGGACTGCGTTACCATCAGCGCTTTTTCCAGCAGCCCGATCGCCTGATCATAATTGCCGCGCCTCCATGCCAGCTCCCCGGCTGCTGCCAGCGCCGAACCAAAGTGTCCCGACTGCACGCCCTCCGGGGACGCATAAAAGGTCAGGCTTTCCTTTAACTCCTCGTCTGCCTCATCCAGCCGTCCCAGCGCCATCAAGGATAGCGCCCGGTTGACATGGGTCGTTGCCACCTCCGCCTCGCTGTTCTCCATCTTTTTAATTAGTTCCAGCGCCTTATCCAGCGATTCCAGCGCCTTTTCATGTTCCTCCTGTTCCTGATAAATCTGGCTGATATTATTGTAGAGACTTGCCATCTCATAGCCATCCGTTTTTCCAAGATTCTTAAAAATCGCTTCCGCCTCCCGGTACTGGGAAAGCGCTTTCTCCACATCTCCTGCCATCCGGCGCGCGGTTGCCGCATTTAAAAGTGTCGTTCCATGGTGGATCGAACCATCCAGTCCCATCCCCGCAATCAGGGACAGCGCCATATCCGCCATATCGACTGCCTGTGCAACCCGTCCGGTATTCCGGTAGAGTCCTTCCATCTCATTGCACATCATCAGGCAAAGGCTTTTGTTCCCTGAATCCAGCCCTTCCTTCATCCAGCCCATCATTTTCTCTTCCGCTTCGTCCAGTTTTCCCTGCGCATAAAGGCGATCCAGTTCCTGAAACATCTGCTGTGTATCCATTTTTATCCCTCTTTCTTTCCCTTCTTTATTCTTGTTTCTGTTATTTTTTTTCATTAATGTGCTTGGCACCTTTGACACAAAAAGAGATACCGCAAAACCTTTTTCCCATCCCTCTGCTCCCCATCTTCTTATTTCTGACAGGTCAGTGCACGGATTCTGTGGTTTTGCGGTATCCACTATCTGTTCTCAAACCTTGTAAAATCTATCTCTTTCTCAATAATGCTTTCTATGCCGCCATGCAGCACCCGCATTCGGATCGCGTTTCATTTCAACGATCCGGCTTTTACAAATCCTGTATTCATCAAACGAAGCAGCTTCCGATCGCCGCATCACCCCATCGGCGAATATCCAAACGTATTTACCAGCGCATCAATCTTCTTTCCTACCTTGCAGAGCGGGCAGTCACGGTAATCTGAATACGTATAATCCGGTAAATCCTTCTTGCCAAAGACTGACTTGATCGGCACACCATCCAGCGAATCCATCGCACTGAAAATCGCCGATGCGCCCTGTAAGATACCACCGTAATACTGGATGCTCTCAACTGCCTTATTTAAGGTACGTCCCGTCGTCACGGATGCCATCAGGATCATCACATGTTTATCGCGGATCATCGGAATCAGGTTGTCACGGAAAATGATCTGGCTGTTGTTGTTAAACTCCGGGCTGATTACATAGATAGATTTGTGCGCGTTCGTCGAGAGAAAACCGCCCTTTGCCAGCTCCTCCGCCAGAAAAGCACCGATAACTTCCGTGCCCTCCATGCAGACAATCGTGTCGATCACGGTGTCATACAGATACATGCCAACCAGCGCCTGTGCAACTTCCTCCGCCTCTTTCGTTCTCGCTTTCAGGGTCGTCACATCAATGTAATAATTGATATGTGCATGGTTTGTTGCGAAATGTCCTGGCCGAATCTTTAACGGTACTGTCGCTCCAGTTGTGTAGATCTTTGTATAACTTTTCTCCATAAAAACGCCCCCTTCTCCATCTAAATAGGTGTTCATAAATGTTTGAAACTGCTTCTAAAAGTTCCATGTTCACAGTCACTTCCATCCATGGATTGATACCCTTATTATACTAGAAAATGTGGCGTTTAACAAGATAAAATCTGTCATCATATGTATATTTTTTTATTTTTCTGTCTTTTCTCCAGGCATTTTTTTCTCACAAACAGAACACACACCCGATACTAAGACTGTGAACTACTCGGTAACTAAGTTACCAGAGCATCTGAAATCTGGCGGGATACCGCCTTTTTTCAGGGTGCGTCCATGACACCACTACTGCTTACCTTTCGGCTATACAGCTACTTTTATTATTTCTGGATTCTTTAGTCCGGTTACGGACAGTTCTTTCTGTTTTCCGGATCCGGAAAGATATTTACGCAGGATATTAAATGCTCCTACTGCATCCGCATTATATCTTACTCCATCCGTTATATACATGCCACGCTCTTTTCTGTTTGATGCTTCTGCATATCTTTTTGATAGTTCTGGTGAAAACGGGCTGCACTGGCTGGTATAGCTTTCTTCCTGTTTTGTCAGTGATATTCCATACAGTTTTAGTTTATATTCCAACATGATATAAAGTTTATTATACGGCAGTCCGTGAAACTTCTGGTTTGTCTTGTGCCCTATATCTTTTCCTTTACGGATATTTCGAATATCTCCTATGATTACACAGCTTATCCTTTCTTTTTTACAGTATTCTGCAAGCCATCTGGTCACCTTATGAAGGTAATCCTTTACTGCGTTCTGTTTTTTCCGATAAATCCTTTTGATGTGTTTCGATGATCGGGGATATTTTATGCCGTTTTCCACCTGCTGTGCATACCATATTGATTGAACCCTGCTGATTTCTTTGTGAAAGTATCTTTCCAGCGAAAGATATTTTCTTCCTAGAATAAAACTCCTTCCATTTCCGGAATCATAACAGGTCATCAGATTATGAATTCCAAGATCAATTGATAAATAATGACCATTCAGGGAAAGCGGTTCTGGCTCTTTGATCTCATAAATAACGATAAGGTCACATTTTCCATCTTCCGGTGGATAGATCCGCAGCTGTTTTATGTGATCCATGTTCCTGAAAATCTTATTTTCAAGATATAGAAATTTTTCATGAATCCCGTAAGTTTCTTCCATATAGCTTTTCAGATCCTTTGACAGAGACAGCCGTAATTGGTCGGAACCTTTCTCGTGCCGGATTCCCATCTGCATGTAAGTGATTGGTATATTGTCCTGTTTAAATCGCGGCGGATTTGGATCTTTGATCCCACCGGTCTTTTTAAGGGCATAAAATGATTTCCAGGCTTTATCCAGCTGCTTGCAGGTCTCCTGCGCTGTCTGGGATGGAAGCTGTCTATACCACAGATCTCCTTTATGCGCTTTCTTCTGATAATACCAGTCAGGATACTTCTCCAGCCCCAATTCTTTATATCGACGACGTTCATAGTTGCAGACATTCCAGAGCTTGGAAGCAGCGTAACACATATGCCCTATAATATTAGAATATTCCGGCCGGATATTAACCGATGTTCTGTGAGACAACAGCATTCTCCTCTCCCCTTCAGACAGCCATGCATATGAATATTTACAATTCACATTGAATTAATACGACTTGCTCTGATGTTCAATATAACGGCGAATATTTTCCTCAGATACGGATCCGATCGTTTCCACATAATAGGAATGGTTCCACAGTTCTCCCTTCCACAACTGGTTTCTTATTTCCGGAAAACGTTCGAATAATTTCCTGCCTGTGATCCCCTTCAGATACTTGATAATGGCTGTTATTGACAGCTTTGGTGGAGCTGATACAAAACAGTGAACATGATCACCTTCACTACATTCAAATAAATGAACGGTAAAACCTTTATCGTCAGCTATCTGCTGCACGAGTTCCTGTAGGTATTTCTCAACTTCTGGGGTTAATATCTTCCGTCTGTATTTCACCGACCAAACCATATGGTAGTTAATATTACACACACAAGTCCTATAATGTATAAGATTTTCTTTCATACATATAGTATATCATATCGAAATGTAATGCGCAACCATTATTCGAACGTATTTTCGTTTTTATTGTATGCCGGTTACGGCATTACTATCAAAGGATGAGAATTATTATACTATTTGCATTGTGCAGATATGCACACTACTGCGCTTTCATCTCGGTAATTGAATTGCCGAGGATTCCCGCTTATTGTCCTAAGAACTTCCGCACGCACTCCAGAAACCGTTCTCCATATTTTTCAAACTTATACGCACCCACGCCGGACACCTCCAGCATCTCCGCTTTCGTGACCGGTTTTAAAATACACATATGCGTCAGCGTCTTATCAGAAAATACGATATACGGCGGCACTTTTCCCTCGGATGCGATCTCGCGGCGCAGCGCGCGGAGTGCCTCGAAGAGCGTCTCTTCCTTCTCCGTAAATTCGTCTGCCCCGGCTGGAAGTTTCGCGCCCCGGCGGCTCTTTTTGCTGCTTCCAGCTGTCTGTTTCTCCCGCTCCTTCGCCATCTTCATCTCGATTGGTTCCGGTGCTTCCAGGAAAGCAACACCTTTTTCCGTCAATTTGACAATCGAATACTCATCCGTCGTGACAAACAGATACTCCTCCACCTGGAGGAAGTTAAACATCTGGCGCAGATGCACGACGCTCTCCTTCGCCAGCTCCCCATAATGCGGATTCTCATCCATCCGGTAATTGCGGATCTTAACCGTATTCGCCCCGTGCACCGTGTCGAGAATCACCGTTGTTCCATAGCGCTGTCCGCACGACTGCACACAGCCTAAGAGACTCTCTGCCGCCGCCTGAATGTCGATCGTGTCAAATTGCGTCATACAATTCGAACAGTTTCCGCAGTAATTACTTCCATATTCGCCGAAATACCGCAGGATATAATCACGCAGGCACTCATTCGTAAAACAATAAAATGTCATCTTTTTCAGGCGTTCCCGGTCACGTTCCAGCACCACCTGCCGCGTATAGTCGTCAAGCTCCTGATTGTCCTGGTTCCGCTCAATAAAGAGCTGGTTCGTCACCACATCCCGCCCGCTATAATACAGGATGCACTCCGCCGGTTCGCCGTCACGCCCGGCACGTCCTGCCTCCTGATAGTAGGCTTCCAGGTTCTTCGGCATCCCGCAGTGCAGGACAAACCGTACATCCGACCGGTCGATTCCCATGCCGAACGCATTGGTCGCCACCATCACCGGAACCCGGTCATAGATAAAATCATCCTGATTCTTCTGCCGCTCTGCATCGGAAAGTCCCGCATGGTAACGCGTCACTGAAAATCCATCCCGGATCAGCTTCTCACAGATCTCCTCAACATTTCTGCGGGTCAGACAGTAAATAATCCCTCCCTGCCCCGGGTGCGCCTCCAGATATGCCCGGATTGCCGCATAGCGGTCCTTCGGCGTCTCCACTGCAAAATACAAGTTTTTCCGGTCAAATCCCGTCGTCAGCATCACCGGATTCTGTAACTGCAAAATGTCGATGATATCGTCCCGGACCTCCTTGGTCGCGGTCGCCGTAAAAGCACTGACACCGGACGCCTCGGCAGCTTCTCGATAAAATCAACAATCTTCAAATAACTCGGTCTGAAATCCTGTCCCCACTGGGAAATGCAGTGCGCCTCATCGATCGCCAGCATCGCAATATCCACGTGCATCGCAAAATCAAGAAATGTCTCCGTCATCAGACGCTCCGGCGCCACGTAAATGATTGGATAACGCCCCTCGCGCGCATACCCAAGCGCCTTATAATACTGTGCCGTCGTCAGCGAACTGTTCAGATACGCCGCGTGGACGCCCGCCTGATTGAGTGCCGTGACTTGATCCTTCATCAGAGAAATCAGCGGTGACACCACCAGCGTGATTCCCGGAAGAATCAATGCCGGAACCTGATAACACAGTGATTTTCCGCTGCCCGTCGGCATGATTCCCAGCACATCACGCCCATCAAGAATCCCGTCAATCAGTATTTCCTGTCCTTCGCGGAAGCTGTCATATCCGAAATACCGCTTGAGAACTTCATATTTTTCCGATTTCTCATAATTCATATATCTTTATCCAACGCCCTTTCATTCTAGTTCTGTCTCAACTATCCACAATCTTGAGCATTTCCAGTCTCAGACATCCACCAGGTCAATCTTTCCTTAAACCTCTCTCCACAGGATGTTTCTCTGAACTCCACACATCCACACAAATTTCACTCTTTATACATATATATCAAACACCAAACCATTGCTTCCTTACAAAAGCCCCAGCTCTTCCATCGCCCGGTAAATCCCATCTTCCTCCACGGTCTTCGCCGTAAACGTCGCATACGACTCCAGCCCGGCATCGTGTTTTCCCATGACAACCGCATTCGGCACATACTGGAACATCGACAGATCGTTCATGCTGTCTCCAAAGACCCACGCGTCCTCCAGCGCGATCCCATATTGCTTCAAAATCCACTCGATCGCACTCGCCTTAGAATGCCCCATCGGCACACACTCATAGAAGCCGCCGCCCCGGTCAATCACCTCAAAATCCCGAAGTGTCTCAAAAAATCCCGCCGGATCACTGTCTGCTCCGACTGCCACGCAAAATTTACTGATCGAAAAGGACGGATCCGACCAGTTCTTCGCCGAAACCGAGCCGCTCTGGTCGAGAATCGAGCGGATCGCCCGCATCGTTTCGGTCTGCACCCCATCTGGCCGGAAAAAGCAGGCGTCCACGCCCTCCATCACTGTATCCATCCGGAACCGCAGAATATCCTCTTTCAGTTTCTCCGCCCGTTCCGGCGAAATTCTCTGGTCATAGAGTGTCTTTCCATCCACGGAAATATAGGTACCACAGCCACAGAGCAGCCCGTTTACCGGCGCTTCCTCCCGGATTTTGGACGTCTGGCACCAGGTCCGCCCCGTATTAATAAATGTCAAATTTCCCTTTTCCATTGTTTTTTTTAAGGCAAGCACCGCGCTTTGCGGTACCTGCCTTAATTTTTCACTAAACAATGTTCCATCAATATCAAAAAACAATGCTTTTTTATTTATCTTCATTTCTGAATATGATCTCCCCGGTCTCTGCATTCATGCTGTCTACGATCGCCAGTGACTCAACGCGGATGCCCTTATCACGGATGCGTTTGCCGCCGTCCTGAAAACCTTTTTCAATGACAATGCCCGCACCAACTAATTCTGCTCCCGAATCCTGAATCAAAGTGGTCAGACCGTCTAATGCCTTGCCCTTTGCCAGAAAATCATCGATAACCAGAACCTTATCGCCTTTTCCAAGGAACTCCTTGGACACAATAATATCATATACAGTGCCATGGGTAAACGATTCAACCTTCGTTGTATACACTTCTCCGGCAATATTTTTCGTCTTTGTTTTCTTGGCAAATACAACCGGAACATCAAAATATTCGGCTACGATACAGGCAATACCAATACCCGACGCCTCGATCGTCAGGATCTTGTTGATCTCCTCACCCTCAAAACGGCGTTTAAACTCCTTGCCGATCTCCTGGAACAGATGAATATCCATCTGGTGATTCAGGAAACGATCCACTTTCAATACATTTCCTGCTCTTACGATTCCATCTTTACGGATTCTGTCGTATAAAATCTGCATATGTCTATCCCCTTATCTGTATTTTTATGAGACGCTTTCTACTCCGCCTCGTCCTCGGCTGCTTCTGTATTCAGCGCCGCATTGTTCTCCTCAGTGCTGACGGTGATCTTGGCATTTTCTACCAGAAAATCAAGTGTCTTCTGCATCAGTGCCGTATCGTCCACCATCTTCTGATCGATGTTGTCATTCTGAAGCATCGTCTTCAGGCTCTCGTAGCCGTAGCGTTTCGCCAGTGCTTCCTTGTCCGAATCGTCGATCGTGATATTTTCCTGCTTCGCAATCTCATTTAAAACGAGGGACTGTTTCGCCATTTCCTTGGCTTCCTCTCGGATCTCCTGCTTGAAGCTGTCCTCATCGCTTCCAATCATGCCCGCATAGGTCGCCAGATCGACGCCGTAGGAGGATAGCATGTTGGTGTATGCCTTTAACTGTGTATCATATGCCTCGTCGATCGATGCAGTCGAGCATACAACCTCTGAATTGTCCACAACCGCATTCAGAATATCCGTATCTCTCTGATTGTCAATCGAGAGCTGTTTCTGCTCTAAGAGGTTCTCACGGGTGGATTCACGGTATTTCTCCACGGTTCCATCATCCGGTGATACGGAAGCAACAAACTCATCCGTCAGTTCCGGAACGGAGCGCTCCTTGACCGCATTGACCGTTACCTCAAATACAACCTCCTTACCTGCCAGATCCGGGTTGTTCGGATACGAATCCGGGAAGGTCAGGTTTAAGTCTTTCTGATCGCCCTTCACAGCGCCGACCAGCCCATCCTCGAATCCATCGATAAAGCTGCCGGATCCAAGCGTCAAATCATATCCTTCAGCGGTACCACCCTTAAATGCCTCGCCGTCTAAAAGCCCCTTATAGTCAATGTTGACCTGATCGCCCATCTGAGCTGCCCGGTCTACCTCGCGGTACTCGGCCTTTGAATTCAACACCTGCTGAATCTGGTTTTCTACTTCCTCGTCCGTCACGGATGCCTCGGTCACGGTCACAGCGATGCCTTTGTACTCGCCCAGCTTCACGCTGCTCTCTGCGACATACTCCTCTGTCTCTGCTGCCGTGCTCTCTGCTGCGGTCGTCTCAGTCCCTGTCTTTTTTCCGCATCCAGATGCCGCTGCTGCTACCGCAACCGCCAGACAGATGCCTGCTATTTTCCATCTCTTCATTTAGTCGTCCTCTATCTCTCAATTTCCTGCCTGCGCCATCCGGCACCTGGCTTTCAAACGCACATATGATATATCTGCACGTATGTCTTACCAATCATCATACCACAAACCAGCCTGTCGAAAAAGCGATTTTTCAATATTTTATATTTTCAGCAACTCTTTTTTCATAGTTCATCACTTTTCCCAATTTAAGGAAACCGGATATGAATTATTTGATAAAAAATTCCGCCAGAAAAAAACGTTTTGTCTTTCCTGACGGAATTTTCTGGCTATTTTTTAGCTGCAAAATGCTGCAAATGCCAGATATGTGTTATAGATATCCAGTTTCGATGCCAGCTCAAATGGGGCATGCATGGATAAAATCGGAACACCCATATCCACAACATCTACATCCATGCCAGCCACAAACAGGGCAACCGTGCCGCCGCCGCCGACGTCTACTGCGCCCAGCTCGCCGATCTGCCAGTATACGCCTGCCTCATCCATGATCTGGATCACTTTCGCCATCGTCTCCGCGCTCGCGTCGTTGCTGCCGGATTTGCCACGCGCACCCGTATATTTCGTCAAAACGACACCCTTATTCAGATAGCAGGAGTTTTTTTCTTCAAATACGCTCGCAAACGTCGGGTCATACGCCGCATTGACATCCGCCGACAGGCACAGAGAATGCTTCAGCACTTTGCGGACATCCACATTTCCTGCCTTGCACAGTCCCTCGATATAATGCAGGGTAAAATCGGAATTTAAGCCGGTATTTCCAACGGAACCGATCTCCTCTTTATCTGCCAGAATCGTAACCGTCGTATATTCCGGGGACTTGGCTTTCATCTCTGCGGTCAGTGCCGTGTACGCGCACACCTTGTCATCCTGTCCGTAAGCGCCGACCAGGCTGCGGTCCAGACCGACATCCGTTGCTTTTACTGCCGGCACAAACTCGATCTCTGCACGCAGGAAATCCTTCTCCGTCATGCCGAAGCGCTCATTTAAGATCGACAGCGCCAGTAGCTTGACCGGCTCCTTGATCGAGTCTTCTTCCTCGCACGGGTACGGCAGGGATCCAACAATGATATTTAATTCCTCGCCCTTGATGCCGTCCTTCAGTTTCCGCTCATTCTGCTGTGCGGCAAGATGCGGAAGCAGATCGGTCACGCAGAAGACCGGATCACCCTCTTTTTCGCCGATGCAAATATCCATCGATGTGCCGTCCTTTAAAATCACAACACCGTGCATCGCCAGCGGGATCGTCGCCCACTGGTATTTGCGGATACCGCCGTAATAATGGGTCTTGAAATATGCCGCCTCTGCCTTCTCATACAGCGGGTTCGGTTTCAGATCCAGGCGCGGGGAATCGATGTGAGCCACGTTAATGCGGACGCCGTCCTCCAGCGGACGTTTTCCGAACGTGCTCATCAGAAGCGCTTTCTTGCGGTTGATCTGGTATACCTTGTCGCCCGGCTGATAGATTTTTCCTTCTTCGAACTCCTCATAACCAGCCTCTTTCAGGCGGAGCACCGCCTCGCGCACAAATTCGCGCTCGGTCTTTGCCGCATTTAAAAACTCCTTATATCCCTCGCAATACGCAAATGCCTTTTCCTCCTGCTCCGGGGCTTTCTTTCCAATATTAGGAAATTCCCAGATCAGTTTTTCTCTCTGTTCTTTCGCTACTGACATATCCTTCCTCCTTTTGCAAATCATTTCTTTTTCACTATCGTATCACTATCCAGCAGAATCGTAAATGGTCCATCGTTTAAAAGCTCGACCTTCATATCTGCCCCGAAAATACCGTGCTCGACCTTCCGCACCTGTCCGGCGCAGCGCGCCAGCGCGTGTTCGTAGAGATGGTTCGCCAGTTCTGGATTTCCCGCACCCGTAAAGCCCGGACGGTTTCCGTGGCTGCAGTCTGCGTACAAAGTAAACTGGCTGATCAGCAGGATCTCGCCATCCACATCCGCCAGCGAACAGTTCGTCTTGCCGTTCTCATCCTCAAAAATACGCAGCTTGCACATTTTATCCACCATTTTGTCGGTGATTTCCTCCGTGTCGGTGTCGCTGACGCCCATCAGCACCATATATCCACGGCCGATCGAGCCGATCAGCTCGCCGTCTACCTTTACACTCGCGTGTTTGACTCTCTGTAGTACAAATCTCATGTTTTTCTCCTGATTTTTATTTTTCCTGTAATCTTTCTTTACCGCAGCAGCGCCCTCAGCCGCGCCAGCAGATTCTCCGCATTTTCCTCGCCCAGAATGACCTCCCGCGCCAGAATCGGCCGGTCAGTGATGATGTTATCAACGCCGATCATCTTCATTCGCTCCAGTTCACTCTTTTTATTGACCGTCCAGACATGAACCTCCTTACCACAGGCATGGACGCGCTCGACCAGCTTCCGGTTCGCTGAACTGGAGATCAGGCTGATAAAATCGATCGCATCATCCTCGTAATAGCTTCCATATGCTGCCGACAGGATATAGCCCGTATAAATATCCGGATCCACCGCCTTTACCCGCTTTAAATAAGAAAGACTCGTCGATGTCACGACGCACTGTTCCACGAAATCATTCTCCCGGATACAGTCCACGACCTTTTCCGGCAGATCGCTCGACGTGCCGGCATATTTGATCTCGATGTTCAGCATCATCCGTCCCCTGACATATTCGATAACGTCCTCCAGCTTCGGAATCCGCGTCCCGCTGTACTGCTCCGAATACCAGCCACCGGCATCTACCTGCTGCAGCTCGTCCCAGGAAAGCGACCGGATCGTCCGCCGCGTCCCGTCGATCCGCTCCAGAGTGCTGTCATGGAACAATACCAGCACACCATCCCGCGTCTCCTGCACATCCAGCTCTGCAAAATCCGCCATCTGATCGACCGCTGCCTCCATCGCAGGCATCGTGTTCTCCGGTGCGCTCGTCGATGCGCCCCGATGCGCTGTGAGCTGCACTTCCCTCAGCTGATCCGCCGCCAGCACATTGCCCCGGTAAAAAGCGTCGTACATCGCTCCGGCGCTCAATGCCGTCAGAAGTGCCAGCGCCGCCATCCGGTTGCGGCGGCTCAACCACGGAAGACCCGCATGTTCGCCAGCTTCAAACTTCCAGCGTTCTTTGTTCTGACGTTTCCGGTCCAGCTGCACATATAACACCGTCAATGCGCCATAATTGACCGACATCAGCGCGATGCTCATGAGCGGCATCAGAACCATCTCGATCCGGTCGCGCGCCTCTAAAACCAGAATCAATTCCAGACGTCGGTCCGCAAACCAGACAGCAAACACCGCCACAATCACAACCGCAATCAGATAGAGCACCACCGTCACCGCCGTAACTGCCAGATTGCACAAAACAAGCGTCCCAACTACCTGTACCCGATTACCGCGCAGCAACTCCCTGCTTCGCAGAAATCCGCCCCGAAACGACCGCTGCTCCAGCATACAGCCAAAACAGATAAAAATCGTCGGAAGTGAAATCACAACCGCGCCAACAATCACGCCAACCAGTAAAAGCCGCCCCCAGTTCTCCGCCAGAAGCGCCGGAAGGATAAATTTGACCGCCTTCACATGGCATAACATCCGGTAAATCAAAAATGAATGAAGCACCAGGCCGTGAACCGCCAGCACCAGAAACAACCGCAGATTCCGCTTTCGGATCTCTGATACCGTCAGACGGATGCCTGCCGCAAACATCGAAAAAGCGCTCATTTTCCGCGAGAGTGCCGCCGCCTGATATGCCGCCAGAAGTCCCGCCGCCTCGATGGAAACTCCCACCAGTAGGATCGCTGCCATCAAAACCAGAATCGCGATCGTAACCGGCCGCAGCAGGTAGGAAACCAGATTGCTGACCGTCACATAACTGTAGCCAGACGCGCGCACCGACAGCCGGAACAGCGCCGCCACTGCCTGCAAAAGAAGCGGCAGCGTGAGCAAACGGAAAGCCAGCTCAAACAGCAGAATATTCCCCCCATTTACCTGAACAATCTGCTTTGTCTCACCCATCCGCCTGCGTATCTTCATTTTCTTCGTCTCTTACTCTCCGGCTTCTTTCCGGTTCCCGGACGCAGATTCCCCGCTCCGTTTCCCGTCTTTCGGCTCCTGCTCGTTCCCCGCGGGCACATCCTCCCGCTCTGCTTTCTTCATTTCCTCCGCCACTTTCGCAGCTTCCTTCTCCTTCGCCTGTTCCTCCGCAATCTTCGTGATCGCCTGATTCAGGGAAAACATCTTATTATCCAGCATATCCGCCATATCCGCGCAGGCTTTCAGTTCCTGCTCCAGATAATCCGGCGCATTTCCTTCAAATTTATAATAAATCTTGTGTTCCAGACTTGCCCAGAAATCCATCGCTATCGTCCGTATCTGGATCTCCACCTTCGTATCCACCGGACCATCGCTTAGATAAATCGGGATCGTCACAACCATATGGTAACTCTTGTAGCCGTTCGGCTTCGGATTCTTGATATAATCCTTCACCACCAGCACTGTCACATCCGACTGACGCGCGATCATCTCCGCGATCCGGTAAATATCCGGGCTGAACGAGCAGATAATACGGATGCCCGCAATATCGCTCAGATGCTCAATCATGTTCGGGATCGTCACCTCATGTCCACCGCGTTTAAGCTTCTTGACGATACTCTCCGGTGTTTTCAGGCGCGATTTGATGTGCTCAATCGGATTGTAATTATATAAATGAATAAACTCGTTATTTAGAATTTCAATTTTCGTGTTAATCGCTTTCAGGGCAGAATTGTACAGAAACATGACTGTCGTCCACTGGTCAAGCTGATTATACGTCTCAGGGATATTCAATTTTCCCTCTCCTTTACTGCTATTTAGTCAAATTTAAAGCCCTTTAACAGCTCAGCAAACCCGGTTGTCGCCTCGCCTGACTCATGATAATTAAATACTTCCTCTTCCGGCGCTTCGTCCGGCTCTACCTCTTTCATGCTAAGGCTTAGTTTGCCATTTGCGGTAGACAGGATTTTCACCGTCACTTTCTGTCCCACCTTTACGACTGCACCCGGATTCTCCACGCGCTTTTTACTCATCTGGGAAACGTGTACCAGTCCGCTTAAGCCATTTTCCAGCAGAACAAACGCGCCGTATGGCTTGATTGTCTCGACCGTTCCTTCCATGATCGCGCCGGTCTCACAACGCGCAATCCGGCTCTTCTTCTCCGCATCCTGTTTTTCTCTCGCCAACTCTCTGCCGGACAGGACGAGACGTTTCTTCTCCTCATCCGCCTCAATCACCAGCACCGGAATCTTCTTTCCATTCCAGCTGTCCAGATCCTCGACATACGCTGCATCCAGTCTCGACGCCGGTATAAAGCCGCGCACGCCTTCCACCATCGCAACCGCACCGCCGTTTACGACCTCGGAAATAGTAACCTCAAGCGGTGTGCGCTCATCGAGCAGCTGACGGAAATGTTCCCACGTCATCCTGTCATTCGCCTCCTTGCGGGATAAAACGACATTGCCCTCGCCGTCGTCGGTCTGAATTACCGTTGCCGTGAGCAGGTCGCCCGGCTGAATCTCTTCTTTCATATTAAAATCCGGATCATTGCTCAGATTCTCACGGTCAATCACGCCCTGAGCAAAATATTTCAAATCCACCAGCACCTGGTCGTCCGTCACTGCAACAACCGTGCCAGTCACAATATCGCCCTCATGCAGACGCTTGAAAGACGCCTCCAGCTCCTCGGCATAGTCCTCCATTGTCTCTACCAACTCTTTATTCTCATCCATCCTGGTATTTCTCCTTTCCGTTCCTTCTACACTCTTTTGGGTGGCAAAACTCTATTGACTATTTAACCATATTCCACCCGATATTTCCAGAGTGAATTTGTGAAAATTATCTTAAAATCGATTCGCTACCGCCCGATTCACAGCCTCTGGTTTGCAAACATCCCACCGGAAACAAAAAACATACCTTGCTGAAACCGCCCGAAGTTTCCTATGCCACAAAAGACCGCACATGCCTGCGCCTGTGCGGTCTACGTTTACACACACTTCACATCACAGTTTACACGTTATGTAAACTGCAATGCAAATTCATTCATCCAACACCCGTCTCCGCATCTTTCTCCAATCCATGGTTCTTCTGCCAGAATGTCACACCGCCAACCAACACAAGTCCCAGAAGATCCGTCCATGCGCCCGGATCCATCATGCACAGACCGCCCACGATCAAAACCAGCCGCTCTACAACGGATAGCCATCCAAACAGAAAACCGTTAAGCGCCGCCGCAATCCCGAAGATACCGAGCAGCGAGGTGATGCAGATCTGCACAACCTGCAGTGCATTCGTGTCGATGAATACCATCGCCGGGTTAAATGCCAGAATATACGGCACGATAAAAGCGGCAACCGCCAGCCGCGTCGCATTGAGCGCCGTTTTCATCGGAGGCGCTTTCGCGATCGCGGAACCCGCATAAGCTGCCAATGCCACCGGCGGTGTGATATCCGCCACGATTCCGAAATAGAAAACAAAGAAATGCGCGCAGACCAGATTGATCCCGATCTCCGGTGCAATCAGAATCGGCGCACAGGTCGCCGCCATAATACAGTAATTTGCCGTCGTCGGAACGCCCATGCCAAGCACGATACAGCATAACATCGTCAGGAACAGCGCGATCAGCGGTTTTCCCTGGGAAACTGCCACAATTGCCGTGATCAGCTTCGATGCCAGACCGGTCGATGTGATACATCCAGCCACCAGCCCCGCCATCGCACAGGCAACCGCCACCGTGATCGTGCCGCGTCCGCCTGCCTCCAGCGCATCCACAATCTTTTTCAGCGTGATCCGGTTATTCCGGTTCAGAGCACCGACCGCAATCGCGGCAAAGATCGCTACCGACGCAGAAAACTGCATCGTAAATGTATTTGTCGATACCAGCACCACCAGCACAATCAACGGTGCCAGCAGATAGATCTGTTTCATCAGCACCCGCATCTGCGGCAGTTCCTCCCGCGGAATTCCACGAAGTCCCAGTTTCTGTGCCTCCAGATGCACTGCGATATAAATACCCGCAAAATACAGCACTGCCGGAAGAATCGCTTTCAGCGCCACCGTCGCATACGGCACGCCCATATATTCTGCCATCAGGAATGCTGCCGCGCCCATGATTGGCGGCATGATCTGCCCGCCGGTCGAAGCAGCCGCCTCCACTGCTCCGGCAAATTCCGGGCGGTAACCACATTTTTTCATCATCGGGATCGTGACCGAACCCGTTGTGACAGTATTTCCAACCGAAGATCCCGATACCATCCCGCAGAGCGCCGAGGAGATAACCGCCACCTTCGCCGGACCGCCCGCCGAGGAACCGCAGAGACAGTTCGCCAGGTCGATAAAAAAATTCGAGATCCCCGTCCGTTCCAGAAACGCCCCGAAAATGATAAAGACCACAATATATTTTGCACAGACATTGATCGGCGTATTCATAACGCCGCTCGTCGTGTAAAATAAATCATAAATAACCTTTCCAAAACGCACCGTCGCAAATGTATATACAAGCAGTGCACCGACCACACAGAGAATCGGGATTCCCACACAACGCCTGCAAAGTTCCATCAGCGAGAGCACCGCCAGAATCGCCATCAGCACCATAACCGGATTCTTCGTGACCCGCGTCGCCAGCTTAATGATCGCATGCGCGTTCGCCGCAAAATAGAAAAATGGAACCGCCCCCACTGCCATCAGAACCCAGTCGTACCACGGCATATGGTTGATGCGTCCGTCTCCCTTCTGAATCGGATAATGCAGATACCCGAGAATCAGAATCATTCCCAGAAACATCGACAACCGGATTTCCGGCAAGGCGGTACTGAAAAGCGTCACATAAATGCTGTAAACGGAAAATAATACCGACAGCCACCGGATGATCGATGCTGGTTTCCCCTGCCAGACGCGCGTGTTGGACTCGCGGTCATATTTTTTCATGACTAACTCAACATCCGCAGCTGTCCCTGTGTCCGAATCGCCCTTTTTCAGGCTTTCACGTTCCAGGTATTTTAGATCTGGTGCCCTGTTTTTCTTTTCCTTCCATTCACCCATTCGTATAACCCCCTTTCATACTTCATTTCTGGGTTTCCCCCTTATTTCACCGGCACCTCCATCCCTTTCTCTGCGAAATAATCCGCTGCTCCCGGATGATACGGAACCGCTGTGACCGAAGTGGCAAATTCAAGGTTCAGCTCCGCTCCCTTCGCATGCGCCGCCTTGATGGAATCCATATTTTCAAAGACGCCATAGCAGAAGTTATAGATATCCTCTGCCGGAACGTCATCGCGCGCCACTACTACCGCACCGACAGCCACCGTCCTGATATCCTCATCCGTTCCATACGCGGACGCTGGGATCGTGTTTTTGCTGTAATATGGCGATTCTTTAATCAGCTGATCCATATGCTCATCGTCCAGGCTGACGAGATACACATCCTTCGTCGCTGCCAGGGAGGTGATTGCGGTCGTCGGTGCACCCGCTACGACAAATGCCGCATCAATCTTGCCATCCTGCAACGCCTCTGCGCTGTCCCCAAAGGATTGATACGTCGGATTTATATCTTTTTCGATATCCAATCCATATGCTCCCAGCACATCCACCGCATTATAATAGACGCCTGACCCCGCCGCGCCGACCGAAACATTTTTGCCTTCCAGATCGGCTACCGACTGAATCGACGGATCCAGCGTAACAATCTGCACCTGCTCCATATAGAGCGCCGCCACGGTCGAGAAATCAGCAACTTTTCCATATTCTTCAAAGAGATTCGTACCATTGTAGGCATATGCCATGACATCCGACTGCACAAATCCCAAATCCGCGTCATGTGCATCCAGCGCCTCGATATTTGCCTGTGAACCGCCCGATGTGATCGCCGTCACCGAAGTGCTGGTCGATTCCCCTATCTTTCCTGCAAGCACGCCGCCAAATCCATAATATGTACCCTGATCGCCTCCCGTCGTGAAAATGAGGCTGGTTCCGCCATCCTTTCCGCCCTTTTTCGTGTCTGTCACCTGCGCAGCGCCAGCCCCACTCTGACTTTCTTCCTGTCCGCCTGCTGTGTTACCGGCAGTATTCCTCCCGGCTTCATTTTTACCTCCCGCAGATGTCTCTGCCGATACTCCTGTCGTTCCGGTACTGCCGCATCCCGTCAGCGCCAGCCCTGCCGCCATCGCCATGGAAATTGCTACTGCCATGTGTCCCTGCATTCTCATTTTTTTCGTCTTTTTTGTTCTTCTCATTCTCTCATTCTCCTCCCTGCTTGAACATTTACGTCTTAGATAGACTGTCAAAAATTACCATTACTATTTTATGTGTGGGAGGGAAGAATTATTCCTTGGCACGTTAGTGCCTTTTTGCGTAATAGGGAATTCCAAGGAATTTCCTATTACGCAAAAAAGACCGCTGATCCGGACTTCCTGTCACCAGGTTGTCCGAATCAGCAGTTCTTTTATGTAACTGCGTTATGCAATTATATTACTTATACATTCACTCCATATGGTATGGGGAACTACTGACTACCAGCAGATACCCTGAGCCATCATAGCGTCAGCAACTTTCTGGAAACCAACGATGTTAGCACCAGCTACCAGGTTGTAGCCTAAGCCGTATTTCTCAGCTGCTGCTGCGGAACCATCATGGATACCAGTCATAATCTGATGAAGTTTGGAATCAACTTCCTCTGCTGTCCAGCTGTATCTCTCGCTGTTCTGGCTCATCTCAAGACCAGATACAAGAACGCCACCTGCGTTAACAGCCTTGGACGGAGCTACTACCATGTTCTTCTGATCCATTAAGAATCTCAGAGCTTCGTTGGTAGTTGGCATGTTAGCTACCTCGATGTAGTACTTGATGCCGTTAGCAGCGATCTTCTTAGCCTCTTCCATACGAACATCGTTCTGAGTAGCAGCCGGCATAATGATGTCAGCCTTAACGCCGAACGGTTTCTCACCTGGGAAGAACTGTACGCCGAACTTGTCTGCGTAATCCTGAACTTTGTTACGTCCAGAAGCTCTCATCTCCAGCATGTAGTTGATCTTCTCTTCAGTTACAACACCATCTGGATCGTAGATGTATCCATCCGGACCAGACAGGGTAACAGCCTTAGCACCCAGCTCAGCCAGTTTCTTGCAGATACCCCAAGCAACGTTACCGAAACCAGATACAACAACGCTCTTGCCTTCGATTGTATCGTTCTCATGTTTCATAACAGCTTCTACATAGTAAACAGCGCCGTAACCAGTTGCTTCCGGACGAACCAGAGAACCACCGAAGGACATTCCCTTACCTGTGATAGTACCGTTCTCGAATGCACCGCGAAGTTTTCTGTACTGACCATACAGATAACCAATCTCACGTCCGCCTACACCAAGGTCACCAGCCGGGATATCTACGTCCGGTCCGATGTGACGATATAACTCAGTCATGAAGGACTGGCAGAATCTCATGATCTCGTTGTCGCTTCTGCCGTTCGGATCGAAGTCAGAACCACCTTTAGCGCCGCCCATCGGCAGAGTTGTTAAGCTGTTTTTGAATGTCTGCTCGAAGCCTAAGAACTTCATGATAGACAGGTTTACAGAAGGAGCGAAACGTAAGCCTCCTTTGTACGGTCCAATAGCGCCGTTGAACTGTACACGATAGCCACGGTTTACATGAACAGCACCGTTGTCATCAACCCACGGAACACGGAACTCGATTGTTCTCTCCGGCTCAACCATTCTCTCAAGAAGAGCTACCTTCTCGTACTCCGGATGTGCATCTACAACCGGACCCAGAGTAGATAATACTTCCTCTGCAGTCTGAAGGAATTCCGGCTCATGTGCGTTTTTCTCTTTGAGTTCTGCAAGAACTCTGTCAACATACTTGCTCATTAGATAATACCTCCTGATATGTATATAAGTTTGAATAGCTCACTCAACTATGGTTACCACTAATACTCGATGATATATTCATCTATCTTGTACAATTTTCCCTCTGGTTCCAAATCGTTTTTGTGAACTTTTCTGTTTCTGTAATGTATTATATATCATCTCTTCGGCAAAATCAAATAAAAATAGTCTTATAGATGTTATTATCATTTGCTTATGGAGTTATATTGTTCTTGATTATAACTCGGGGATGGACAACGAATGTGTCCTGGCACATTCGGGCGTCTCGCGCGGCCGCTTGCGACAACCTGCATCTTCGCGCGAGTACGTATCATTGGCACATTCGTTCCTTTTTGTGTGATAGAAAATTCCAAGAAATTTCCTATTACGCAAAAAAAGAGGCCTGCCCAAAAGCAGACCTCTTGAAATTCGCATCTATTAGCCCAGGAAGCTGATGAATCCTGTCAGGATAGTTGCGTTTACAAAGTCGATGAATAAGGAACCTACCAGCGGAACTACCATGAATGCAGTCGGAGCCGGACCATATACGCCGGTGATTGCCTGCATGTTTGCCATAGCGTTCGGGGTAGCACCCATACCGAATCCACAGAAACCACTGGTCATAACAGCAGCATCGTAGGATTTGCCAAGTACGTTGAATACAACGAAGTTTGCATAGAAGAACATAAGTACTGTCTGTGCAAGAAGCATAACTACCATCGGTACAGCCAGCTCAGCTAACTGCCACAGCTTCATATCGATCATAGCCAGACCCAGGAATACGGAAAGGGAAGCACCGCCCAGTGTACTGATCTCTTCCATCGGGATCTCTTTGTTCTGAACATCCATGATGTTACGGATGATAGCACCAACTAACATTGCGCCGATGTAGAACGGGAATGTCATAAACTTGCCAAGGAACATGGATACGATAGTACCAGCACCGATAGCAACGATTAAGTACAGAAGACCGTCAAGGATTCTAGCGGAATCGATTGCACCAGTCTCATCTGTCTCTACAGTCTCAGTCTTAGTAGCTGCCTCAGCAACTGCGGACAGTTTGTACTTACGGATCTTAGCAGTTGCGATAGGACCACCGATTACGCAGCCTGCAACCAGACCATAAGTAGCGGAAGCGATAGCTACAACGCTCGCATTTGCTACGCCTAATTCCTCAAGTAACGGTCCGAAGGAACCAGCAGTACCGTGACCACCTACCATCGGGATGGAACCGGTTGCCAGACCCAGACGAGGATCCAGACCAAATACGCTTGCCAGACCAGCCCCCAGAACGTTCTGAAGAATTACCATAACAGCTGACAGAGCCAGGAATACAACTGTCTGAACGCCGCCCTTCTTCAGCATACGGAAGGATGCTGTGAAACCTACGCTACAGAAGAAAGCTACCATGAATACGTTTTTAAGTGTCATGTCGCAGGAAATTTCCAGAATGCCCATGCCTCTTACGATGGTATGAACAATTGCATAAAGGAAACCACCAACTACAGGTGCCGGAATACAATACCGACGAAGAATAGAAATTTTAGCTACCAGAACACGTCCCAGTAACAGTACAAGTGCCGCAACTGCGGTTGCCTGATACATATCAAGCTCGATTGTCTTCATACAACTACCTCCAACCTATTTTTTTTTCTTGCTCGCAGGTGTATAATACTGTAGCCCCGACAAAAAACTACAAGATCCATCATAAAAACATAAAATTTTTATAACATTTTTTTAACTTATGATAAATAAATTGGAAAGTTTTGTAAATCTACCCGTTATACCTCACGATCTACCGCCAGCATCAGGCTGTCGATGAACTTTTTGATGCTGACTTTGCCGCCGTAACGGCGTTTACCGCGGATGTGATCCATCTCTGCCCGGATTTCCTCGAATGGGAACAGGGTGCTGGAGTATGCAGTAAAGGTTTCATTCATGAAATCCTCAATACCCAAATGTGCCAGGTTCGACATGCCGACCGCGATCGCACGGCGGACACGCTGCTCCATGTTCTTCGGCGCATCGCTCAAAAGCTCGCAGAGCTGACCGATGCTGACCTGGGAGATCGGGCGTCCGTTGTTGTGCAGATACTCGCAGATCCGAAGGATATCGTCGCCGCCCTTCTCGCCGGACATGCCGAGACGGTTTAAAATGTAAAGCACCTTTCTGCCGTAACCGTCATCTTTTTTCTTCTCCTTCGGCATATCCGCGATCTCTGCCATGAACATTTTCTTAATATTCGTCAGTGTTTTCTCATTCTTGATCTGCTCATCCACATTACGGATGACCGATTTTACCTCAATGATATTGATTGGCTTGCTGATGAAGAACTCAATGCCCGCATCGTATGCCTTGCCGATCAATTCTTTTGCCGCCACCTGGGAAATCATGATGCATTTTGCCTTGCAGCCTCTTTCCCGCAGTTCGCGCATGACCTGAACACCGTCCTTTTCCGGCATCAGGAAATCAATCAGAACCATATCCGGATTCTTTGCCAGGATATCATCCACATCCGCCGGCTGTCCCTCTGAAGTACCGCAGACAATTCCCAGATCATTATCTTCAATAATATCCTGCAGGACGCTGATCACTGACATATCATCTTCAACAATATAAATCTCCATTTACTCTATTTCCTCCAATTTCGCTATCGGTATCTCAATATGGAATTTCGTTCCTCTTCCCTCTTCCGAATCCACTGAAATACTACCTTCAAACTGCTCCTCTACCGCGTTTTTCACACCGCAGAGCCCGACGCCTCTATATATATTGCCGGTTTTTTCATCAAACTTCGTTGAATATCCCATATTGAAAATCCGTGGGAGATGTTTTTCTGAAATTCCCGGTCCGTCGTCCGCTACTTCAAACACATAATTACCATCTTTTTTGTACTCCCGAATCCAGATCATCCCACTTTTTTTCGTCGATTCGATCGCTTCCACCGCATTTCCTACCAAATTTTTGAGAATCGTCATAAGCTGGTAGTGTTCCTGCGTCATAAAATTGTCCCGGCAGTCAAACATCAGACGGATATCCAGCTTTTTCTCCGCCATGGTCCGGTAGGTGGATGATTCCAGAATCCGAAGAAGATCCTGCAGGCTCATCGTTTCCTCGTTCGACTCTTCCTCGATCGCCTCCTCAATGCCCTGAATGATGCGGATGTAATCTTTCTTGATCTCATGGACATCCCGCGCTATCTCAAGTCCCATCTGCTGCATTTCCCGTGGAAGATCCTTTTCCAGAATCTGCTCATAGAGCTTGTATGCATTGCTCATGACGCGCTCGATCTCCTCGGTGTTCTTATGCATCAGGTAAATCTCAGTCTTGAGTCCCGTTGTCATAAGAAATAACCGCTGATAACGGCTCTCATGATCCGCTTTCGTAAGAAGAAGCCGGTACTGCTGTTCTCCGATCAGTGCCAGTGCCACAAAAAGTGTGCGGACTGCAGCGATCATAAAAAGCTTTTGAATTATATCCGGTCCCGGCATCGCATTGTTTTTAAGAAGCGCCGCCAGGAAGTTTTCGAATATATTCGAGCATAAGTCACAGAAAAATGCCGCCGCAATCACATTTTCCAGATTCGCGATATGTTTATTCCGGATCTGCAGCTTGAACATCATGCCGTACACGATATAAAAGAATGCTCCGGGCATCGCAAGCTGTACCAGCATCTCGGATGGCATTCCCTGCAGATAATATATCACAATTCGGAACAAAAAAACAATGATCGACGTCACCGTACAGATCGTCATCGTGTGAATCTGGCTTCCGACTGTCATAATCAGCACCGGAAGCAGGATAACCGACGCTGACACACGGAAATTGTTGACAAATACGTTCCAATACAGCTGCGAAGTTATCGCTATGATAAAGCCTATCGCTAATGTTCGTCTCCAGGATTTCATTTCTGCCTTTCTCCCTCTTTAAACGGTTCGATTTCACATGGTCTTTAGCCTGAGTAAAACAGTTTTTACATATTCATATAGTATACTTAGTTTCATGAAATCTGTAAAGAATTTTATAACAGATGTGAAACTCTTGTTACTGTTCACACACGTGTGCCCAGCAACGGGATTTTGCCGATGCTACGCATTCCAAATCGGCAAAATCTGCTGCCGGAACTGTATCGTACGGAATTTTCAGTTCAAAAAATTCCTACCTGTGAACAGTTACAAACTCTCCCAGTGACGCTGCCCTGCTTATAACCCCTCTTTACCTATATAATAGCGTCTCCCGGATTCTCTCCGCAAACGCATTCATCCGATCCTCAATCCCCGGCAGCTGCATCGCTGCCCCGGCATTGTTTGCCGTCTCCATCATCGCAAACTGCCCCGGCAGATAGAAGGTTTTGTTCATATTTAACGCCGCGATAAGCTGTTCCGCCACGATATCGCTTCCGGAATAGCCCGACACAACCACCGCAAACAGCGCTTTGTCATAAAACCGCGTCGTCCGGAACAGCGAAGTCAGGCGGTTGATGAACGCAGTCAGGTTTGCCGACAGCGCATCGTTGTAGTTTGGACAGAGCATCACGATCGCATCCGCCTCGCGGACTGCCGGATAGACGTCCTCGACCATCACTCCACCGTAGAAGCAGCTTCCCTGCTCGCCAAAATGCAGGCACATCTTGTACGGGCATCCGGCGCAGTCGGAAAGCGTACCGTTTCGAAGCCCTATCTCCCGGATCTCCATCTCCGGGAGCTGTTCTTTCACCCGGTTCCAGATCGCGTAGGTGTTGGAGGTCTTGTGGCTTGACGCGTGCAATACCAATACTTTCGGACATTTTTTCCTGACGCAATCCGTTCCCAGTACTTCTTTGACCAGCCCCGCCGCGCTCTCGCGGTATGCCCCCATCAGATCGGTTCCAAGATTATTGGAAACGATCGTGTAATTGGAAAGTGTCCGCGTGCCTTCGACGAGCGGACGCCCCACGAACGCGCAGCCCGCGCAGTTAGCGGCAAACACCAGATCCTTCGCCGCCGATTTGGAATAGAGGTCATTTTCACTGTCCACCAAAAGCCCGCCGACAAAACCGTTCAGAAAATCCGGATGTTCCCGCAGAAAGCGAATCAGGCGGTAAAGCTCCAGGTTGATACCAGATGTGCCAAGCGGCACGGCAAACAGGATACGTCCCTGGACTGGATTTTTTCGATTCTGTGTCTTTTTCAGGCGCCTCCATCGGTTTACATAATCTTCAAACGTGCTGATTTCCGTCGCTGTCTCATAGACGTAGCCGTCCAGCGCATAGGATAACACCTCCGAAAGGCGCGCATCCGCACCTTTTTCCTCCTCGCGCAGATGGACGAGGAGGAGTGGCATTTCTTCTATATAAATATCTCCTTCTGAATTTGAATGAATCACTTGTTTTCGCTTCCTTCCTGCGATAAGACTCATTGATCAGACAATCCTTTTCAGATTTTCCTCCGCCGTCACAATCCGCTCATACAGCGCATCCGGCAATGGCAGAATTTCTGTTTCCAGACCATATTCGGTATAACGGTTTTTCACGCCCATGAAGATACCGCCCATGAAGACGGAACCGCAGTGCCATTCGCCGCGCATCATCAGAATCAGGGAGATTGCGCCGGAGGAATATGCCGGTGCGATAAACGGCTTGAAACCGATCGCGCGCATATGCAGGTTTGCCGTTACCGTCAGCTGGGTCAGTTCTTTTGAAAGCTCGTCGTTGTAATTCTCAATGGAATCTGCGATGACGAGATCCTGTCCATGCGGTCCGAAGGAACGCCCCTCAGTCAAAAACTGTGAAAACCGCCCGTCGCGCTTCGCATAATAAGCCGCACGCGCATTCATAACGCCCAGTCCGAAGCCCTGTACCTGTTCCGGGCGGAGTCCCTTTAAATCAAGGATGCCGTTTTCGTCCTTGTTGCTCTCCAGCCATGCCGTCTTTGCCAGCGGGTCAACCGGATCGGAGACAACGGCAAATAAGCCCTTGAAATGCTCGGCTCTCGCCTGTCTTGCATACTGCGCAACGATCTTGGAGTTATTTTCAAACTGGTACATCCGCACATCCTTGACACCGGAACCAACCGGCGGGATTCCCTTGGAAGCAACAAATACAAACACATCGCACTTAAAGAGGTCTTCCGGTTTTACCACATCGACCTCCGGCAGCGCGTCATATGCCCACGGGTACGCGATCTGGTTTTCCTCAAATTCCCAGCGTGCGGTCACTTTATCGGAAATATCACAGATGCCGATCGAACTGATGCAGTCGCCGCCCAGAAGATGAAGCCCGGTCAACAGCGTACTTCCGACGTCGCCGATCGCCAGCACATGGACTCTTTTCTTCGTTTTCTGCGGTTTTTCTGCCAAAATAGCCTCAAAATCCGGATGCAGGCGGTTGACTGCGCGCATCACGCCCTGAATGATCGCAGCTTTGACTGCCTCGTCAAGTTCGCAATTCACCTTTTCTGCCGCGCCACTCTCAGATGCACCGCTGCCTGCCGCTTTTTCCGTCGATTCTTCCAGCTTTTTCTTCATCGTCTCCGCCTGCGCTTCCAGCTTCCGGCTGCTTAACCAGGAAACATTCTCTGCCTCCTGGAATAAAAGCAGCGGCGAGTTTACCTTAAAAGAATCTCTTCCGGTTCCCGGCTCGCGTTCGAATAAGAATGTGAGCGGTGTGCCCGGGTGCGGCATTTCTGCCTTTTCGTATGATAAATTTCCATTGAAGGAACAGCAGATTTTATCTCCAATTTTATAATAGTACATATTGCATACCCCCTGCTCTTTTTTGATATCTTATATAATATTATTTTGCATTATTTGACATAATTTCTCACTTCCGCGTCCGATACAGCATCTCCAAATCATTTTCCAGATACACCGACGCTGCCAGATTCGGATCGTAGCTGACACACTCGCCTTTATCCGGGCAGAGCGGCAGGATGACCGCTTCAGACAAGCGGCTTAACGTCAGGTTTCTCGCAAACAGCGCCCGGTACTCGGATTCGAGCACCAGAAGGATGTTGCGCGCATTGCGGATGCAGCACGCAGAGAACTCAAACGCGGCTTCCGGCGTACTTCCCTGTACCGGCGGTGCGGCATACGGCAGGATCATATTGATCGACGGCGTCAGTCCCGCCACCTTCACGGTATCGCGGCGCACCGTATCTCCTCCAATGAACGGGTACAGTGTGGACTCGACAAACCAGTTCCGCAGGTTCGGAATATAATAAATACTGTCTACCGGCACGCCCTTCGTCGCCATCGTGTCGCGCCCATAGCCTGAAATCATACCTAACACCAATTTTTTGATTTCCACGCCCTCTTCACGCAGCATCGGCTCCAAGGCCTCGAAACGTCCGCCGTGATGCAGCAGATCATCCACCAGAATCACCGGGCGGTCAAAGGACTTGATAGCCTTGATCTGGCTTCGCAACGGCGAATAGTACGGGAACGCTTCGATCGACTTCTCTTTCAGCTCCGGATCGTACACTTTATCTGTATGCAGCGTCTTCGTCACCGTATTCGGAATAACTTTTCCTCGCAGGATCTTGCCGAAGGGCACGCACATCGCCCCGCCGAGGCGTCTCGGCGTCACTGGGTCACGCGGCACACCATTTAACGCCGTGATCCGTTCCACCAGACGGTGGTAAATCACGCTCGCCGACATCGAAAGAACCAGCTGTCCCGGATAGAAGCGCGTCATCGCCATCTGCAATTCCCGATGCGCCTTGTAGATCGCATCCAGAACGCGCGGATTGCTGGAAAATGGTTCTTTTAACGTTGTTTCCAGATTCTGCACTAATACAAGCGGCGCATGCATATCGACCAGATAGAGCGGCGCGTCTTCCGGGGATTCCGGCGCCTTCACAAAGCCCTGGCGGACCACCGCCGACAGCACGCGCTCCGGGCAGTAACCGTCTGCCGGGAAGAAAAGTGCATAGCCGCATTTATACTCAAAGGACCGTGCGATCGCCTCGGTTAAAAGCAGCTGTTCCGCGTCGTAGATCATCGGATCGCGCTCGACATAGATACCCGAAATCAGAAGAATCTCACCGTAGGTATGGCGGCGCACCTGATCTGCCAGACTGACCTGTCCCAGAACGGCAAACAGCTCATCCGGCGCCAGATAACGAAGCCGTGCCACTCCGACCAGCCGGTTTTCCTGCACGGTATTCCTAAGAAGCAGCAGCCGGTCGCCCGACTCCTTCATCGAATTCAACAGGTTCTCGCGATCTTCTTCGTCCCGCAGAACGAAATTCGAAATTTCCGCCAGAAGCATTTCATCCGGCATCTCCACCTCCTCATAGGAGATCGCACGCGCGCGGATATATGGTTTATATTCCGGCTCGCGCAGATACAGACCATTGTAATAGATATATTCCTGCACAGACGGGTCGATCAGGTTCGAAATATCCCGGTTCAGATCGACATTTTCACGGATTCTCGTCGAACTGATGTCCTCCAGATGCTCCGGAAGCTCCAGTTCCACGACCTTGCCGCTAATCTGATCCATCATCTGACGGTTGTATTTATTGTCCGCCTTGACATCCCCCACGCGGCGGAACGCGATGTGGTTCATCGAATGAATCGAATTTTTGACCGGTTTCTTCTTATAAGAAGAGGCATTGGCAATGACATCGCTGCCGACCACGATATACAGCTCTTTTCCGGAAATACCTCTCTCAGGCGTTTCAGATCCGCCGGATTGGCAATATTGACCGGAATCTCATCCGGGAACAGATTCACATGGAACTCATCCGCCACCGACATACTCACGATCTGACGGCGGATCAGATGCGGCTGCGCCTTTTTTGACCAGGAAAATTCATCGACCGCCAGAAAAACCTCATAGCCGCGATCGCGAATCTCGCGGACAATCTCCTTGTGTGACAGCGTAAACGGGTCAAATGTGCCTGGGAAGAATGCCACCTGGTTCCGCTCCTTGATCTCTAAATTGCCCTCGGTCATATGATACTGCGTGATGAACCGGTAAATATTAGAAAGGGACGCCGCACGATAAAATGCCGTCAGCTCATTTCCCTTATTTTCATTGAATAAGAACAGCATCTTGCGGAAGGACAGGGCGAACAGCTCTTTTTTCTCCCGGCACTCCATCCAGGATGAGCCGAAGACGGTCTGCCCCAGCACCAGCATCGCCTCCTGGCGCACCGACTCGCGGTAATTCGCCAGACCGCTGAGCAGGATGCCAAGCAGACGTCCGCGCCGTTCCTCGCATACCTCTTTTTCCTCCGCAAAGCGCTCTGGGTAGCACGAATACCGTTCCAGCAGCACGCCGACCGTATCAAGCGCAACCGAGACTATCTGGTCGTTTGCATTTGCCATCATGCCATGCAGGTAGGAAACGATCTCCTCCAGCTGTTCCGGCGGCAGCCACAGCGCCGCCTGCCCCAGATACTGCGGAATATATTTGGAAAATTCGTACTCACCGACTTCCAGCCCCTTCATCAGCTCAACCACGATCTCATTTCTCTGATCCGGTGTCAGAAGCCCGATGATGCGAAGCAGGGCGGTTCCGGCATCATGGCGCACGATCACGTGCTCGCTGACTTTTACAAGGTTTGAGAGATGCGCTGCGATATGCAGCATATGTTCCTGTTTACCATGCGCAATCTGATCGACAAGCAGCTTGATATTGGCCGACTTGATGACCCACGGCGTCGCTGTTTTAAGGTTATCCAGGAAAATATCGGAGACAACGTCGCGGTCATACAAAAGTTCCTGTTCTCTCGCCGTGTCCTCTCCGAGGTTACTTAACACGCGGTATTTGAGGAAGGTCATCGTGATATTGTCCTCAACCTGCGCCGCCTTCACGCACACGCCGATCTCGCACAGCACGGATGATCCGGCTGGTACGCCGTCAGAAGCTTGAAGCGCGCCACGATGCGATCCGCACATCCGGTTCCCCACTCTGCGACTCAATCAGGGCAAATTTTGCGATTTTCCCCAGTTCCTCTTCACTCAGCTTATCAAACGGCATGAAATGCACCGTATCCAGCAAAGAAAATGCCTCGCCCGGATCCAGCTCATCCGCCCGATCATACCAAACCAGAAATGCCTCCAGAAATTCCCGCAGATCGCCCGGCGTCGCATGATCAACCACCGATGCCAACACATTTTTCAGGTGATAACGGATGCGCCGTTTCTGCTGCAGCATCAGCTTGTGATCCGGCCGGATGATCATTTCCAGATATTGCTTCCAGATCTCCATCACCCGCTCCTCGGCAATATCCGGCATACCCGCCGGGCGCTCCTTGCGGTAACCGGCGTTGAACTGCGCGATCACATGTCCGAGCAGCCTCGCCGCCTGCGCGCGGATGTCGCCCTCGCGGTGCATCAGAAGCTCATATAAAAAGCCCAGCGTCTGCTCTTTCTGCTTGTCGTTTGTATATGTAAAATATTCACGGAAAATGTTTAAGTACGCGCGGACACTCTTCCAATCCTTCTCGCTGCGCGCCGCCTCGAGGAGATTGCCAAACTGGCGTTCCGCCCCCATCTGATGCATGACGCGGATATTATGCTCAATACCCATAAAAATGAGGGACTGCACCGTCTGCTCTGCGTTCCGAAGGGAAATATCCGGCAGCACCTCCGGCTTTTTCGGGTGTCCATTCAAATCCACATCCACACCGAGAGACCGCATATAATCCTCAAAATCATGCAGTTTGGAATAAACAAAGCGGTAACGGTTTAATTTGACCTCGTCCACGTTGTCGAGTTTCGAGAGGATGACGTTGAACGCCTCATCCAGATTGGAAATGTAGGTAATCTCACGCCCGTCGTCGCCGCGGCTCTGTTTTACACGGAAATCGGCATAGATCAGCACCAGGGATTCAACCGACAGGTTTTCCGGTTCCAGATCCCAGGTCGAATGGTTCGCCGCGATATGACCGATGTATTCCATCGAATGATTGTTAAACCACTGGTTTGTATAATAGTAATGAAGATACGGAACCCGCTCATTCGGCTTGCAGCCGAATTTGCCGAGATCATGACCTGCAGCCGCGCCCGAGGTCAGCGTCAGATCGATCGGAACACCCGCCTCGTAAAGCCCGCGTGCCACCGTCATCGCGACGTAATGCACGCCCGCGATGTGTTCCAGCGTCCGAAACGGCGTCACCTCCGCATTGAGGCGCATCATCTCATAGATGTATTCCTGTGCGAAAAACTTCTTGAAACGGCTGTATTCTGCCGCGCACTCAAAGCTTGAAGCTTCCTCATCACCCAAAAATGCAAAGTCCTCCATCGGTTTGTACGGAAGCACCGCCCGCTCGCGGTCAAACACGAACTGAAGCACTGCCAGATAGAACTCCGCACCGGCGGAAAAAGCGGCATTTTCCTTCTTAAACTCCGCATCCGGGTAGAGAATATGGCACACATACTGGTAGGTAAACTTCATCCAGCCCTCTTCCGGCTCATGCCCTAAAAGGCTTAACGGTTCCTCACAGATCTCGTAGACCGCCCGGCAGGAAATCCGCTTTTTGATCGGGAAAATATGGGCAAACTGCTCCTCCCAGTGTTCCTTGTTCATGAGCATCATGACATTTTTCCGGCTCAGTCCCGACCGGTCTAAAAAGTCTTTTTCACAAAGGCGCTCGGTCAGTTCCGCAGCCGCCTGACGTACCTCTTTTTTACTCATCCACATCCCTCACATTCTCTGGATCTCTCAGAGGCTTCTTTGCTGTGCAAAAACCATCTGAGTCATTGCAAATATTCTTTTCATATCAAATTTTATAATACTTGAATTATACCACCAGGTGGGGAAGTGCGCCATACAAAATAACGGATAATTCATCGCCATACGGCACAGTAAAACCACAAAAGACGCCTGCAAAAATGCAGATAGCTCATCTATCTCCCATTTCTGCAAACGTCTTTGTTTTTACAAGTCAATCGTTTTATGGCTGCTCTTTCCGAATCTCCGGAATCTCAACCCCCAGCTGTTTCGCCATCGCATCCGCGATCACCTGATGATCGTCCCAGTGTTCCATGCCGGATACCATCACATAGGCAAAAGGACGGCTTCCATCTCTCATGAAAACCGGAATGCAACCGCCGCACACGAAGAAGTTCTCCTCGCGCACTTTCCAGGATGCTTCCAGTTCTCCGGCTCTCGATGCCGTCAGCGCCCGCAGCGAGCTCATCCCCGTGAGCCGCGATGCTGCCAGCTTGTTGGTCATCCACCAGTCTGCTTCCAGCGTCGCGCCCTCCATCTTGTAGGCAAAGACGGTCGTCTCGTCCTCCACGATGCGGACAGCGACCGAACCGTGATATTTTTTCTCCGTGACCTCTGCAATCAAAAGTCCCAGCTCAAGCGCCTGTTTCCGGGTAAATGTGTCGTAGCAAAGTACGGATTCCTGCTGTTTCAGAATCTCATTCCATTGTTCTTCGGTGTAGAAATTCTTCATGTGTTCCCCCTCCTGTGTCGGTTTGTTTTCCCCTTGTGAATCAGGTTATGATCCCCCGGGGTTCATTATATCATACGTATTCTCACCCGTCCACTCACGAACCCGCGCTATCGCGCTCTACCGCCCTGCTTCGCATGGCTGTTCGTTCGTTAATGACGCAAGAAAAGAATATGTCTGCTTCGCAGCCGCATTCTTTTCTCCTGCGCTCATTATATTTTTTCATGAATACAGCTGTAAACACATTGGAATTTCATTTTGACTCGGCTTCATAAGGTATTTAGATAGATACCCGGTGTTTTTCCTTCGTATGTATCTTTCTCACTAAATGTCTCATCCAGCACCCAGCGGACCTTGACTTCCTTCCAGTTTTTATCGGTTTTCGTCCCGTCCGCACCCTCCAGCATTTTTTCCAGACCTTCAATGTCGGTCGATTTTTCGGTCCGCATCCAGCTTCCGCCATCTCTCCCGCTGCGTGAGCCGGAGCTTTGCTCGATCTTCGGCAATCTTCTGGAAAATGCTCTCGATGCCTGCCGGGAATGTACGGACAGCGCGCCGTTTATCCGCATCTGCGCCCAGGAGGATGCCAGTCACATCGTGATCGCCGTTGACAATACCTGCTGCCATCCGCCGAGCGAGGAAAATGGGCGGTTCCGCTCGACCAAACATGACGGGTTCGGCACGGGAACCGCCTCCATCCGTTCGATCGCCGAGCGCTACCAGGGCCTGGTGGATTTCCGGTATGAGGACGGGATCTTTTATGCATCGGTGATGTTGAAATTTGACTCTAAAATTTCTCACGGAAATCTTTGAAAAAAGATTGACTTTCATCGCGTCAGGACGCATAATATAAATAATAATCATTATCAATATTATTTAGAAGGATTGGAGTGTCGCTTATGAAAACCTTAAAATACAGCCGTCAGCGCGAATCGATCAAAGCCTGCCTGATGAGCCGGAAGGATCATCCGACCGCCGACGCCCTTTACACCAGCATCCGGGAACAGTTTCCGAATATCAGCCTTGGAACCGTTTACCGCAATTTAAACCTGTTAGTTGAGCTGGGCGAGATCCGGAAGCTGTCCTGCGGCGACGGCACGGATCATTTCGATTATGATACATCCCCACATTACCACTACGTCTGCCGCCAGTGCGGACGGGTCATGGATATTCCGATGGAAGCAACCAAGGAGCTGGAGACAGCCGCCAAAGAATTTGTGCCGGGAACGATCGACGACCATACCGTGTTTTTCTATGGGATATGCGATGAGTGTATGAAAGGGGAAAAGCACTAATATAGAAGCGGCTGATTTTGTATCGGAACAGACGGGACCAAATGAGCCGCTTCCCGATTTCTGCCATGCGCTGACCGGGTATGAATACATCACCAGTGAAAAAGTTCTGAGAATATCCAGGTTATCGATAAAAATGAAAAAAATAAGAATTATTTCTATTTTTTTCATTGACAAACACAGGAATCTATGATATCTTAATATCAGTAATCATTACTGATTTCATTTAAGCCAAATAAACGATTTCGTTTTAAAAGCTCCTATGAAACAGAATGGTTGCAAGCAACTTTACTATCTATTTATTGTTTCTATAAAACACGAAATTAAAAATTTATTTTAGAAAAGGAGAATTGACTATGAAGAAATTTGTCTGTACAGTATGTGGTTACGTATACGAGGGTGAGGCTGCTCCGGAGAAATGTCCAGTATGCGGCGCTCCGGCTTCCAAGTTCAAAGAGCAGTCCGGCGAGATGACCTGGGCAGCTGAGCACGTAGTTGGTGTGGCACAGGGTGTCAGCGAGGATATTCTCGAAGATTTAAGAGCTAACTATGAAGGCGAGTGCAGAGAAGTTGGTATGTACCTGGCGATGGCACGTGTGGCTCACAGAGAGGGCTATCCGGAAATCGGTCTGTACTGGGAGAAGGCAGCTTACGAAGAGGCTGAGCACGCTGCTAAGTTTGCAGAGCTTCTGGGTGAGGTTGTAACAGATTCCACCAAGAAGAACCTGGAGATGCGTGTAGAGGCTGAGCACGGCGCAACCGAAGGCAAATTTGACCTTGCAAAACGTGCGAAAGCTGCTAACCTGGATGCAATCCATGACACCGTTCATGAGATGGCTCGTGACGAGGCTAGACATGGCAAGGCATTTGAGGGTCTGTTAAAGAGATACTTCAACTAATCTGAGTGAATGAATGGACAGCGCATTACGGCGCTGGTGAATAAAAGAGAACTGATGAGGGCGTATGAAAATGGAAAATTCCTTTTTCATACGCCCTGTTTATTTTATGCAGATTTGTTTTATGTCTCTGTTCAAAAAGACGCCAAAATCTTATCTACCGTCTCCTTCTCCATCTCCCCAATCGGAATCATCTCCGCCGGTACGTCCTCATATGGCAGCAGCGCTTTCTCATACCAGGTAACATCGTGCCATTTTCCGCTCTTATAACCGGTATTTTTGCACACGCCCATCGTCCGGAATCCGCATCCGTTATGCATCGCATCGCTCTTCACATTCGGACTTGTCACCAGACTGTAGACGGTGTGGATGCCCTGTGCCTTTAAAAGCTCTAAAAGCACCAGAAGCATCCGTTTGCCGATGCCCTTCGACGTCACCCGACTGTCCAGATATTCAGAAAGTTCCGCATTCCAACGGTACGCCGCGCGCTCAAGCTGCTTATGCCCATATGCATAGCCAATGATTCTGCCCGTTTCATCCTCGCAGACAATCCACGGATATTCTGCCGTGATCGCCCGGATGCGCCCCTCAAATTCCTCCAGGGACGGCAGCTCCGTCTCAAACGTGATCGGCGTGTCCATATATTGTGCATAAATTTCCAATATCGCAGGTGCATCGGCGATAGCAGCCAGACGCAGGCGGCAGGATGTATGGTCCATAAACTGGTTCCTCCCTATCATTTTCGGTCATTTTTCCTTTACAGGCAACTATATATGAATCTTCCCGTTTCGTCAACTATTCGCAACCAGATTCATGCCTGCCCGTGAACCCCCTCAATCCACCAGCTCATTCTGATGCCTCGATAAATGCTCATATGGCAGAATCAGCCGCCCCCGGTACAGCCCGCAGCCGTCATTGACTAGGTCATTGTTGATCGCCGAAAACATATTGACATCCACTTCAGCTAAATTGAGCGATACCAGGCGCTGACAGCGTTCATATGCTTCATCAAAATAAATACATGCACCTTCCGGTATCTCATCCCGCCTGGCCCGCTCGCCCTCCTGGCGCTTTTCATAGCTTAAATGATTGGCCACGCCGATCTCCGCGATATCGTCCATGTGCTTCGTGCGAAGCTGTACCTCCACATAGCTTCTGGAACAATTATCGTAAAACGTAATATGCAGAGACTGGTAATCATCCGAACTATTTCCGCAGACATAATCACGGTAGTACGGCCTTACCTCCTCATCCATCAACGGGGAGGTACTCTCCTTCACCCCGTAAGCCGGTTCCGCCGTAAACCCGCGTTCCTCCAGAAATCCCGGAAGTTCATTCGCAATCTGGTAGAGGTACCGGATATCTGCCTCCTGCTGCGATTCCCCCGGTTTCAGGTAACACTTCGGCAGTGAAATCACGATCCGGTACGCGATCAGGTCGCGGAAACAGCTCAATCTCCGCTTCAAATCGGAGATCGACGGAAATGCCTTATGTTCCGTATAACAGTCATAAATATATTCAACGATATATCCATTAAATTTCGCCTCCGAGCGGATCAGCGACTTGATTCTTCCCTTAAAATTAAATGCCAGAAGCGGATATTCCTTTGCCATATGAATATAAAATTCCCGGATCTTCTGTGACTGGGTCGTCAGGAAATCGTTGTGTTCTAAAAGTTCCCGGATCTGAATCAGGAAATTTGCATGTATCAGGTCTATCTCATTGTTTGTCTGTTTTGCCTCTGTTTTCAAATCCCGGCTGTAATTCTTTAAAATCTTAAACATCGTATCGCCGGAATACAGATAATCGTTTAAGGTCACCATGAGCCTCACCTCCCTGCTTCAGCAAAAAAGGGACGGTGCGTAGGATAACAATGCCCCAGATGCACCAGCCCCCTTATTTATAAAATAGAGCTATTTATTTTCCGTAAACCTTCTTGATCCGCTCCATTGCCTCTTTTGTATTCGCAGTCGTACCAAATGCAGTCAGACGGAAGAATCCTTCTCCATTCTTACCAAATCCGCTGCCCGGTGTGCCGACCACATTTGCCTTGGCAAGCAGATCGTCGAAAAACTCCCAGGATTTCATGGCGTTCGGGCACTGCATCCAGATGTACGGTGAATTTTCGCCGCCGATGTGCCAGATTCCAAGCTCTTTTAAGGTCTCTGTCATGATCTTCGCATTGGTGCGGTATACGTCTAGGTGCTCGCGGCACTGTGCCATGCCCTCCGGTGAAAGAGCTGCCTCTGCGGCGCGCTGTACCGGGTAGGAAACGCCGTTAAACTTGGTTGTCTGGCGGCGCAGCCACATCTTGCGGATGGAAGAACCACCGCGCTCTAATTCAGACGGAACCACAGTATAGCCACAGCGGGTTCCGGTAAAGCTTGCCAGCTTCGAAAGGGAGCAGAACTCGATCGCGCAGGTCTTGGCGCCCTCAATCTCAAAAATACTTCTCGGAAGCGCCGGATCTGCTACGAAGGACTCATACGCCGCATCAAATAAAAGGATCGCATCCTGCTCGTTCGCATAGTCAACCCACTCTTTTAACTGCTCACGGTTGTACACACCGCCAGTCGGGTTGTTCGGGGAGCAGAGATAAATAATATCCGCTTTCTGTCCCTTCGGAGGCATCGGAAGAAAGCCATTTTCCACATTGGCATCCATAAATACGATCTTTCTGCCTGCCATCACGTTCGTATCCATGTAAACCGGGTATACCGGATCCGGGATCAGGACCGTGTTGTCCGCATCAAAGAGATCGAGGATATTTCCGACATCACTCTTCGCGCCGTCGCTGATGAATATATCCTCCGCCGCCACCTCAACCTGGAAGGACGCATAATACTTCTGAACTGCTACGCGCAGAAAATCATATCCCTGCTCCGGACCATATCCATGGAACGTAGCCGCCTTGCCCTGCTCCATAGCTGCTTTTGCAAATGCGTCAGCTGCTTTCTGGCAGATCGGAAGGGTTACGTCACCGATACCCATTTTGATTACTTTTGCCTCTGGATGGGCTTTGGTGTATTCATCTACTTTTTTAGCGATGGTGGAAAACAGATAGCTTTCTTCCAGATTTTTATAGTTTTCGTTGATCTTCATACTTTATTTTCTCCATATTTTAAGAATTTTTTTCCTTTACCTCCAGAGCCGCTTTCACAAACTCCCGGAAGATCGGATGTGCGCGGTTCGGGCGGCTCTTGAACTCCGGATGGTACTGAACTCCCAGATAGAACGGATGTCCCGGAATCTCCATCGCCTCTACCAGCGTACCGTCCGGAGACTGTCCGGAAAAGATAGCGCCATGCTCCATATAAACTTCCCGGAACTTGTTGTTAAATTCATAACGATGGCGATGTCTCTCTTCGATCAGACCTTTTCCATACGCTTTCATCATCAGCGTATCCGGACTGATGCGGCACGGATATGCACCCAGACGCATCGTTCCGCCCATGTCAGCCAGATCCATCTGCTCTTCCATCAGGGCAATGACCGGATGCTTGCTGTCCGGCGCAAATTCGGTTGAGTTCGCATCCTCATAGCCTAACACGCCTCTGGCAAATGCGATCGCGCGATCTGCATACCAAGGCAGATGCCAAAGTACGGGATATTGTTTCTTCTCGCATAATCAGCTGCCGCAATCATGCCCTCGATGCCTCGGATGCCGAAGCCGCCCGGCACGATGATACCGGTTGAACCGCCCAGGATTTCCGGTGCCGTCTCCGGGGTGATCGTCTCGCTATCCACCCAGTTGATCTCCACCTGCGCGCCATTTTCCCATCCGGCATGGTGCAGGGATTCTACGATCGACAGATAGGAGTCGTGCAGTTTGACGTACTTGCCGACCAGGGAAATCTTGACCGTCTTGCGGCTGTTCTTGATGCGGTCCAGCATATGTTTCCACTCCGTCAGATCGCACTCCTGCGGCGCTTTCTCGATGCCCAGCTCGCGAAGCACGATCTTGGCAAGTCCTGCTTCCTCCAGCATGATCGGCGCCTCGTAGAGAACCGGAAGGGTCAGGTTCTCGATGACGCAGTCCTCTTTGACGTTGCAGAACAGTGCGATCTTGCGGAAAATGGACGGATCGTCCACCGGACGGTCACAGCGCGCCACGATGATATCCGGCATGATGCCGAAGGACTGCAGCTGTTTGACTGAATGCTGGGTCGGTTTAGATTTATGCTCGCCGGAAGATTCCAGATACGGAATCAGGGTTACATGGATGAAGAGGCAGTTGCTGCGTCCCGCCTCGCAGGACACCTGGCGGATGGCTTCCAGGAACGGCTGTGACTCAATATCGCCGGTCGTTCCGCCGATCTCTGTGATAACGATGTCCGCATCGGTCTTTTCCTGCACGGATAGATAAATGATTTTATCTCATTTGTGATATGTGGAATCACCTGTACCGTCTCGCCCAGATATTCGCCGCGGCGCTCTTTATTTAGCACATTCCAGTAGACCTTACCGGTCGTCAGATTAGAATAACGGTTTAAATCTTCATCTATAAAACGCTCATAATGTCCCAAATCCAGATCCGTCTCCGCACCGTCGTTTGTTACGAATACTTCGCCGTGCTGATACGGGCTCATGGTTCCCGGATCGACGTTGATATACGGATCCAGCTTCTGCGCTGCTACCTTAAATCCCCGTGCCTTCAAAAGGCGTCCCAGAGACGCTGCTGTAATACCCTTCCCCAATCCTGATACAACACCGCCTGTCACAAAAATAAATTTTGCCATCTGCTTTTCCTCCTCTTCCTTTCTTTAAAATATTAATCCACTTTTTCCGTCATATATGATTCTGTCAAATTTTGCCTTCGCAAAAGATTTCAGCCTGCACGGATTCCGCAACCCTCAAAACGCAGAATCCATGCAGACCATCGTTCTTTTTAGTCGTTCTCATGCTCCTGAAGCACATAACCCGGAATCTGGATTTCTTCCGGTTTTTCCATCTGGCTCAGCTCTTTTCTAGCCGCTGCACCATGTGCAATGTGCGCGATATCTACCAGTTCAACGTTATCCTCGTTGTACTTGCTTTCCAGGGTCAGCGCCAGGACAGCCGCGGTATCAAGCGATGTCAGGCACGGAATACCAAGCTCGACTGCCTTTCTTCTCAGGCGGACACTGTCGCGTCCCGGCTGGCGTCCCGTCTTGGAAGTGGAAATTACATAGCTGATCTTTCCTTCTTCCAGCAGAGAAATGGTCGTCTCCTCTCCCTCTTTGGCTTCCTTCGGCTTCTTGACTAACGTTGAAGAAATGCCGACGCTGTTTAACCGGCTTGCAGTACCGGAGGTCGCGTAGATGTGGAATCCCATCGCCACATACTCTTTAACCAGCTCGCGCAGGTCGCTCTTATCGGTATCGCGGACACTGATTAAGACGCCGCCCTCGCGCTTCATCGTATATCCGGCTGCTACCAGGCCTTTGAACAGCGCTTCCTCCATCGTCCGGGCGATACCCAGTACCTCGCCGGTCGATTTCATTTCCGGTCCGAGCTGTGTGTCTACGTTGGACAGCTTCTCAAAAGAGAAGACCGGAACCTTGACTGCGTAGTACGGAGAGCACGGATACAGGCCTGTCTCGTAGCCCATGTCAGCCAGCTTCTCGCCCATCATGATGCGGGTTGCCAGATCAACCATCGGCACGCCGGTTACCTTGCTGATGTACGGCACGGTACGGGACGAACGCGGGTTGACCTCGATGATATAGATCGTATCCTCATGCAGGACATACTGGATATTGATCAGGCCTTTCGTATTCATGGACAGCGCCAGACGGATGGAATAGTCCACCAGACGGTCTTTCTGGCTCTCGGTCAGCATAAATGCCGGATATACCGCGATGGAGTCACCGGAATGGACACCCGCACGCTCGATGTGCTCCATGATACCCGGAATCAGAACCGTTTCGCCGTCGCAGATCGCGTCGACCTCCAGCTCGGTACCCATCAGGTATTTATCAATCAGGATCGCATTCTCAATCTTGTGTGAGAGAATAATCTTCATATACTCATGAATATCGGCGTCGTTGTACGCGATAATCATGTTTTGTCCGCCTAATACATAGCTCGGACGCATCAGAACCGGATAGCCAGATGATTTGCCGCCTGGATTGCCTCATCCTCAGTGTAAACGGTCTGACCCGCTGCCTGTTTCATATTTAATTTTTTCAGCAGGGCTGCGAAACGTCCGCGATCCTCCGCCATATCGATGCTGTCTGCCGGAGTGCCGAGAACCGGAATATTGTTCTCTACAAGGCATTTTGTCAGACGGATCGCTGTCTGTCCGCCAAAGGCCACAACTGCGCCGATCGGCTTCTCGATCCGGATAATATCCAGCACATCCTCCGGTGTCAGCGGCTCAAAATACAGACGGTCTGCTACGTTGAAGTCGGTGGAAACGGTCTCCGGGTTGTTATTTACGATGACAACCTCATAACCGGCTCTCTTTAACGACCATACGCAGTGAACAGAGGCGAAATCGAACTCGATACCCTGACCGATACGGATCGGACCGGAACCAAATACCATAACAACCGGTTTTCCGCTTGCATTCTCTTTAATAAATTCTTCTGCCTCATCTTCCTCGCCGAAGGTGCTGTAGAAGTAAGGGGTACTTGCCGTAAACTCAGCGCTGCAGGTATCAACCATGCGGTAGCATGCCGGAACATGCTTGATTTCCGAAAGCCCGGTCATCTCCTTGATGACTGCATCCGGGAATCCGTTCTGTTTGGCTTCCATATAAAGCGCATCGCTCAGAGTCTCAGACTGCATCCGGCGTTCCAGGGACAGGATATGCATCAGTTTATTTAAGAACCACTCGTCGATCTTGGTCAACTCATGAATCTCGGCAACGGTCACGCCGCGCTTGAAGCTCTCATAGATTGCAAACAGACGCTCGTCATCCTGCGCCAGAATTTTTTCTCTCAGCTCTTCCACACTCATCGGCGCCAGTTTCTTCATATTCAGGCTGTTCTGGGAGATCTCCGCGCCGCGGACTGCTTCATGAGCGCCTGCTCAAAGTTGCGGCCGATCGCCATAACCTCGCCGGTTGCCTTCATCTGGGTACCCAGCTTCCGGCGTCCGTAAACGAATTTATCAAATGGCCATTTCGGGAATTTAACCGTTACATAGTCAAGGGCCGGCTCGAAGCATGCCATCGTCTCGCCGGTTACCTCGTTCGGGATCTCGTCCAGATGATAACCGATCGCAATCTTAGTTGCCACGCGGGCAATCGGATATCCGGTTGCTTTCGAAGCAAGGGCGGAAGAACGGGATACACGCGGGTTTACCTCGATAACGGCATATTCAAAGCTCTCCGGATTCAGCGCAAACTGGCAGTTGCAGCCGCCCTCGATGCCCATCGCCTGGATAATATTCAGCGCTGCAGAACGAAGCATCTGGTATTCCTTATCCGCCAGCGTCACAGCCGGTGCGATAACAATGGAGTCGCCGGTGTGGACGCCGACCGGGTCAAAGTTTTCCATCGAGCAGACCGTAATCTCGTTGCCGATGGCATCGCGCATTACCTCAAACTCGATCTCCTTCCATCCGGAAATACATTTCTCAACCAGAATCTGATTGATCGGTGACAGGCGGATACCCGCCTCCGCGATGTTGTAAAGCTCTTCTTTATTTGCCGCAATACCGCCGCCGGTACCGCCCAGGGTAAAGGCCGGACGCACGATAACCGGGTAAGAAATAACCTCGGCAAAATCAAGCGCATCCTCGATGGTGGTGACAACCTTGGACGGAATGACCGGCTCACCGATAGCTTCCATCGTATCTTTAAAGCACTGGCGGTCCTCCGCCTTATCGATGGTCTCCGGGGACGCGCCGAGAAGCGTTACATTGTGGCTCTTTAAGAAACCTTCTTTGGCAAGCTCCATGGACAGTGTCAGTCCGGTCTGTCCGCCCAGGGTGGACAGGATGCTGTCAGGCTTCTCTTTTTCAATGATTCTCTTGACAAATTCCAGGGTCAGCGGCTCGATGTATACGTGATCCGCAATGGCGCTGTCCGTCATGATGGTTGCCGGGTTGGAGTTTACTAAAACGACCTCCAGACCTTCCTCTTTTAAAGCCCGGCACGCCTGCGTTCCTGCATAGTCAAACTCTGCCGCCTGACCGATGACGATAGGGCCGGAACCGATTACCATAACTTTTTTCAGGGATTTATTTAACGGCATGACGCGCCCTCCTTTTCCTTATAATCTCTCATCATCTGAATGAAACGCCCAAACAGCTCTTCCGTATCCTTCGGACCTGCACAAGCCTCTGGATGGAACTGGACGGTAAATGCCGGCATATCGTGGTAGGTGATCCCCTCGCAGGTGCCGTCGTTGACATTGATAAATGTCTCCTCCGCGCCCTCCGGCAGCGTATCGCGCAGTACCTCATAGCCGTGGTTCTGGCTGCTGATGTAGACGCGTCCGGTCGTCAGATCCTTGACCGGCTGGTTCGCACCTCTGTGACCGAATTTCATCTTTCCAGTCTTCGCGCCCTTGGCAATCGCCAGCAGCTGGTGTCCCAGGCAGATGCCGAACATCGGTTTTCCAGCCTTCGTAATCTTTCGGATCTCCTCGATGATCTCCGGGTTGTCCTCTGGGTTGCCTGGACCGTTGGAAAGCATGATTCCGTCCGGATTCATCTTAAGAATCTCCTCCGCCGTCGTACCTGCCGGAAGGTCAGCCACGCGGCATCCGCGCCTAGTCAGCTCGCGGATGATATTTTCCTTTGCGCCGAAATCCCAGAGCACAATCTGGAACTCTTCTTTCTCATCCGCCGGTTTGATCTCACATTTCTTTGGTGTAACGGTTTCAACTGCCTTTGTAATGTGGAAGTTTTTCACTTCCTCCAGCTTTTTCGCATCATACGGCGGCTTCACCTCGGTCAGCCAGCCGTTCATCGAACCGGATTCACGAATGGTTTTTGCCAGCTTTCTCGTATCGATTCCATAGACGCCCGGGATGTTTCTTTCTTTAAAAAAGGTGTCAAGATCCCCACTGCATCTGAAGTTGGAAGGTTCCTGACACCACTCTTTTACGATATAGGCTGATAAATATACCTCTTCATTCTCGAAGTCCTGCGGAATCACTCCGTAGTTTCCGATTAACGGAAATGTCTGAACGACAATCTGTCCAAAATAGCTGGGATCTGTGATCGTCTCAAGGTATCCTGTCATACCGGTTGTGAATACGACTTCTCCGGTCACTTCACGTAAAGGAGCGCCAAAGCTTTTTCCCTCAAAATAGTCGCCGTTTTCCAACAGAAGATATACCGGTTTCTCCATCTGGTCACCATTCCTTTCTCTCTCGTACCCCGCCTGTGAATAGCTTCATGCAGGCAGTTTACTTTTTCATTCTCAATAGCCTCACATTTGAGCAAATCTGTTTTTCCTCAGATGCGTTTTTCACATCATTACAGACGTATTTTATAAATTGTCTGATTCTGCAAAAAAGGCGTCCATGAGCAGAGCCCATGAACGCCTTTGTTCATATTCTGAAAGATTATAGCATAGGAAAGTTCTATGCGTCAAGAGATTTTTTATACATTTTTTTATGTTTTATACGTCATTTATGCATTTTTATGCATTTCTGCCTATTGTTTTTCATTTTTATTTATTATGCAAACATCAAGTATACATATGTAAGGATTTATTAAGGAATAAGTAACACGGTTGTCTATTCCATCCTGTATACTGTCTCTATTACTTAACAGGAGGTATTGATTTATGAGTCTCTTTCTTTTAGTTTTATTCCCACTAAGCTTTTTACTTGCCATTCTTGCTTTTTTTACAGGTAAAACTATGGCATACATCCTTACGCTTGGCAGTTATGCCTGCTTTGCACTCTTTCTGCTGCTTTCCCTTCATGACATCAATCTTCGCATGATGACTCAGGATATCAGCGGTATCCAGGATATCTATCCCTCTATTGAGTCTATCTGTATTCCTGCGTTTCTTGCTTTAAATGTAGTAGCTGGCTTCCGCGTTTTTAAGACTGCAAAAAAATAAGTGCTTGTTCTTATGCCTGTTTCTTTATATAATAAGGACAGGCATTTTTGATTTAGGAGGTATTTTTTTATGGATAAAATTACCAGTTTTACTATCGACCATCTGAAACTGCTCCCTGGCGTCTATGTATCCCGTAAGGATCGCGTGGGCGATCAGGTCATCACCACCTTTGATATCCGCATGACACGCCCCAACTATGAGCCAGTCATGAATACGGCGGAGGTTCACACCATCGAGCACCTGGCTGCCACCTGGCTGCGAAATAACGAGGAGTGGAAAGACCGCGTCCTCTACTTCGGACCGATGGGCTGCCGCACCGGCTTCTACCTGCTTCTCGCAGGCGACCTGACATCCGAGGAGATCGTGCCGCTGATGAAAGGGCTCTTTACTTTCATGCGCGACTACAAAGACGAGGTTCCGGGTGCTTGTGCAAAAGATTGCGGCAACTACCTCGATATGAACCTGCCGATGGCAAACTGGCTGGCTGACCGCTTTCTGCGCGAAGTCTTAGATGGAATTGGTCCGGAGAGACTGGTTTATCCGGAATAAGAGACAAGAATGGCAGGCGGTATGCTTTGAAACACCAAAACCCCCAGATGCTGCAACATCTGAGGGTTTTATTCTATTATTTTCTATTTTCCCTATTTTCTTGCATCCGCAGCCGCTGCATGTCCAGATAATCCTTCTCCATGCGCCATACGCGATACAAGCGGTGCGATCCGCGCGGATGCCTCCGGGGTCATGCTCTGGTGGGTACAGGTCTTTAAGAATGTACCAACCCAGACGCCACCGGTATAACGTGCCGCCCGAAGAGTCGGAAGTGTGTGGTTGGTTCCGGAAGCATAATCACCAAATACCTCCGCCGTATTCTGACCGATAAACAGGGAGCCGTAATTAACCAGCTTCGGAATCAGTGCATCCGGATCTTCCACGTTGATCTCCAGATGCTCCGGTGCATACTCATTCGCATACTGAACTGCCTCGTCCAGGCTGTCTACCACGCCGATCTCTCCAAACGTATCCCAGGACTGTCTCGCAATCTTTGCCGTATCCAGAATCTTCAGCTCTTCCTCTACCGCCTCAATCACGCTCTTTCCAAATGCCTCATCCGTTGTCAGAAGAATGCCTTTCGCATTGACATCATGCTCGGACTGTGCCAGCAGATCGGCAGCTACAACCTTCGCACTCGCTTTTCCGTCCGCAATTACCAGGACCTCGCTCGGTCCGGCTACAAAGTCGATGCCGACCTGCCCGTAGCACTGACGTTTCGCCTCGGTTACGAAGCGGTTACCCGGTCCTACAATAATATCCACCGGCTTGATGCTCTCAGTTCCATAGGAAAATGCTGCGATCGCCTGTGCGCCGCCCAGTGCGTAGATCTCATCCACGCCAGCCAGATCCATCGCAACCAGTGTCTTGGCGTTAATATGACCCGTTCCCCGCACTACCGGAGAGCAGGCGGTGATACGTTTTACTCCCGCTGCCTTCGCCGGAGTCGCTAACATCAGTGCCGTGGAATACAGTGGATAATTGCCGCCCGGCACATAACAGCAGCAGGACTCCACCGGAATGATGCGGTGTCCTAAAAAGACCCCCGGCTCTGGGCTGAAATTGTCAAGGGGTTTCACTGTCTGCCTCTGCGCGTTCGCAAATGCCTCAATATTGTGATGCGCCGCTTTCAGATCCGCCAGCTCCTGCTCGCCCAGCTCCTTATAAGCCGCATCAATCTCCTCCCGGCTGACCCGCAGCGATTCACGGTACATCCGTCAAACTTCTCATTGTACTCCCTCAGAGCCGCGTCCCCGCGCCCCCGGACCTCACCAATAATCCCCGCCACGGTCTCTCGCAGATTCCGATTATCTTCCTCGCTTCGAACCTGTGCTTCTTTTATAATCTTGATCATACGTTCTGCCTCTCTGTATAAGTTTTATCATTTTTTCCAAGTATACCACAAGTCTTTTTATTTTGCGATACAAAATAAACCTATCCAGCACATCTGAAACCAGAACGTTACTGTACACGGGTAGGCACTTTTGGAACCGAAAGTGCCGTAAGAAAACGTGGTGGCAGCAGGAATTTGCCGTATTTAAATGCGAAGCCACGGCAAATTCCGTTACTGGGCACGTTTGCGTGAACAGTAACACCAGAACAGGATCACACTTTTTCTCTTAGACAACCGTCTCAATATTCTTAACCACAAATCCCTCTTTTTCAACCGCTTCCTGCAGCTTCGCATCGTCCACGCCATTCTCATAGAACACGCGGGCAATGCCTCTGTCTACGTCCGCATCTGCACGGATGACGCCGTTCTGGGCGGTCAGGGCTTTTTCAACGGATTTCTTGCAGTTTGCACAGTGCATACCCTCGATCCGCATGATCTTGGACGGGGTACCCGCTGTAACCGCTTTCTTGGAAAGATCTTCGCCGCGCGCACCAGCATTCCCATCGCTGCCGCAGGAACCGCAGCTTCCACCGGAGCATCCGCAGCATCCGCCGCCCTTTCCCGTGTAATGACGGATCGCCGAACGTAATGCCAGCAAAAGCAAAATCGCTACTACAATTAAAATTCCAATATCAATCGGTCTCATACGTTATCGTCCTCTCTTCTCTGACTTTTCGATGAATGGCTTCGGAGTATCTTTTTTATTTTATCATACACACGGCAGATAAAATATCCTACAAAATAAACTACCAGAAAACCAATCACACCATAAAACATGGAGCCGGATGAATCTCCCATCTATGCTTTCTCCTTTTCTTTTTTGAAATCGAATAAAGCTGCCTCCAAACAGCAGACTTTCATCCTGCTATCCGAGGCAGCCTTATAAAGGATTAATTTTATCACTTATGATTACAGGCACCTGCCGATGCCCGGTCAGCGGAAACGCAAAACCACCGGCCGGACGGCAGAACCTGTTTTATTTTTCATTTAGAAACTAACTTATGAAGCTGCCTCTACAGAGCTTCTTGTGTAGCTCTTCTGATCCTTGTATGGATCCGGACGGAACAGCATGAAGAGCATGAATACCAAAAGGACTGCTGCCACGATAGTCCATACGTTGAATGCAACTGCGCCAAGTACCAGACCACCTAACTGATATACAATCAGGGATACAGCGTAAGCGAAGAGATTCTGATACAGGATAGCGAACCAGAACCATTTTCTGGACTGGAGCTGCTGTGCCATCGTTGCGATAGCTGCCAGACACGGAGAGTCAAGCAGGTTGAACAGCAGGAATGTAAAGGCTGCGATGGTTGTCGGGAACCATGTCTGGATTGCTGCTGCTACGACATCGGTCTCCTCAGACAGATCCTCGGATACATTTGCCAGAACGCCCATGGTGGAAACGATAGCCTCTTTTGCTGTGAAACCAGTGATGGAAGCTGCAACCGGCTGCCACTCGCCGAAACCAAGCGGACGGAACAGGATTGCGATAGCGCCGCCCAGCATAGCCAGGATAGAATCAGCAGATTCTTCTACCAGACCAAATCCACCGTCTACAAATCCGAAGGAGGACAGGAACCACATAACAACGCAAGCCAGGAACAGGATTGTACCAGCCTTGATGATGAATCCCTTCAGACGCTCCCAAACATGAAGGAGAACGGTCTTAGCGGACGGAATGTGGTACGCCGGAAGCTCCATAACGAACGGAGCTGGTTTGCCGGAGAACGGTTTGGTCTTCTTTAACATGATCGCGGATACAAGAACCGCAGCGATACCTACAAAGTACATGATCGGAGCCATCATAGTAGCCAGATCCATGTCGCCGCTCATATAACCAGCCATAACGCCGCCCATCAGAGCGATAACCGGCAGCTTCGCACCACACGGAACGAAGGTTGCTGTCATGATGGTAAGACGTCTGTCGTTGTCCTGCTCGATGGTCTTGGACGCCATGATACCAGGAACGCCGCAGCCAGAAGAAATCAGCAGCGGGATGAAGCTCTTACCGGACAATCCGAAGTGACGGAATACACGGTCCATAACGAATGCGATACGTACCATGTAACCACAATCTTCCAGAATGGAAAGGAAGAGGAACAGGATAGCCATCTGCGGAACGAAACCAAGAACGGCACCAACACCGCCGATGATACCATCCACTACAAGGCTTACAATCAGGTCAGAAGCGCCTGCTGCTGCCAGTGCATCGCCAGCCCAGCCCTGAATTGCGCCAACAAATGTATCATTGGTCCAGTCTGTTACGAATGTACCAACGGTAGTAACGGATACATAGTAAACCGCCCACATAACAAGAACAAAGATCGGAATACCAAGTAAACGGTTGGTTACGATGCTATCGATCTTATCCGAAAGACTCATCTTCTGAGCCGGTTTCTTTACGGTCTCCTCGATAACCTTCTGGATGTATACATATCTCTGGTCAGTGATAACGGACTCAGCGTCATCATCAAACTCTTTCTCCAGCTCCTTGGTGTAACGGGAGAAACGGTTGTCTGCACTAAGACCAAGCTGCTCTACAACCTTGCTGTCATTCTCGAGAACTTTGATTGCGTACCATCTCTTCTCTGCTTCCGGAATGCTGGACGGAAGCTCTGCCTCGATTGCGCTTACTTTATCCTCTACGCTGCCCTCGAAAATAGCGCTTACAGTGCCTGTTGCATGGCTCTTTGCAACTTTGATTGCCTCTGCAATAACTTCCTTTAGACCGGTTTTCTTCAGCGCGGAAGTCTCAATGATCGGGCAGCCAAGTTTCTTGGACAGTGCCTTTACATCAATGTTGATGCCGTTCTTCTTCAGAAGATCGCACATATTTAAAGCGATAACAACCGGAATACCTGTCTCGATCAGCTGTGTGGTCAGATACAGGTTACGCTCAATGTTGGTTGCATCGACTAAGTCTACGATGACATCCGGATTCTCTTTTAAGATAAAATCACGGGTTACAACTTCCTCCAGTGTATACGGAGAAAGGGAATAAACTCCTGGAAGGTCCGTTACATTTACCTCTCTCCCGAAGCATCTTTTAATTTACCGGTTTTCTTCTCAACTGTAACACCCGGCCAGTTACCTACATACTGGTTTGCACCCGTCAGTGCGTTAAACATGGTTGTTTTACCGCAGTTCGGGTTACCCGCCAAAGCAATATGAATTGCCATTTTTCATCCTCCTGCTTTTTTAATCAAACTTATTAAACTGTCTGAACATCTACGCACTCAGCATCGGCTTTACGAAGTGAAAGCTCATATCCACGAATCGTAACCTCTACCGGGTCGCCCAGCGGAGCTACTTTTCGAATAAAAATCTCGCTTCCCTTCGTGATGCCCATATCCATGATGCGGCGTTTGTATGCGCCTTCGCCATGAATCTTGACAACTTTGACGGTAGATCCAACCTGTGCATCTTTAAGCGTCATTCTCTGTTCCTCCTAACCATTCCAATTTTTTACTCGGGATTCCGTCTGCTTTTCTACCATACAACCTGCTCCGGAATATCCCCATTCCCTTGTCTTAGATCAGAATGTGTCTTGCCTGATCCTTATTTATAGCCACTCTGGACTCCTTTACGTGAATAATCACGTCTCCGTCCAGCTGGGTTATCAATTTTACTTCGGTTCCCTCGTTAAATCCCATGGATTTTAAATGAGAACGAACCTCTGTGTTTCCGCTGATCTTTTTGATCGTATAGGCGGTTCCTACGGTTGCCATCGAAATCGGCATTGCTCCCTGCATACGATTCTCCTTCCTCTGTTTTTCCACCTTCTGCCCGTCATGATGTCTCACTTGGCGGAAACGGCTGTTTTCATCTGCCGGTAATCTAATTGATTCGCGTACATTAATTTTCATTAGTGCCTGCTAACAGTTGTTAGAGAGAGCTAATTTTCATTAGATGAGACTAATTTTCATTAGTTTCTCCTAACCCATACATAAGGTTAGCACATGCTAACTTTATTGTCAAGTTTTTTTGCCTGACCTGGAAATAAAAAAAGGGCGTGTTTTACGCCCGAAAATTGTCAAAAATTCCCATAGGATAAAAGTCATCCCAGCCATTTTCCCACAAAATACAGCGTCAAAAGATGCGCCGGATAATAGACATAAAAGAAGGAACGAAATCTGCTCCGACCTCTGGAGCCATCATATAACATGAAGCAGACAGCCGTGAGCGCCAGCACCCAGAGGGGTTCCTGCCACGCGAACGCTCCGATGAGAACGGCAACGATTATCTTCATAAACACCCCTGCCGTTTTCTCATGAAAAAGAATGTTCCTTGGCACGTTAGTGCCTTTTTGTGTAATAGGGAATTCCAAGGAATTTCCTATTACACAAAAATAAAATGCCAGCACCATTCCCATCCCCCATGCGCCGCCGTCTGCTCCCGCCGCTTCTGTCAGCGTACAGAACACTGCCGTTAGCACCAGCTTCTCCCAGATACCGTTTCCATACCGCTCTAACAGCTCCATCGCAACCAGCGCCAGAAAAAAGGTCAGGCAGACATTCTGGTGCTGTGCATCCATCCACCGTCCGGAAAATGCCAGATCATACGGAATCTCCGACACAACCGCCGCCAAAAGCAGCCTCCGTCCATAACATCTGCGATCCCGCGTGTGAAAAAAACCTTCTACTAATAAAAAGGCGAACAATGGAAACGCCAGATCCCCAAATGTCCGGAATCCCGGAACCGGTCTGCAGATCACCGCAATGTGGTCTGCCGTCATCGCCAGGAGTGCTAAATATTTAAGGGCGGAGGCGCTGAGATGGAGGCGGGTTAAAACCACTCTTTCCATCCCCTCTGATTTCTCATTCTGCTTTTCCTTGATTCGATCTTTTATCGCACTCTCCTCCCTTCGTTTCCTGTCCATTCTATCTCTATTCCATCAAATTATACTGAACATTTCACCCGCTGTCCATCCGCACTTTTCCATTCCCTTTTTCTCCATCTCCCCTATTTTCCCATTCTCATTTTCCACTCTTTCTCCCCATCTTTTTTCTTTATTTTCTCTAATAAAAAATGTAGTTTTTTCTTATAAATAAAGGCTTTTCGGCACTTTTCCGCGTCTTTTTTACACTAATTTTACATTTTATTTGACAAACGAAAAACCGTGTTATATTCTGTAAATGGTGCTGGTGCGAGATCCTGCTGAAAAAGCAAAAATCCCGCACCGCTCTTCATTTTAAATACTAAAAAATACACGGACAAAAGAGGTAGAATCTCATGGCAGGTTTAGATATTATTTGCATTGGCGCTATCAATTATGACTATATGTTTCACTGCACCGGGCTTGATCTGGTGGAGACATCCGCCGGTGGAGGCGACGAGAACTTAAGCAACCCGATTTCCGATGTGGAAAACGATATTCAGGAGCTGGCGATAAAAGGCAAGGAATACACAACCCAGATCGGCGGTTCTGCTTTCATCACCCTGAAAGTGGCAAAGCATATTCTCCCTAACCTGCAGGTCGCTTACGTCGGCGTGTGCGGCACGCCCAGTCCATTCGATCTGCGCTTCGGCAAGACAAATGACATTGACGCCGAGCTGGCGCACCTGGATAACCGTGACTGGCTGTTTACCACGCGCGAGCGCTTCGACGATCCATATTCCAAAGCGATTGCCAAATCGATTGTCCGCCTTTATAATCACACGCGCAATTGCATCAAGATCGCGCCGTGTGCCAACAACACTCTCTTAGACCGCATCCATGAACAGGAAGCCCGGACGGGAACCACACTGGCGGAGTACCTCGCGCAGGCGCGCTGGATCCACCTGTCATCTCTGTCTGATTTCGACCAATTCGAGGCAATCATGCAATCGGTCATCCAGGCAAAACATTTAAATCCTGCCATGAAAGTCAGCATGGATCCTGGTTTTGAGTATACATCGCTGCGCCGTGAGCGCTTACAGCCACTGATCGCATATGCCGATTATGTTTTCTTAAATAAATCCGAAAAGAAAAACCTCGGCTTCAATGCCCGCAGCGCCCGTCCGCTCTACGCGAACCTCTGTGAGTATTTTTCTGCGATCAACCCGGATCCCACCCGCACCCTCATTGTCAAGCACGATGACCGCCATGAGCTGATCCATTTTAAGGACGGCGTATGTCAGATCCGCACAGTCCGCCACAAAAAGCTCTACCAGTACCAGTTAAACAACGATACCGGCGCCGGTGATTCCTTTGCCGGCGGTTTCATCAGCGGTATGCTCGATGATCGGCTCAATTCGGATATCGCTGAGCCGATCCAGCTCGGTGTTCTGGCTGCCAAGGGACGGATGCGTAGTTTTGATTATGAGAACCCGTATCTGAATATACAGAAATTGACCGATGCTTTTTTCGAAGCTCTATAATATTTTTTTCAAGTGCTGTTAAATAGCGCAGAGTGAATTGCAGCCATCATTTCAGGAGAAAAGTACGTTACTTTTCTCCTGTTTATCCTTATATAATTATATATATAATGTCTGTACACATCTAAAAACTTCTTTCATATATTAATATCAATTTGATATTGATTTTGGAGATCCCATGATCCGCCTCAGCCTATGTATGATCGTCAAAAATGAAGAAGCCGTTTTGACGCGTGTTTTAGCATCTGCCATACAATTTGCGGATGAAATCCTCGTCGCCGACACCGGTTCCACCGATCGAACTGTAGAAATCGCCCGGCAATACACCAAACATATTTATCACTACCCGTGGAACGATGATTTCGCCGCCGCGCGCAATTTCATCTGTGAAAAGGTCACAACCGAATACTGGATGTGGCTCGACGCCGACGATGTCGTTCCCGCAGAATCGATTACAGCGATTTTAAAGTTGAAAGAAACTTTAAGCAAATCCCCGCAGCCCGACGTTGTCATGATGAAATACATCGCTGGATTCCAGCCGGACGGCACACCTGCATTTACCTACGATCGCGAACGGATTTTGCGAACGGACCGGCATTTTCTCTGGAAAGGACGCGTCCACGAAGCCATCGCGCCACGCGGCAGAATTCTCTATTCTCCTATTCAGATCGAACACCGGAAGCCTGCTTCCGCTTTCACCCATTCTGACCGGAACCTGAAAATCTATGAAACAATGCTTGCAGACGGCGAACTGCTCGATCCGCGCCATCAATACTACTACGCCCGCGAACTCATCGACCACAAACAATACGAAAAAGCCCGCCCGGTTCTGGAACATTTCCTAAACGAACCGGACGGGTGGTATGAAAATAAGGCGGACGCCTGTCTGCTTCTGGCGCGCTGCCATGAAATACTCAGAAATATAGCTGCCAGTCAGCTTTCCCTGTTCCAGAGTTTTCTCTACGACCGCCCACGTGCTAAAACCTGCTGTGAGATTGGACGGTTGAAACTTTCCCTCGGCGAAATTTCCCAGGCTGTTTTCTGGTACCAGCTTGCCCTCAAAGACCGACCAGAATATCATCCAAATGCCTTTATCGAAGCCGATTACTATGATTTCATTCCTTTAATCCAGCTCTGCGTCTGCTATGATCGGATGGGAAACTATGATAAGGCACTGTATTATCATAAGAAAACAAAAAAAATCCGCCCGGATTCTCCGGCGGTTTTGACAAATGAAGAATACTTTCAAACCATCTCCTCAAACCATAAAACAAACTGATTACCTATCTTGTGACATTCTCTCCGACCTCTGCGGTGGTCTGAGCGGCGGACCGGGAGTCGTTCCATCCAGCGGCATCCACACTTCCTACATTCATTCTTACCGTCTTCCACACTTATAATATTCCACAGTTCCCAGCCCTCAATTTCCCAGCCCTTTTCTGCTAATGCACATCTCTTTCATCGCACACATATACTACATCAGGATGGATGTCCTAAATCTGGAAAGGAGTTTTTTATGTTTCGCCATTCATGTAATTATCCCTACTATTTTGATGATAGTGACTATAAAAATAACGGCTATGGAGGCTATGGACGCGATCGCGGCTGTCCCGGTTCTTTTGAACCCTACAACTGCTGTCGTCCCGGTCCCATAGGACCACGCGGCTGCCCCGGACCGATCGGACCTGTCGGTCCCACTGGTGCTGCCGGACTCGATGGACTGGACGGCGCTACGGGTCCGGCTGGTCCGACTGGGCCGACCGGCGCTACCGGTCCTGCGGGTCCAGCTGGGCCGGCTGGCGCTGACGGGGCTGCGGGCGCTGCGGGTCCGACTGGGCCCGGCTGGCGCTGACGGGGCTGCGGGCGCTGCGGGTCCGACTGGGC
>NZ_QUGD01000015.1:0-65914 GCF_003478795.1 Clostridium sp. AF21-20LB | reverse complement strand
AGAGAATAAAAATGGGAGAATTGCCTAATTTTTAAGTACAATTTAGCATGGCTGTATTTTTTTGCTTTTAGGATGGTTGTAAAAGCGGATAGTATTAGAAAGAGAGTGAACTATGGTTGAATATAAAAACGAGGAAAATTTTTTATTAAAAGAAATAGAAGATTCTGATAAGTTTTGTACAGGATGTGCGGCATGTGATAACGTATGTCCTGTTGGGGCAATTGAGATGATACCTGGTGAACTCGGTTTTGTAAGTCCATTCATTAATAATACATTATGCATCCAATGTGATATGTGCAGAAAAGCTTGTCCGGTACTGAACTTACCGGAGAAAGAAGATAAGATTCTTAAATGCTATGCTGTACAAGCAAATGATGAAGTAAGAAAAAAGAGTTCTTCAGGAGGTGCATTTACTCTTTTTGCGGAGGAAATTTTAAGATGTGGTGGTGCTGTTGTTGGAGCAGCGATGGGAGATGATTGTAAAGTATCCCATATAGAAATAGAAAGTATAGAAGAATTAGGACGATTGAGAAAATCTAAGTATGTTCAAAGCGATATAGGAAAAGTTTATAGACAAGTTAAAAAACTAAGAGCAGAGAATAGGTTGGTGTTATTTAGTGGCACACCCTGCCAGGCTGCGGCTTTGAAAAATGTGTTAGATAAAGATGAGGGTGAAGGAGTTTTTATAATAGACACGTTGTGCCATGGAGTTCCATCATATCAAATGCTTCGGGATTATATTGATGCTTCTCAAAAAAAAGAAGTTGAATCAGTAGAATTTAGAACGAAAGAAAAAGGGTGGAGAAATAGTTCTAGGAATATGTTCTTGAATTATAAAGATAATACAAGAATAATGGAAAAATATGAACTGAATGAGTATGAGCAAGGATTTCACAGTGAATTGATATTAAGAAATTGTTGCTATGAGTGTCAGTTTGCAGAATTACCACATGTGTCTGATATTACGTTAGGAGATTATTGGGGAATACGAGAACGAGATGCGATGCTCGATGATGATGGTGGAACCAGTGCAGTTATCATTAATAGTTTAAAAGGTTATCAATTGTTTGAAAAAATATTAAAAAATATTTCTTTGTATCGTGAAACACCGGTTGAATGGCTTGTTGATAACCGAATTCATGATGAAATAAAAGGAAATATTAGTAGAAGATATTTTGAGCATCTATATAAGAAAGGCGATTTTATTAATGCTGTCAAATGTGCGCTTGCACATAAATACCAAATAGGAATCGTGGGTCCTTGGATGAATATAAACTGTGGAGGTGCATTGACTTATTATGCACTTTACAGGACATTGGTTAATATGGGATATTTTCCAGTTATGTTATCGCAACCGAAAGGAAGTGAATGGGATCCGACGTACAAATATTGTAGATATAAAGAAATACCATATCCGGAATATGCTATTTTACCTGCGAAGAATGGATATCCTGGACAAAGAGAATTTAATAATTATTGTGACACTTTCATTGTGGGTTCGGATCAATTATTTACTGGAGAAATGTTTCAGCTTCTGGATGGGTATGCAGACTTAGAATGGGTAAATAATAATAAAAGAAAAATTGCTTATGCAGCCTCATTTGCAAAAGACCATTTTTCTGGAAGTCAGGAACAGAAAGAAAGACTTTCTTATTTTTGCAAAAGTTTGATTGTTTTTCTGTGAGAGAAAAAACAGGGATAAAATTAGCAAAAGAGGAATTTGGTGTATCAGCTGAGTGGGTTTTGGATCCGGTCTTTTTATGTGATAAAAAGAGCTGGGAGGATTTGCTTGAAAAAGGAAAAGAAAGATTAAATAAGAATCCGTCTATTTTTGGATATATTCTTGATCCGAATGATGAGAAAGAAAAGTTGATGCATTTGGCTGAAAAAATATTAAATTTAAAAAGTTATGCAGCTTCAGATGTATGGAACGAGGAAGATACATTAAAATGGATGTGGAATATACCAACATTAAGCAATTTAGGAAATGAAGAGTTGCTGGCGCATATAAAAAATTGTGAATTTGTAATGACGGATTCATTCCATGGAGTTTGCTTTGCAATTATTTTTTAATAAACCATTTGCGGTATATATAAATAAAGACAGAGGAGCCAGTCGTTTCTATTCGTTATTAAAATTATTGCATTTAGAAGAGCGGATTATAGATTCAGAAGAGAAACTAGAAGTACTTTTGCTAAAAAATAAAGAGATTTCTTATGAAAATGTAAATGTTTTACTTGAAAAAGAGAAAGAACGGTGCATAAGCTGGTTAAAAAAATGCAATAGAGAATCCGATTCCAAAACGCGAAGTTTCAGATTATGATATGGCATGTACTTATAGCGATCGATTAGAGAAAATGCAAAAAAAACGTAGGAAGTTTGAGTATGACAGTTTAAACGGAAGGATCGATTGGCTGATAGGACATGTGGACAATGATTTAATGGTGACGGATCAAAAACAATGGGAGCAATTAGAAGATCATAGATTGCGATTGGATGGATTGGATTCATATATAAAACGCTTAGAAGAAAATTTGATGGAAACAAACAAAAAACAGTGGGAGCAGAAAGATGGATTGGAGTGAGTCATAAGGATATTTGGAAAAATATTGACAAAGAAGGTACACTGATATATAATTTAGATACAATATTATATAACTTTAGATACAATATTATATAACATATAATATTAAACAAGAAAAAATATTATATTTTGAATTAGTGAATCTTAGGAGGGATAAGATGGTTTTTAATACAGGAGCTGCGCTTCTGGATGCGATCGTCCTTTCAGTTGTATCAAAATCTGCAGAAGGAACATATGGGTATAAGATCACGCAGGATGTCCGTCAGGCAATCGAAATATCGGAGTCCACGCTTTATCCGGTGTTGCGGCGGCTTCAGAAGGATGACTGCCTGGAAACATATGACCGGGCGATCGACGGCAGAAACCGACGGTATTACAAAATAACGGAGGCGGGACGGATTCAGCTGAATCTTTACCGGGGTGAGTGGAACGTGTATGCAGGAAAAATTTCAGAGATACTGAAAGAGGGATAAGGAGAGGCAGATCATGAAAAAAGAAGTATTTTTAGAGAGGCTGGAAGCGCTCTTGCAGGATATTCCGGAAGAAGAAAAACGGGATGCGATTGACTATTACCGCGATTATCTGGAGGAGGCAGGACCGGAGAAGGAAGAAGAGGTACTTGCAGAATTTCAGAGTCCGGAGCATATTGCCGAGGTAATCCGGATGGAGCTGCAGAGTGAATGGAGTGGCGGCGAATTTACAGACCGGGGGTACAATGACAGCCGGTTTGAAGAAAAGCGGACGACTTTATCCAGAAGCGGTGGGGCAGAACAGGGAGAACGAGAAAAAGAAGCAGGATTTCAGGCTGGAACCGAGGACGACCCATTCCGGGAATTTCGGGATGAGGAAACGGGAGAAAATGCGGCATCCAATGAGAATCAAAGAAGCCGTCTGAGCGAGATGCTGCATTGCTTAAAAGAAAAAATAACCGGTTCCAAGATTGGAATGGTTGTGGCAGTTCTGGTAGTGCTTGCAGTTCTTCCATTTATCTTTTCGCTGGTGACGGGAACTGTGGGAAGTGTTTTTGGGCTGGCAGTCGCACTGGCAGCGATACTGGTGGTGCTGGGACTGATGACGGTGCTGGTGTTTGTTGGCGGAATTATGCTGTTTGTTCTGGGTACGGCGAGTCTGTTTGAACATTTTGCGATGGGACTGATGTTCATCGGATTGGGTATCGCGGCAGAGGGCAGCTGTCTGCTTCTGATATGCGGCTGTATCCTGTTTTACGGTGTATTTCTGCCGTGGGCAGTCAAGGGAATCATTCAGCTTTGCCGTCAGGCGGCAGGTTATCTGTCAGCCAGGGCGTAGGAGGATAGGAAAATGAAAAAATGGATGAAAAAAATGGCAATCATTGGCGCTGTCCTCTTTGTGGGTGGAATCGGTGTGACATCGATCGGGGCTGCCATTGGAGGCGCAGCTGCCGGACTGGATTTTCTGATCGATCAGGAAAAAAATTTTCAGGATAAATATAATTGGGGTGATTCGGAGGAAATATGGGATGATACGGAGCAGCTGCCGGAAGAGATCGACGAGCCGGATGAGATGGAAGAGCAGCTGGACAGAGAAAAACAATGCGAATAGTTTTCCAGAAAATGGACATACTCTGAGTACACAAGGTGGAAAGGAGTATTTTTTATGGATGAAAATAAGGTGGATTTTGAGAAAATGACCCCGGCAGAGCGGCTGAAATATGAGGTGGCGGAAGAAATTGGACTGGCGGACAAGGTACGGCAGTATGGCTGGAGAAGCCTGACTGCCAAGGAGAGCGGGCGGATTGGCGGTCTGATGACGAAGAAAAGGCGGGAGATGAAACAGGATAAGAAAGGCTGATAGATATTTGCTTGAAAACACCAAAAGCCCTTGAAAATAAAGGAAAAATCCAATATTTTCAAGGGCTTTCAAATCTGCCGGCTGCGGGACTTGAACCCGCACGGTGTTGCCACCAATGGATTTTGAGTCCACCTCGTCTGCCATTCCGACAAGCCGGCTGTCTATCGACGCTTTTTATCTTACCAAAATTGGAGACAGATTGCAACTGTTTTTTTGTTTGTTTTGAAATTAAGAAGCGAAGCATTCGCAGGGGCTTGCGTGTTTCATTAAAATAAGGTATGATTAGGTTCAAATGGGTTTATGAACGCGTCATGCGTGAATGATAATTCATATGGAATGACAGACTGGAAAAGGAGGTGGCGTCTGTGACCTGTCGGGAAGCGGAGCGTCTTGTGACGCCGTATATCCAGGATAAACTGAGCGGGGATGAGCTGGAAGCGTTTCTGGAGCATCTGGAACATTGCCGCAACTGTCAGGAAGAATTGGAAATTTATTTTATGGTGGATGTCGGACTGAAACAGCTGGACACCGGATCGGGTACTTTTGATATCATGGGCGCACTGCAGAAGCGGATTGCTGAGTCATATGCCCGCGTGCGCCGGATGTGGCGCTTCCGGAAAATGGAGTATGCGGTCAATACGCTGGGCGTGATGGCGGTATTGGTGACGGTGATGCTGCAGGTCAGGATTTGGCTGGCACCATAGAAAAAAGCAACAAGTGATAGAACAGGAGACGGAAACAGATGGGCAAATTAGTGCTGATAGATGGTCATAGTATACTCAACCGGGCATTTTACGGGGTGCCGGAGTTGACAAATTCGAAGGGACTCCACACCAATGCAGTGTACGGATTTTTAAATATCATGTTCCGGGTGATCGAAGATGAGGGGGCAGACTATCTGGCAGTGGCATTTGACTTGAAAGAGCCGACATTCCGTCACAAAATGTATGCGGCATACAAGGGAACGAGAAAACCGATGCCGCAGGAGCTGCATGAGCAGGTTCCGGTGATGAAGGAAGTGCTGACAGCGATGGGCGTGCCGATTCTTACCAAGGCGGGGTATGAGGCAGACGATATTCTGGGAACGATCGCGAAACGCTGTGCGGCGGAGGGCGTGGAGGTTTCTATCGTATCAGGAGATCGTGACCTGCTGCAGCTTGCAGATACGCACATTAAGATTCGGATGCCGCGTACTTCGAAAGGTACGACGGAGATACGCGACTATTACCCGGAGGATGTGAAGGCGGAGTATCAGGTGACGCCGATCGAATTTATTGATGTAAAGGCGCTGATGGGCGATACTTCGGATAATATTCCGGGCGTGCCATCGATCGGTGAAAAGACGGCAACCAGCCTGATTACCACCTACGGAAGCATTGAGAATGCGTATGCACACATTGATGAGGTAAAGCCGCCGCGCGCACAGAAAGCGCTTCGGGAGCATTATGACATGGCGCAGATGAGCAAGGATCTGGCAACGATCCGCATCAATTGCGAGATTGGTTTTTCGCTGGAGGAGGCGAAGCTGGATTCGCTTTATACGCCGGAGGCATATCAGTATATGAAGCAGCTGGAATTTAAGTCCATTCTGCAGAAATTTGGTGAGGACGCCTTTGCGTCATCAGAAATGGAAAAATCTTTCCGTCTGGTAAATGATTTTGGCGAGGCACAGGTGATTTTTGACCGTGCACAGTGCGCGGAGGAGATCGGCGCGCAGCTGGTGATTGAAAAAGGAAAGGTTGTGGCATTGGCACTCTGCCTGGACGGGACATCGATCTATGCGATCCCGGCGGTTGGGTTCCTGACCGGACAGTATCTGGCGGAGGAGCTGGAACGCCTGATGGAGGTGGTTCCGTCTGTGACGGTTCTGGATCTCAAGATCCAGCTTCCATTTCTTAAAAATCACAGCCGCCGGATCGTGGACGGCATCCGGAATGCAGAAGGAAACCGTGCGGTTATGGACGCAGGCGTGGCGGCGTATCTGTTAAATCCGCTCAAGGATACCTATGGATATGATGACCTGGCGCGCGATTACCTGGATATGACCGTGCCGTCACAGGTCGATTTGCTTGGAAAAACGGCGCTGTCGGATGCATTTGAGACAATGCCGGAGAAAGCGTTGAATTGTGTCTGCTACATGGCATATACGGCGTGGAAATCGCGGGAAATCCTGCTGGGGCAGCTTCGAAGACATGGAATGCTGCATCTCTTTTATGAGATAGAGATGCCGGTTATTTACAGCCTCTACCATATGGAAGAGGAAGGTATTCAGGTGCGCCGGGAGGAATTGAAAGCCTACGGCGAACGCCTCCAGACGCAGGTAGAGAAACTGGAGCAGGAGATTTACGCCGAGACGGGCTGTGAATTTAATATTAATTCCCCGAAGCAGCTGGGTGAGGTTTTATTTGAAAAAATGTCCCTGCCGGGCGGCAAAAAGACGAAGACCGGCTATTCGACGGCGGCGGATGTGCTGGAAAAACTGGCGCCGGAGTATCCGGTTGTGCGGAAAGTATTAGACTATCGCCAGGTGGCGAAACTCAAATCGACCTATGCGGACGGGCTGGGTGCATTTATCCGGGAGGATGGACGAATCCACGGAACCTTTAACCAGACGATCACAGCGACAGGACGTATCAGCAGTACAGAGCCGAATCTGCAGAACATTCCGGTGCGTATGGAGCTGGGACGCGAGATCCGGAAGCTGTTTGTACCGCGCGAGGGCTGTGTGCTGGTTGACGCTGATTATTCCCAGATTGAGCTGCGTGTGCTGGCGCATATGTCGAATGACAAGAACCTCATCCAGGCATACCGGCAGGCGGAGGACATCCACGCGATCACGGCGTCGCAGGTATTCCATGTGCCGCTTGAGGAAGTAACACCGCAGCTTCGCCGCAATGCAAAAGCAGTCAATTTCGGTATCGTATATGGTATCAGCGCGTTTGGGCTGGGCGAAGATCTCGGCATTTCCCGCAAGGAAGCGACCGAGTACATTGAGCGCTACTTTGAAACCTACCCGGATGTCAAACGTTTCCTCGATGGTCTGGTAAAAACGGGCAGGAAATACGGCGAGGTCAAGACTATGTATGGGCGTGTGAGACCGATTCCGGAGCTGAAATCCGGCAATTTTATGCAGCGTTCGTTCGGTGAGCGTGTGGCGATGAATTCCCCGATTCAGGGAACTGCAGCCGACATTATCAAGATTGCGATGATCCGCGTCGATCAACGCCTGCGCCGCGAAGGACTGCGTTCCCGCATTGTCCTCCAAGTGCACGATGAACTCCTGATTGAAACCTGGAAAGAAGAGCTGGAACAGGTGCAGTCGATTCTGGCGACGGAGATGAAACGTGCGGCGCAGCTGCAGGTGGAGCTGGAAATCGATATGAAGATGGGAAATTCGTGGTTTGAAACGAAATAATGGAAAGGTACAGATAAACATGAAGATAATCAGTATTACCGGAGGCGTTGGTTCCGGTAAGAGTGAGGTCCTGCGTGTGCTGCAGGAGGAATTTGACGCGGAAATTATTAAGGCAGATGAAGTGGCTCACCAGCTCATGGAGCCGGGTAAGAAAGGCTATCAGCATGTGGTAGAGGCGCTGGGTGATTCCTTTTTAAATAAGGACGGCAGCATTGACCGCAAAAAGCTGGCGGCGCTTATTTTCCAGAATAAAGAGGCGGTGGAGACGATGAACGCCATCATCCACCCGATGGCGTGGGAGGAGATCCGCTATGCGATCAACCATTCCGACAAGGAGATCATCGTTGTGGAGGCAGCTCTCTATGATGACGACCATAATGCGATGTTTGATGAAATCTGGTATGTATACACATCGGTGGAGAACCGCATCAAGCGTCTGATGGCAAGCCGCGGCTACAGCGAGGAAAAATGCCGGGGCATCATGGCAAATCAGGCATCCGAGGACGATTACCGGAGTTTTGCGACGCGTGTGCTGGACAACAACGGCGGGATTGAGGATATTCGGAAGCAGATAGCGTCATTTTTAGGAAAAGAGGATTAGGATACATATGCGGATGGTTAGTATTGCCAGCGGCAGCAGCGGGAATTGTATTTATATAGGAAGCGACAACACCCACGTTCTGGTGGATGCGGGGATCAGCAACAAGCGTATTGAGATGGGGTTAAATGACCTGGGGCTGAATGCGCGGGAACTGGATGGAATTCTCATCACGCATGAACATTCCGACCATATCAAAGGGCTCGGCGTGCTGGCGCGCAAATATGGCACACCTATTTACAGCACAAAAGAGACATTAGAGGAAATTCAGGATTCCAAGAGTCTTGGCGAGATTCCGGAAGATCTGATGCACCCGATTACGCCGGATGTTGATTTTATGGTAGGAGATCTGGAAGTCAAACCGTTCCGGATCGACCATGATGCAGCGAATCCTGTTGCCTACCGGGTTCAGAATGAAAAAAGATCGGTGGCGGTGGCGACGGATATGGGGCATTATTCCCAGTATATCATTGACCATCTGCAGGGGCTGGATGCGATTTTGCTGGAAGCCAACCACGATGTCAAAATGCTGGAGGTAGGACCGTATCCGTATTACCTGAAGCGTCGTATCTTAGGCGATTACGGACACCTTTCCAATGAAAATGCGGGACGGCTTTTAAGTTCCATTCTGCATGACAATTTGAAGCATATTTTCCTGGGGCATCTGAGTAAGGAAAATAATTACGAAGAGCTGGCATATGAGACGGTGCGTCTGGAGATCACAGAGGGAGATACGCCGTATAAGGCGAATGATTTCCCGATCACAGTGGCAAAACGCGATGCAGTGTCGCAGATTGTGACGGTGTAGAAGACGTAAAAGTATTAAAATTGGTTATACAAAGTCTGAAAACAAGCCAGAAGATATATTTGGGGTTATGGCTTGGAGGCATGGACAAACGTGTGGGGTTGACAGAAATATCGTTACTGTACACGCATACGTGTCCAGTAACGGAATTTGCCGTGGCTTCGCATTTAAATACGGCAAATTCCTGCTGGCACCACGTTTTCTTACGGCACTTTCGGTTCCAAAAGTGCCTACCCGTGTACAGCAACGAAATATCATTTTAGGTGTAAAAGTCAGCAGCCGGATGGCAGTTGAATTTTTATAGAAATTAGTAAGTCATAAAAACATTTCCGCCATAGGACGGAGAGCACACAGGAGGATGAAAGCTATGAGTAAGATTATTATTACTATCGTTGGACAGGACCGCGTCGGTATCGTTGCAAAAACGTGTAATTATCTGGCTGACCACAACATGAACATTCTTGACATCACGCAGACGATCCTGCAGGAATATTTCAACATGATGATGATTGTGGATATTTCCGGTTCCAAGACATCCTTTGATGATATGGCGCATGAGCTGGACAAGCTGGGACAGGAGATCGGCGTAAAGATTCTCTGTCAGAGAGAAGAGATTTTTACCAGTATGCACAGAATCTAAGCAAATATTTTCAGAAAGGACGTAAAACCAATGATTAACATGCAGGAAGTTCTGGAAACTAATAACATGATCGCGCATGAAAAACTGGATGTGCGGACGATCACGATGGGTATCAGCCTCTTAGACTGTGTGGACAGTGATCTGGCGAAGATGAATGAGAAGATCTACAATAAGATTACAACTTATGCGAAAGATCTTGTATCGACCGGCGATGCCATCGGACGTGAATTTGGGGTTCCGATCGTCAATAAACGTATCTCGGTTACTCCGATCGCGCTGGTAGGTGGAAGTGCCTGCAAGAAGAGCGAGGATTTTGTAGAGATTGCGAAAACACTTGATAAGGCAGCGAAAGAAGTGGGCGTCAACTTTATCGGCGGCTATTCTGCATTGGTTTCCAAGGGAATGACACCGGCGGAAGAGCTTCTGATCCGCTCGATCCCGCAGGCACTTGCCTGCACCGACCGTGTGTGCAGCTCCATCAATGTCGGTTCTACCAAGACAGGTCTTAACATGGATGCAGTCCGTCTGATGGGCGAGATGGTTGTGGCAACCGCAGAGGCAACGAAGGACAATGATTCCCTCGGCTGTGCGAAGCTGGTTGTATTCTGCAACGCGCCGGATGATAACCCGTTCATGGCAGGTGCATTCCATGGCGTGACTGAGGCGGATGCGATCATCAACGTCGGCGTCAGCGGTCCGGGAGTTGTAAAGACGGCTCTGGAAAAGGTACGTGGCGAGAACTTTGAGGTGCTGTGTGAGACGATCAAGAAGACGGCGTTCAAGATCACCCGTGTTGGACAGCTGGTAGCACAGGAGGCGTCCAAACGTCTGGGCGTTCCGTTTGGCATCATTGATCTGTCGCTGGCACCGACTCCGGCAGTCGGAGACAGTGTGGCGGAGATTCTGGAAGAGATCGGCTTAGAGCGCAGCGGTGCACCGGGTACAACAGCAGCGCTGGCAATGTTAAATGATCAGGTTAAGAAGGGTGGCATCATGGCGTCCTCCTATGTTGGCGGACTCAGCGGTGCGTTTATTCCGGTCAGCGAGGATCAGGGCATGATCGATGCAGTTTCTGAGGGTGCGCTTACGATTGAGAAGCTGGAAGCAATGACCTGTGTCTGCTCTGTAGGTCTTGATATGATTGCGATCCCAGGCGATACGAAAGCGACCACGATCGCCGGTATCATCGCGGACGAGGCGGCAATCGGCATGATCAACCAGAAGACAACGGCAGTCCGCCTGATTCCGGTCATCGGAAAAACAGTGGGCGATACGGCAGAGTTCGGCGGTCTGCTTGGCTATGCGCCGATCATTCCGGTCAACCGTTTCTCCTGCGACAACTTTGTCAAACGTACCGGACGTATCCCGGCACCAGTACACAGCTTTAAGAACTAATAGGAGTTTCATATGGAAAAATCACAGGAACTGAGAGAGGTGCTTCTGCGGTATCTCGATGCCGATCTGGAGCGAATCATTTTCAGCAACCCGAGAACCCTATCTGAAATTAACCGTGCGTCCTCTGCTTCTGCGGGGGGCGCTTGCTTTTCAGACGGAAGAATTTACGGAAAAACAGGCATTTCAGAAAAATCAGAACGCAGAAAAGACCGTCGAGTACCTGCTCGGAGAACTGGAAAACCGTTACCGCAATGCGGAGATCGCGTCGCTTCACGGGATTGTCAATATTCTGATCAGTAAGAAGGGGACAGTGACGATCAAAGAGAAGAAGGTAGGGGTTAAAAGGGCAGAGAATCGGACGGTATCGGTGGCAGCAGGTGATGTGCAGAAAGCTGGAAAGCAGATGCCGGCGAAGAGTCATGCAGATGTGAAAGAAAATTCGCTCGAAAAATCGGGTCAGAGTCAGTCAAGTCACGAAAACGGAAAGATGCAGAGAAGTGCTAAAATACAGGGAAATGGTAAACTGCAGAGCAATGCGAAACAGCAGAAAAATGCAGGAACAGGACTGTCGGCTGGCATGGATGCCGCAGCGTTTTCAGAACGTCTGGCTTCGTTATCCCATAACCGTACTAAAAAATACGTCCTTCAGGAAGGCGTCCCAGTCCCATTTCTGGTAGATCTCGGTGTCATGACGGCAGAAGGCAAAGTTGTGAAATCCCGCTACGACAAATTTCGCCAGATCAACCGTTTCCTGGAATTTATTGAGGATGTACTTCCGAATCTCGATCCGAACCGGACGAATACGATCATTGATTTCGGATGCGGGAAATCATATCTGACGTTTGCGATGTATTACTATCTGCATGTGCTGAAAAAATATTCGATCCGTGTCATCGGTCTGGATTTGAAAAAAGATGTCATTGCGCTCTGCAACCGCCTGAGCAAGAAGTTTGGATTTGAGAACCTGACCTTCCTGCACGGCGACATCGCCGGATATGAGGGCGTCGATCAGGTCGATATGGTCGTGACGCTGCACGCCTGTGATACAGCGACCGATTATGCGCTGGCAAAAGCGGTCAAATGGGGCGCAAAAGTCATTCTTTCCGTTCCATGCTGTCAGCATGAGATTAACAAGCAGATTCAGAACGACCTTCTGTCGCCGGTTTTACAGTACGGCCTTCTGAAAGAACGTATGTCGGCGCTTCTGACCGACGGAATCCGTGGGCAGCTCCTCGAAATGTCCGGCTACCGGACGCAGATTCTCGAATTCATCGACATGGAACATACACCGAAAAACATCATGATCCGTGCGATCCGCCAGGGCAAGAAAGCAGACGGGGCGGCATTAGAGACAATGATGAAGGAATTGCATGTGAAGCCGACATTGTATGGATTGTTGGTGGGGGAAGAGGCGTAGGAAATTTAGAAAGCACTTTTATGGGGGTTGATAATGCTGGACAGTTATAGCTGATAAAACCTCTTCGCAAATTCCAAAAACACCCCACCTTCCTCCGCCATATACTTAACCGGTGAATACACCAGATAGAGTTTCCGGAGAAAGGCAGCTTCCCCAAGCGGAAAGAGAAGCAGTTTCCCCTGCCGTGCATCTGCCTGTACAGTTGCTTTTGAGAGAATGGAGATGCCCATTCCCAGCATGATACACTGCTTGAGGGCGGCGGCATCGTCCATCACGGCAATAACATTTAAATTATCGAGTGAAAGCCCTTTATTTTTTAGGAAATGAAGGGTTTCCTGCTTTGTGCCGGAATTATCTTCCCGGAGCAGAAACGGTTCTTTTAAGAGGGCATCCAGCGGTGATGGCATAGTCTGGTAAGCCTGATAATGTGGCGTGGCGGGGGCGGCGATCACAAGCTCATCGGAGGCAAAGGGGAGAAATTCGCAGGAGGTGTCCGAGGTAGTAGTTCCGACCAGACCGATGTCGCAGATGCCGTCATCCACCTTATGTACAACGTCCAGACTGTCTGAGCAGGAGGCATAGACACGGATATCAGGATGAACTGCGTGATAAGCGCTTAAAAGTTCCGGCAGAAAATAAAGGGACGGAACGGAGGATGCGCCGATCCGAAGCTGCGGTTTCGTCTCGTTGGCGAGTTCCACGATTGCTTTCTGCTGCAGGGTCAGAATCTCCGTGGCATAGGAATATAATTTTGTCCCGGCAGGAGTCAGGGAGAGCGATTTGGTGGTGCGCTTTAAAAGCTGGGTGTGAAATTCCTCCTCCAGACTGCGGATGTGGGCGCTGACAGTTGGCTGTGAGATGTACAGCTTCTGGGCGGCAAGCGAAAAACTCTGATATTTGACGGTGTACACGAAAGCTTCTAATTGGCGGATGTCCATATATTTAAAATCCTTTCTATAGATAAAATCAATTTTTAATGATTCTGTGATAAAATCCAAAATTAAAATGAATAGTAGACAGGTGAAAACAATCTCTAAAGAAGAGTGTAGCTTTATTTATTGAAAATATCAATAAGTTTATAGCAAATATCAATATAAACGATTTTACCATAAAAATACAGGATGTTATACTTGTCTGCGGAAAGTATGGATAGATCCATGAAATGTACGCGCTTGAAATTTTTCTTGTTTGATTTTGTGAGATGATTTTTTTGCCAGATGCACTCAAATTTCTGATATGTATTGATGAAATGTGAGTGTGGTGCGTGAAATCACCCACAATGACGAGTGTGAGAAAAACTTTAAGAGTACATGAAATAAAAAAGGAGGCAGGTATGAAAGTATTTGACAAGACATGGAGCTGGCAGTGGCAGGCGCGCTTGTGGGTGTGCTGGCAGCATTGCTGGCGTATTTTGGAAATCCGGCCAATATGGCGATCTGTATTGCGTGCTTCGTACGTGATACGGCGGGCGCGCTGAAACTTCACTCAGCAGCACCGGTTCAGTATTTCTGTCCGGAGATTGTAGGATTTGCAGTGGGAGCATTTGCGATCTCACTGGCGACGAATGAGTATAAGGCGACGGCAGGCTCTTCACCGATGATCCGCTTTGTTCTGGGTGCGATCATGGTAATCGGCGCGCTGGTATTCTTAGGGTGTCCGCTGCGTATGGTTCTGCGTATGGCAGCCGGTGACCTGAATGCGTATGTAGCGCTGGTTGGATTTGCAGGCGGTATTGCAACTGGTTCGTTCTTCCTGAAAAAGGGATTTTCGCTGGGCAGAGCGTATGAGACGCAGAAATCAAGCGGATATGTGCTTCCGGTGCTCCTTCTGGCGCTTTTTATCATTGGAGCAGTAACAGGCGTATACGCAGCCAGCACGGAAGGACCGGGAAGCAAGCACGCACCGGTTCTGATTTCCCTAGTTGCGGCTCTCCTGATTGGTGCATTGGCACAGAAGAGCCGTATGTGTTTTGCAGGTAGCATCCGTGATGTGATTCTGATGAAAAACTTTGATCTGCTCAGCATTATCGGCGCACTGTTTGCAGTCATGCTGATTTTTAACCTTGCAACTGGCAATTTCCATTTGAGCTTTTCCGGTCAGCCGATCGCGCACTCCCAGCATCTCTGGAATATTCTGGGTATGTATGCCGTTGGATTTGCAGCCGTTCTGGCTGGCGGATGCCCGCTGCGTCAGATCATTCTGGCAGGGCAGGGCTCCTCGGACAGTGCGGTAACCTTTCTGGGAATGCTGTTTGGGGCGGCACTTGCACACAATTTTAACCTGGTTGGTGCGGCAGCAAAAGCGGCAACCGAGACAGAGGCAGCCGTTTTGGGTGGTCCGGCGATGCCGGGCAAAATTGCCGTAATTGTATGTATTGCCCTGTTATTCGTGATTGCAGCGGCAAATATGAAACGTAGAAAGAAATAAAGAAAAGAGGAAACGGAAAATGTCAGATTTTGTTGAGGTAGATGTGCGGGGACTCTCCTGTCCGGAACCGGTTTTGATGGTGATGGATGCGATGGACGAACATCCGGGAAAACAGATCCGTGTGCTTGGCGATGAGGCACACACCCGGACGAATATTGAGCGCACGTTGGAGTATCATGGAAAAGAGGGGCACACCGAGGTGCTGGAAAACGGCTGTTTCGCCATTACCTTTGAAGCGTGATGCTGCTCTGGAATATTAAATAGGTGGAAATGATGAGGCAGAAACGGGAATATCGGATTTTTACCTTTCACACGACGGCTGCGGCGATGGAGATGGAGGCATTCTGCCGGGAACAGGGAATCAGAGGGCGCCTGGTGCCTGTCCCACGCGAACTCTCAGCAGGCTGTGGAATTGCCTGGCGGATGGAACCGGCGGAATATGAACGGTTTCAGGGAGTGATTGCGGAAAGCCAAATTGAGATCGAGCAGAGCTGTGTGGTTATGAATTAAATAAAATGTTATGTTAGAGCAGGCATCATAGAAAAAGTATATAGGAAAAAGCGGCGGTATCGGCAGTGGCGAGACATTCAAAAAAGAATGGAGCGCTGACTGTGTGATACCGCTGCTTTTGGGCGTGTAAATCGAGGTCAGAATGAGGTCATTGAGGTCAGAAATCAAATCATGACCTCGATGACCTCATTTGTGACCTCGATGATCCCAATATTTTGAAATATTATTCTTCCGCCTTCGCCTCCTCCAGCAGCCGTGCAATCTCCCCCCGCACCAGCGAGAATGCAACCTCATTCCGTCCACTGTTTGTAACGACATCTGCATAGGCGCGGGTCGGTTCAACAAAGAGAGCATGCATCGGTTTGACGGTAGTCAGATACTGGTCGATGATGTTTTCGATATCGCGTCCGCGCTCTTTCGTGTCACGTAAGATTCGGCGGAGGATGCGCTCGTCGGCGTCGGCATCGACGAAAATGCGGATGTCGAGCAGATTGCGGAGTGCTTCGTCATAGAGAACGAGAATGCCCTCCAACAGGATAACCGGGCGCGGCTCGATGTGAATGGTTGCTTAGGCGCGGTTGTGGTTGGCGTAGTTGTAGGTTGGACAGTCGATCGCCTCCCAGTTTTTCAGTTTATTAAGGTGCTCAAGAAGCAGCTCTGTCTCAAATGCATCCGGGTGGTCGTAGTTCAGCTTTTTGCGCTGTTCAAATGGCATGTCATCGTGGGCGCGGTAGTAGTTGTCGTGGTAAAGCACGGTTACCTGGTCACCAAATGCGTCTTTCAGACAGTTTGTAAAAGTGGATTTTCCTGAACCGGTTCCTCCGGCAATTCCGATGATAATAGGTGATTTTCTATTCACTATGTTTTCCTCCATTTGTAAGTTTTATCTCAGTCGAGAAGAGTCCCACCTCTTTAGGTGGCGAGTAATAGCAAATTTGTCTCAGTGGGAGGTGGGTCTCCGACTGAGATAAACGCTCCGCGGGGATGCGCAGTGATTCTGTATGGAATATGTCAGCTTCGCTGACCAGAATCACGCGCCAAGTCTCACGGACGTTCGACTTGAAAATTGGTTCATTTTTATACAAAAACCAGTCCTTCTGTATATTCATTTTGAAATACGCCGCTGCGCTTCATCCGCACCGTCTGGTATAAATGCGAGGCGTACACCTCCTGCTCCAGCAGCGCGAGCGCCGACGGGGAGAGGTTCTGGGCGGCATCTGCCATTTTAGTGATGAGGGGGATGCTGCTTTTTTTATGCAGACAGGAGAGCAGAGGGCTGCTCTGCCTGCGAAAACCGAGAATCCGTGCATAGAGTGCATAGCCCTCTTCCTTCCACCGGGAAATATCTTCCTCGCGCATACCGAGTACCAGATGCAGAAGCGCCCGGCTGACACGCGTGTAGGTAAGCTGGCGCGTCTTTAATGCCTGAATCCGTTCTTCAAAAGAGAGAGGAAAGTAAGGTGGTTTTGCAAGGCGGGCGGCAAGCTCCGGGGAGAGATCTGCGATAGAAAATGTCGCCTGCAGCTGTAAAACAGCAGCATTCAAAAGCTCTGAAAAATCATCCACAAAAACTGGAACCGCACCTGTATATGCGGGATGTGTTACGGCTGGCAAGTGAGATGCCAGAATATCGAGCAAATCTTTGTCTTTTGAAAGTGATTTTCGAATTATCCCGCGAATTGCCGAAGCCGATGGAAAGTTAGCATCTGCCAGTGTATCTTCATGATATCCGCTTCCCTTCCGCGAAATCGTATAAAATTCCATCGGACTATGCAGATCTTCCGCCGCCCGCAGATATTCAATCCCGAGAATATTGTTCGGAGAACTCAGAACCGAAGCCCATGTATCCTCCATTTCCAGCGCCTTCGCCCGTGCCTGCGGATAAGTCAGTCCCGCCTTCAACCCTTTCCGCAGCCGTTCCTGAAATTCCGCCGATTCATGATTCAGCGCATAAGCAGCCTGCTTAAGGATTTCAATCTGCCCGCATTCACTGCCGAACACAACGGCATCCACACCGATTGCCGACAGAAGCGCAACCCCGTAGGCGGCAAATTCATGCGCCGAGGCGGTGGAAAAGGCGGCCGGTATCTCAAGTACCAGGTCAGCACCGGCGAGAAGGGCGGTTTTCGTGCGGAGATATTTATCAAAGATGGCGGGTTCGCCGCGCTGGACGAAGCTGCCGCTCATCAGGACGACACAGTAGTCCGCGCCGGTCAGTTCCCTTGCCTGCTGCATATGATACAGATGTCCGGCATGGAACGGGTTATATTCGGTAATTAAACCAACGATTTTCATAAATTTCAATCCTGTTTTTTGCATTTTTGCGAGGAATTTTGTAGCAGCCTTTTATAATAAAAGCAAGAATAAAAGACTGTTGCTGTTGCGGCAGAAAAATCTGTAAAAAATAGCAGCCATTTTCTGCTTCATTTACATTATATAGTGGAAGTGTGGGAGCGTAAAGGGAAAATTATAGTGCATCTTGTTAAAAATTTAATTAATCAAAAATTTGAAAATCGCTCTTGTATACAATAAACAACTGGTATATAATGTTAGCAGTAATAGACACACACTTATGAAAGGGGTTTTATAACCATGGCATTTATTGACAAAATTAAGGAAAGAGCAAAAGCAGACAAGAAAACCATCGTTCTTCCAGAGTCAATGGACAAGAGAACATACGAGGCAGCTGAGAAAATTCTGAAAGAGGGTATCGCAAATCTGATCATCATCGGTACTCCGGAAGAGATTGAGAAAAACGGCAAAGGCTTCGACATTTCCGGTGCCACCATCGTTGACCCGTACAATGATCCGAATAAGCAGAAATACATCGACAAGTTCGTTGAATTAAGAGGCAAAAAAGGTGTTACTCCGGAAGTCGCAAAAGAGCAGATGGAGAAAGACTATATGTACTATGCTTGCCTGATGTGCAAGTGCGGCGATGCTGACGGTGCTGTATCTGGTGCATGCCATTCTACCGGCAACACCATTCGTCCGGCTCTGCAGCTTCTGAAGACCAAACCGGGTATCAGCTCTGTATCTGGCTTCTTCCTGATGGAAGTTCCGGATTGCGAGTTCGGTGAGAACGGTCTGTTCGTATTCGCTGACTGTGCAGTAAACACTGACTTCGATTCCAACAAGCTGGCTGAGATCGCTGGTCTGTCCGCAGAGAGCTTCAAGATGCTGGTTGGCGCAGAGCCGAAGGTAGCTATGCTGTCCTATTCTTCTATGGGTTCCGCTAAACATGATGATGTTACCAAGGTAGCAGATGCAGTTAAGATTGCTCATGAGAAGTTCCCGGAACTGAAACTGGATGGCGAGCTTCAGCTTGATGCAGCACTGGTTCCGTCTGTAGGCGAGGCTAAGGCACCGGGCAGCACCGTAGCTGGACATGCTAACACCTTAGTATTCCCGTCCCTGGAAGCAGGCAACATTGGTTACAAACTGGTTCAGAGACTTGCAAAAGCTGGCGCTTATGGTCCGGTTCTTCAGGGTCTGTCCATGCCGGTAAACGATCTGTCCAGAGGATGCTTCGCAGACGATATCGTAGGCGTAGTAGCTATCACAGCTGTACAGGCTCAGCAGGCATAATTAATACCAATTGGAATCAAATGGATGGAGAACTGGCACCGCGTCAGAGAATCTTAAATCCGTTTAATTAAGAATTAAAAGTGATAATTACAGTTCAGCCCGGTATTCATACATAATCCTGCAGTTCACAACAGGGCAGTGCAGACGTTTTTGCAGATGCTTCTGTGTGAACCGCATATAGAGAATACCTGCGGCTGAATTATGATGTTATAAAGAAAGGAATCTATTACCATGAATATTTTAGTTATTAACTGCGGAAGTTCTTCCTTAAAGTATCAGTTAATCAACTCTGAGACAGAGGGCGTTCTGGCTAAGGGTCTTTGCGAGAGAATCGGCATCGACGGTATGCTGACTTACCAGCCGGAGGGCGGCGAAAAAGAGAAATCTGAGATCGCTATGCCGACCCATACAGAGGCTATCAACGCAGTTCTGGCAGCCCTGACTAACGAGAAGAGCGGCGTTATCAAGAGCCTGTCTGAGGTAGGTGCAGTTGGACATCGTGTCGTACACGGCGGCGAGAAATTTACTTCTTCCTGCTTAATCAACGACGAGTCCATGAAAGCGATCGAAGAGTGCAACGATCTGGCACCGCTTCACAACCCGGCAAACCTGATCGGTATCCGTGCCTGCCAGGAACTTATGCCAGGCGTACCGATGGTAGCTGTATTTGATACCGCTTTTCATCAGACCATGCCGGATGTTGCTTACACCTACGGTATTCCGTATGAATACTATGAGAAATACAAAGTTAGACGTTACGGCTTTCATGGTACTTCCCACAGCTACGTATCTAAGAGAACCGCTGAGATTATTGGAAAACCGTATGATCAGATGAAGATCATCGTTTGCCACCTGGGTAACGGCGCCAGCATCTCCGCTGTAAACTGCGGCAAATCTGTAGACACCAGCATGGGTCTGACTCCACTGGAAGGTCTGGTTATGGGTACACGTTCTGGTGACCTCGATCCGGCTATCATCGATTTCGTAGGTAAAAAAGAAGGTCTGTCCCTGGATGAGATGAACGAAGTCCTGAATAAGAAATCCGGTATGCTCGGTATCTCTGGCGTATCCAGCGATGGTCGTGATCTGGAAGCAGCAGCTGAGACTGGCAACAAGAGAGCACAGCTGGCCCTGGACGTATTCGATTACCGCGTAATCAAATATATCGGTGCATACGCAGCAGCTATGAACGGTGTAGATGCAATCGCATTTACCGCTGGTATCGGCGAGAACAACATCAAGATGAGAAAAGATGTTTGCAGCAGCCTGACCTACTTAGGCGTTAAACTGGATGAGGAGAAGAACAACGTAAGAGGTGAGGAGAGAATCATCTCTGCTGACGACTCCAAGGTTCAGGTTCTCCTGGTTCCGACCAACGAAGAGCTGGCTATCGCCCGCGAGACTCTTGCACTGGTAAAATAATTAAATATGAATTAAAATTTGCAAAAATATGTAAAATTAATCATTGACAAACGCGCTCGACCTTTGTATAATATCAAAGTGCGTATTAGGAGATTAGTATGCTGATTCATTTATCGGAACTTTTTAACTGCGAGGGTAGAAAGAAAGTCTATACAGTCGAGACTGCGCTGGACTCTGTTGATTTTGACGGAGAGACGTTTCAGATTGAGAAGGCTGAGCCTTTTGAACTGGAACTGACGGCTAAGACACGGCATAAGTATACGATGAGTGGTCATGCGACGCTGACGGTGGGAGGTCACTGTGCGCGTTGTCTGGAGCCAGTATCTTTCGACTGCGAACTGGATTTTGGACGAGAGTTTGAGGTGCAGGACGGTCAGGAGGAGAGTTTAGATGATGAACCCTTTATGAAGGGGTACAATCTGGATGTAGACCAGTTGGTTTGCAACGAACTGCTACTGAGCTTGCCTATGAAAGTCCTGTGCAGAGAAGACTGCAAGGGGATTTGCAATAGATGTGGTACAAATCTTAATCTTCGGACTTGTACCTGTGACACTAGGTCGCTCGATCCAAGGATGTCGGTTATCCAGGAGATATTCAATGAATTTAAGGAGGTGTAACCATGTCTATCTGTCCTAAGAACAAATCTTCCAAAGCAAGAAGAGACAGCCGCAGAGCTAACTGGAAAATGAGTGCTCCGAACTTAGTAAAGTGCAGCAAGTGCGGTGCTCTGATGATGCCTCACAGAGTGTGCAAAGCTTGCGGAAGCTACAACAAGAAAGAAATCGTTAAAGTAGAAGACTAATTCAATACTTTAATATCAGGGTTAGGTCGTAAAGACCTAACCCTTATGTACAAGCCAATATCCTATTTACATAATATGTATTAGGAATAAGGGCGCAAGAGCACTTTGATTGCTTTTGTAGTTGTAAAATATCTTTCATTTTCTTATTTAAATGCGTTGCAAGTTATTTTTAGCGAAATGGTTTTATTTTTTTTATTATATAAACCTATTAAAACGGTCGGAAAGATGGATTTAATACATTACTCCCACAAAGAAAATGAAATGAAAACAGACGGAGGAGTTATGACAAACGAAACGAAAAAGTATGCGGAAACGTATGGAGGAATGGCAGGAGCAGTTCTCCCGCTGATTATCATGATGGGAACGATGATCTTCATGGTTGCCTTTGGAATGCGTTCTACCAAAAATTTCTGGTCGGCTGGTTATTTTGCTGTTTTGGCTGGATTTCTTGTATATAAGGATAAGAAAGCATTTCAGAAAGCGCTGATCGACGGCGTGCGCGACAATATTTTTGCATTTATGATCGCCTGTTTCTTATTTGCGGGCGTGATGTCGAAGATTCTGACAGCGTCGCATCTGATCGAAGCGCTTTTATATGTAATGACAAAGATCAACATGTCACCGGCACTGATGCCGATCATCTGTTTCTTTATCTGTGTGGTGCTTTCCAGTGCAACCGGCAGTGCGGCGGGTGCGTTAAATACAGCCGGACCTCTTCTGATTCCGCTTTCCGTCGGAATGGGCTGTAATGTCAACCTGATCTGCGGTGCGATTCTGGCAGGCAGCTGTTTCGGTGATAACCTCGCACCGATCTCGGACACGACGATTGCATCCTCGCTGTCCCAGGAAGTCGATGTCATGAAGGTTGTCCGTTCCCGTTTTAAATATGCACTGATCGCAGGTGCTATTTCTGTGGTTGGCTATCTGGTATTTGGCTTTATGGACGCTGGAAATGGTGTTTCTGCTGAGATGGCGGCGGTTGACGCAACCTACGCTTCCAGCATCGTATTTCTGATTATCCCGGTTCTGGTGGTTGTGCTGATGCTGCGTGGCAGCGGACTCTTTACCTCTCTGTTAGTCAGTGAGATGGCTGGTTTTGTTTTACTCTTTGCATTTGGTTATCTGACACCGGTAGAGCTGGTTGCGAAAGATGGTCTGATTGCGAATGCGTTTGACGGCATGTTAAGTTCCATCATTTTCATCCTGTTTATCTTCGTTATGGTCAGCCTGATCAGCGAGGCAGGTGTGCTGGATGCGATTCTTGTATGGATGCGTAAATATGCGAAATCTGAGAAGTCGGCAGAAATTGCAGCCGGTGCGATGGTCAGCGTCATGGGTATCGTCATCAGCAGCGGTACTTCCGCCATTTCTTTTTGTGGCCCGATCATCCGCAAGCTGCTCCGCCCATTCAAGATTGACCGTGCCCGTGCGGCTAACTTCCTGGATGGTCTTGGATGTGGCGTCGGCTATCTGGTTCCGACAAACCCGGGGTGCCTGAACCTGGCGGCGATCGCGGTTGCCAGCGGCGTTGTGTCCGAGGGCTATAACGCGGTATCTTTTGTCGGCTACAACTTCCACAGCATGGCGCTGACGCTGGTTTTCTGGTTTGCCATTCTCTCTGGATGGGGAATGAAGCATGAGACAGACGAAGAGCTGGCGGCAGATGGAGTCGTGATTGAAGACGGCAATTCTGGGAAATAAAAAAGAATAGATTTTTGGCGTACATACATGACAGACGATAAAAAAGAATTTATAATAGAGTCTGTGTGAGAAAAAGAACAACTGTGCTATATCACCTGCATTGAAGCCTATTGTATATGGGAAAATCAGGTATATAGCATGCTTGCTATAGAAGAGAGGTTCAAATACGTGGGAACAGCAGAAAAATATTTAGATGCTGCGAAGGCAGCCATGAATTTTATCAACACAAGAAAGAGAACGGATGAGGAAGGTATCTACTGGACGCTTGCAGATGCGGCGGCGGGAAAGCCGAGCTATTATGACGAAATATGCATGTACGCAGGTGCTTCGGGCATTATCTGTTTTCTTCTGTCTCTGTATGAAGATACGCAGGATGCGGCATATCTGGATGAGGCGAAAGAAGCGGGCTGTTATCTGGAATACCGTTGGAGAAAGAGACGCGAACTGAAACGCAATTTCTCCCCGTATGCATTTTCAACCGGATGGGGCGGCGCCTCGTTTGCCTTGCTTCAGATGTATCTTGTAACGAAGGACGAACATTACCGCGCGCTGGTAGAGGAGATTCTCGACCAGGCGGTTCGGGATGCAATCCCGGTCAAAGAAGGCGAGGGCTATTACTGGTCCACATATCCGGGCATCGTCGGAACCGCGGGAACCATTCTCGTTATCTTAAATGCGGCTGAGAAATTGGGACGCGAGGACTGGAAGGAGTTTGCGGTCAAAGCAGGACGCTATTTTCTGACAAGAGGACGCGATATGGGAAATGGAATGATCTGCTACACGGGCGTCGATCCGACCTACTTTGGCGCTGGAAAAGATTATATCGACCCGAATTTCCCGATGGGAACCGGCGGAATCGGATTCCTGATGCTGAAGCTTTACGAAGTCAGCGGAAAGAAGGAATTTCTGGATGCGGTCAAGGGCGTGCCGGAGTATATGGACACGGTGGCAGTCAAGATGCGTGCTGGAAAATTGCTTCCGCATGCGCTCCCGGATCGTCCGGATCTCTTTTATCTGGGCTACTGCCACGGACCGGCAGGAACCAACCGTTTCTACTATGAGCTGTACAAATTCAGCGGCGATGCGAAATACCGCCATGAGATCGAGGAGCTTGTCAAAGGACTTGAGGCGACCGGTGCACCGGAGAAACGTTCGGCTGGATACTGGAATACGGAAAATATCTGCTGCGGAACCGCAGGTCTCTTAAATATGTACCTGGGGCTCTGGGCGGCATTTGGCGAAGAGCACGATCTGGAGTACGCGAGACGCTGTGCAAAGGTGCTGATGGATACGGCGGTCTTCGAAGATGGTGCGGACGGCGGACAGGCAAGCTGGAAATTTGCGCTTGATCGCGTAGCACCGGAACGCCTGAGCACGCCGATTGGTTTTCTCGATGGTGCGGCAGGTATCGGTTCGGTTCTCCTTCAGATGGCGCGGGCAGAGCGCGGCGATTTCCATACGGTAAGAGCGGTGGATGATCCGTTCCCGGAGAGAAAGTTAGAGAAGTAAAATGGCTGTTCAGGCAGAGGTGCTGTTTGTGGGCGGTATATTTGAATGTGTTTGAAATAAAATGTGCTGTGAGATAGTTACTGTTCACGTATGCGTGTACAGTAACTGAGATAATGTATAGATGGCGGTGTTGTATGCAAAAAGGTGTACAATACCGCTATTTTTTGTTAATATAGAGAAGAAGAAAAAAGAGGGATAATGTTTTATAAATATCACGTTAGGAGGTTTTACATATGAAAAAGGGAAAATATTTACTTTTGACCGTCACAGCCGCCGCGCTTCTGGCGGCGATCCCATTTCAGGCATTTGCATCGAAGGATACGGAGGACCGCAGCCCGGTTGGCTCGATCGGCTTAAATGTTTCGTCCTCGATCCATGTCGGTGATGAGAGTTCAGATGTGGATGTTTCGCTCGATTTCGGTGATTGTGATATTTCCAATGTTGATGTGATCAACGAGCCGTCCGGTAAATGGGTGGACAAGGATAAGCCAAAGCTGGAGGTTACTCTGGAGGCGGACGATGATTATTATTTTAAATCCGGTTATGCGAAAAAGAATGTAACCCTGAGCGGTGACAGTGCGACGGTTACTTCCATCAAGCGCAAGGGCGATGAGGAACTCCGGGTCGTGATCACCCTGAAAGCTTTAAAAGGAACCTCCAGTGATTACAGCCTGGATGTTGATGAGGCAGAGTGGGATCAGATGGATGGCGTTGCAGAGTGGAACAGCAGTGAGGATGCGAAATACTATGAGCTGCGCGTTTACCGGGATGAGAAATTTTTAAGTACGGTAAAACCGGGAAAAGAAACGAAATACAATCTTGGACGTTATCTTACGCAGGCGGGAACCTACACGTTTGATGTGCGCGCGGTTTACAGCGATTCACGGCACGGCGAATGGCAGACATCGGATTCCTTCACAATCACGGCGGAGCAGGCGCAGGAAATTCAGAAGACGCTTGTCTTCAAGGAAGCAGGCAGCGGTCCGGCAGCCGGTGCGTGGGAACAGGATGCGCTTGGCTATAAGTACCGCAATTCCGATGGAAGCTATGTGACCAATAACTGGCAGCAGATCGGCGGTGTGTGGTATTTCTTCGATGAAAATGCATATTGCAAGACGAATACCTGGGTGTTCTGGAATGGAAAATGGTATTATCTGGATGTAAACGGCGCGATGTTAGTTAATACGACGACGCCGGACGGCAAGCAGGTCGGGGAAGACGGGGCGCTTCTGTAAAATGTTTAAGAAACAATTTTGATGAAAATCCGTCAGGGAAGATGGAGACAGAATTGTAAAATAGATGTGAGAAGAGGCAGATTGCACGGAATATGCGGTCTGTCTCTTTTACATTAAAAAATAGAGAAAAATAAAGAGAATATTTGCAAACAGAACGATGGTAGAGAATGAAAACACATACATGAAAAGAGCGCTGAAGGACAAGCTGGCAGTTATTTCTGATGAAATAAAAAAAATAACAAAAAGTATACTTGCATATTGTGAAATAAGTAGTAAGATAGAGGTGGTATCTCATGACTGCCTATTTTTTAACAATCTAGGGGAAGGGGCGGTCTGAGAAGAGACTGCAAGGGGTTCTAAGCCAGTATGGAGGATGGCAGAAAAAGGACTGACAAAGGAGGGGCACAAAGATGGCAGCACAAATTTTGGCTGTGATTATTTTTATTGTAATGTTTGGACTTATCATCTGGGATCACATTGAGAGGCATATCGTATCGCTCGGATGCGGGCTTCTGACGCTGGTGCTGGTGTTTGGCGTCTGTATGCACAGTGAGGCGGCAGCGGCGGAGACACTGAGCCTGCACAGCTTCATGGTTCCGAACTTCTGGTTTCAGACCGAGGCGGCGGCAGAGTCCTCGAGCGGCATCAACTGGGCGACGATTCTTTTTATTGCCGGTATGATGCTGATGGTGGAGGGCATGGAGCGCGCGGGATTTTTCCGGTGGCTGTGCCTGACAATCGCCAAGGCGGTACATTATAAGACGATCCCGATTTTTATTTCATTTATGCTGATGTCGGCGTTTCTGGCGATGTTTATCGACAGTATTACCGTTATTCTTTTTTTGGCAGCGGTCACGGTAGAGCTGGCCCATCTTCTGCATTTTGATCCGATTCCGATGATCATTTCAGAGATCTTCTGTTCGAATCTGGGCGGCTCTGCGACGATGTGCGGCGATCCGCCGAATATCATCATCGGAACCTCGCTCGGATATTCATTTAAAGATTTTATTTTAAATACAGGTATGATGGCGGGTGTTTCGCTGATTTTTGTCGTACTGTTTTTCTATTTTTCCTTTAGGAAAGAATTAAAGGCGAGTGAAAAGCATGACGAAGCGGTTACATATCCATCCCCACAGGAGGCGATCACGGATCGGAAACGGTTTGCGGTCAGCGTGGTGATCTTTGCGGCGGCGATCGTAATGCTGGTGACGCATGCACAGACGGGACTGACAGTTGCGACGATTGGCGTATTTATCGGTGCTTTTTCGCTGCTGGCATCCGGCGGTGAGGCGCTCAGCATGATTAAGAAGCTTGACTATAAGACGCTGCTATTCTTCATTGGTCTTTTTGTCGTGGTCGGCGGCATGGAGCAGACGGGCGTCCTAAATTCTTTAGCAGGGATCATTGACGCAGTCAGTGGAAATAATGTAAAATGGGTAGTAGCGATTGTGCTGTGGCTGTCGGCGCTTGCGAGTGCATTTGTGGACAATATCCCATTTGCGGCGACGATGATCCCGGTTATCCGGAGTCTGGCGCAGGCAGGCGGCATGGATCTCTCGGTTCTGGCGTGGGCGCTTTCGATGGGTACGGATATTGGCGGCTGCGGAACTCCGATCGGAGCCTCGGCAAACGTAGTTGGTATCTCAGTGGCAGCGAAAAACGGACATTTTATCGGCTGGGGGAAATATTGCCGGTATGCAGCTCCGGCGACGGTGCTGGTAATCCTGATTTCCATGGTTTGTATATATGTGAGATACTTTTAAGGGGGCTTTTATATGGAGGAGAGGAAAAACAGAGTGATCATCTCGGTCAGCAGACAGTTTGGCAGCGGCGGACACAAGATAGCGGAAGCGCTGGCAGAGCATTTTGAACTTCCGATTTATGATCATAGGATGCTGGACAGTATTGCCAAGGAAAAGGGTGTGGATCCGCGTGTGCTGGAAAAATACGACGAGAAGCCGCTAAACCGTTTTCTGGCGCGCAATGTCAGCGGATTTTCAAGCTCTCTGGAGAACAATCTGGCGCAGATGCAGTTCAGTTACCTGAAAGACAAGGCCGATTCAGGGAAATCGTTTGTGGTAGTTGGACGGTGTGCGGAGACGATTTTAAAGGAATATGACGGACTGATCACGATCTTTGTGCTGGGCGATGAGGAAACACGGGTGAAGAGAATCGAGCAGCTGCACGGACTTTCAGAGGACGAGGCGAAACGTCTGGTAAAGACGAAGGACTGGAGGCGGAAATCCTACCACAACTGTTACAGCCGCGGACGCTGGGGAGATTCCAGAAATTATGACCTTTCGATCAACAGTAGCCGGCTGGGAATTGAGGGAACGACGAAGATGCTGGAGGAGTATGTGCAGGCGCGGATGGACGCGATGCAGAAATAAAATAATAGAGATATCGAAGGAAAAGAGAAAGGGGAACGTGTGCATAGGCGGCGCACGTCCCCCTTTCCCTTTTTCTGCCGAGGTGTTATACTGTTACTGTTTCCGGGTGGGCACTTTTGGAACCGAAAGTGCCGTAAGAAAACGTGGTGCCAGCAGGAATTTGCCGTATTTAAATGCGAAGCCACGGCAAATTCTGTTACTGGGCACGTATGCGTGAACAGTAACGTTATACTAAAAAATATGGAATTAGATAGAAAAATCGTATTTGCTATCTGTTCGATCTTGTTTTATAGTATATAAGATATTTAATAGGAGTTTGATGATATATGACAGAGTTAAAAAAAAGAAAAAAAGACCGGTCTCGTTCTGGAGGGCGGCGGGATGCGCGGCATTTACACAGCGGGCGTCCTGGATGTGTTTTTGGATCATGATATTTCATTTGACGGCGTGATCGGCGTCTCGGCGGGGGCAGTGCATGGGGCTTCGTTTGTGTCGGGGCAGAAGGAGCGGAGCATCCGCTATTATAAAAAATACTGCAATGACAAGCGTTTTATGAGCTTTAAAAACTGGCTGCGGACGGGAAATCTGGTGGACGAGCAGTTCTGCTTCCATGATATACCGGAACGGCTGGATCCGTATGATTACGAGGCATTTGACCGGGGAAATACACGGTTTTATGTGGCATGCAGCAATGTGGAGACAGGGAAAGCAGAGTATCTGGAGATCAAAGATATGTTCAAAGATGTCGAATATTTCCGTGCGACGGCATCCCTTCCGTATGTGTCCCATATGGTCGAGGTTGGTGGAATGAAGCTTCTGGACGGCGGCTGCACGGACAGCATTCCGTTGCGTGCGTTCGCTAAGATGGGGTATAAAAAATGCGTCGTTGTGCTGACCCGTCCGGCGGGCTACCGTAAGAAACCAGGCAATTTCTGGCTGCCGGAGGCGGCATATCACAAATATCCGGCGTTCGTGAGGGCGCTTCGCAGCCGCTATTATTTCTATAATAAGACAGTGGAATGGATCGATCGCCTCGAACAAGAGGGAAAAATTTTTGTTATCCGTCCGAGCGTGGCGCTTCCAATCGGCAGGACCGAACATAGTGTTGAAAAATTGCAGGAGACGTATGATATCGGCAGGAAGGATGCTGCCAATCAGATGCATGCAATGGAAAATTGGTTCAAATCTTATTGATTTATAGATTGATCTCTAGTATAGTAAAGATTGATGTAATGTGGCTGTGGACAATAAAAAGCGGGACAGCTGCAGCGTGACGATGAAAGAGCGATTCGTTCGGACCACATATGCCGCAGTGGCGGAAGACAGGTTTGGTATGTGTATCGCTATAAATATAGAAGGAGAAGAGGCAATGGTTAAGATAGCAGTAGATGCCATGGGGGGCGACAACGCACCGGGTGAGATCGTGGCAGGTGCCGTGATGGCAGCCCAGTCGAGGGAAGATATTCAGATTTTCCTGATCGGCAAGGAAGAAGTCGTATCAGAAGAATTAAAAAAGCATACATATAAGAAAGAACAGATCGAGGTTGTCAATGCGACTGAGGTCATCGAGACGGAGGAACCGCCGGTCAATGCGATCCGCACGAAGAAAGATTCGTCCATCGTGGTCGGCATGAATATGGTCCGCAGGGGTGAGGCGGATGCATTCTGTTCCGCGGGCAGCTCCGGCGCGATTCTGGTCGGCGGACAGGTGATCGTCGGCAGAATCAAGGGCGTTGAACGTCCGCCACTGGCTCCATTGATTCCGACAGAAAAGGGCGTGTCCCTGCTGATCGACTGCGGCGCCAATGTCGATGCAAGACCGTCCCATCTGGTACAGTTTGCAAAGATGGGATCCATCTACATGGAACACGTGGTTGGAATCAAGAATCCGCGTGTGGCGATCGTCAACATCGGTGCGGAGGAAGAGAAGGGCAATGCGCTGGTGAAAGAGACATTCCCGCTCTTAAAAGAATGTAAGGACATCAATTTCATCGGCAGCATCGAGGCACGCGAGATTCCGCACGGCGGCGCGGATGTCATCGTTTCCGAGGCATTTGTCGGAAATGTCATCCTGAAACTCTATGAAGGTGTCGGTGCAACCCTGATTTCCATGGTAAAACAGGGCATGATGACGAGCCTGCGCTCAAAGATCGGCGCATTGCTTGTAAAACCGGCGTTAAAGACGACGCTCAAAGCATTCGATGCGAGCCAGTACGGCGGCGCACCGCTTCTGGGATTGAAGGGGCTGGTTGTCAAGACGCACGGAAATTCCAAGCGCATCGAGGTGTGCAATTCGATTCTTCAGTGTGTGACCTTTAAAGAGCAGGCGATTAATGAAAAGATCAAGGAAAGTCTGTGAAACTTTCGTGAAATTATAAAATGTAGCGAAAAAACGATATGTTTTTAATCAATCTAGAATTCTAAATATTTTAAAATAAGTTCATAGAAAGGAAGAAAATTATGGAATTTGAAAAATTACAGAACATTATCGCGGAGGTACTGAATGTAGAAGCGGATGAAATTACGTTAAATACGACGTTTGTGGATGATATGGGCGCTGATTCTCTGGATATTTTTCAGATTATCATGGGAATCGAGGAGGAGTTTGATATCGAAATTCCGACTGAGGAGGCAGAAAAGATTGTATCTGTGGGCGATGCAGTAGAGCAGATCAAGAACGCACTGAACTAATTCAATGTTTGTTAAAAAGTTATAGAGAAGTCTGTCAGGCAAAGGGGCTGGGCGGGCTGCCGAAGGGCAGGATCGCGACAGCTCCTTTCCAAAAAGAACGGATGTTTGACTCTGGCTCACAGACACAAATAGCAATGATTGCCGGAATCAGTCAGCAGCAGGACAGGCTGGAAAGAGAGAAATATATGGAGTATACATTAAATAAATTGGAAAAACGGATTGGCTATTCGTTTCAGGACAAGAAGCTTCTGGAACACGCGATGATACACAGTTCGTATGCCAATGAGCACCATCTTGGAAAACTGGGATGCAACGAGCGTCTTGAATTTTTAGGCGACGCGGTGCTGGAAGTGGTATCGAGTGATTTTCTGTTCCGCACGTTTCCGGAGATGCCGGAGGGCGATATGACAAAGACACGTGCGAGTCTGGTCTGCGAGCCGACGCTTGCATTCTGCGCACAGGAGATCGATCTGGGTGGATTTTTGCTGCTTGGAAAAGGCGAGGATGCGACCGGCGGACGGGGGCGCGATTCGGTGGTGTCGGATGCGATGGAGGCACTGATCGGTGCGATTTATCTGGACGGTGGTTTTGCTAATGCAAAAGAGTTTATTCATCGATTTATTCTCAACGATATGGAACACAAAAAGCTCTTTTATGATAGCAAGACTATCTTGCAGGAGATTGTGCAGGGACACACAGACGAGACACTTACATACGTTCTTCTGAAAGAAGAAGGACCGGATCACAACAAGAGCTTCGAAGTGTCCGCGATGCTGGACGGTCAGGAGATCGGCCGTGGCATCGGACGGACGAAAAAATCAGCGGAACAGCGTGCGGCGTACCGTGGGATCCTCACTATCAGAAAACCGCAGGAGTAGGTATGTATTTAAAGAGTATTGAAATACAGGGTTTTAAGTCATTTGCCAATAAAATTCTGTTTGAGTTCCACAACGGAATCACGGGCATCGTCGGACCGAACGGCAGCGGCAAGAGCAATGTCGCCGATGCAGTGCGCTGGGTGCTCGGTGAGCAGAGAAGCAGGCAGCTGCGCGGCGGCACGATGCAGGACGTTATTTTTGCTGGTACGGAGCTTCGAAAACCGCAGGGATTTGCCTACGTGGCGATCACACTGGATAATGCCGATCACAAACTTCCGATTGAGTACGACGAAGTCACGGTTTCAAGACGTCTTTACCGTTCTGGTGAGAGTGAATATAAGATTAATGGAACGAGCTGCCGTCTAAAAGATATCAACGAGCTCTTTTATGATACGGGTATCGGTAAAGAGGGATATTCCATCATCGGACAGGGACAGATTGATCAGATTTTAAGCGGGCGACCGGAGGAACGGCGCGAGCTGTTTGACGAGGCGGCTGGAATCGTGAAATTCAAGCGGCGCAAGGCGATCGCACAGAAGAAGCTGGAAGATGAAAAGCAGAACCTGATCCGCGTGACGGATATTTTGTCCGAGCTGGAAAAACAGGTAGGACCACTGGAACGGCAGTCGGAGGAGGCGAAGGAGTATCTGCGTCTGCGGGAAGAGCTGCGCTGTCTGGACGCCAACCTGTTTTTGGCAGAATCGGAGGAATTGAAGCGCCAGATCCGGGAAGTGGAGCAGAAGGAGATGATTCTGACCGGCGATCAGGAGAGTGTGCGGGCGGAATCGGAGACACTGAAATCGGAGTACGAATTGCTCGGAACCGAGCTGGATGCGCTGGATGCGGCGATTGCCGCGGATCGTGAGGCGTGCAGCCGGGAAGATCTGGAACGCCAGGAGAAGACCGGACGGATCGGGGTTCTCAGAGAGCAGATCCGGACGGAGCAGATGAACGAAGAACATATCCGCAGCCGGATGGCGTCGATCGACGGCGAAATGCATCAGAAAGAGGAAGAACAGGCGGAATATGAGTCTGAAAAACAGGCACTAAATGCATTGGTGCAGACAATCGAGACAAAACAGCAGGAAGCGGAGGCAGCAGTCCGTTCGATGGACGAGGCGGTCAGCCGGACGGAAACCTTGATCGAGAAGGCAAAAGCCGAGATCATGGACGCTCTGAACCAGAAAGCGGAACTTGCCGCCCGCCGTCAGCGCTATGAGACGATGTTGGAGCAGGCGGATGTGCGCCGGGCGGAAGTGACGCAGAAGCTTTTGAAATTCAAGAGCGATGAGTCGGTTCAGGAAGAGCAGAAAAAAGAAGAAGAAGCCAAATTAGGGAAGGTGCGGGAATGTCTGGAAGCGTTTTCGGCGCAGGAAAAAGAGCTGCAGGAGCAGACGCGCACGGAGGAAGAACAGGAACGCCGCCTGAACCAGAAACTTTTGAGCCTTCAGCAGGATTACCACACGAACCGGACAAAGCTGGAATCGATGCGGAATCTGGCGGAGCGCTACGAGGGCTACGGCGGTAGTATCCGCCGCGTGATGGAAGTCAGGGACCGTGTTCCGGGCATTCATGGCGTTGTGGCGGATTTGATCAGCACGACGAAGAAATATGAGACGGCGATCGAGACGGCGCTTGGCGGCAGCATCCAGAACATTGTGACGGATTCCGAGGAGACGGCGAAACGCCTGATTGAACATCTGAAAAAGAACCGGTATGGCCGTGCGACGTTTCTGCCGCTGACCAGCATGGAACGCCGCCAGAGTTTTGGACAGCCGGGGGCGCTGAAAGAAATGGGTGTTCTTGGACTGGCAAGCGAACTGGTCTCTGCGGATGAGAAATACAGCGGGCTGGTGTCCTATCTGCTGGGACGCGTGGTCGTGGTGGATCAGATCGATCATGCGATTGCGCTGGCAAAGAAATACCGCTATTCTCTCCGGATCGTGACGCTGGACGGCGAGCTTTTAAGCCCTGGCGGTTCGATGACCGGTGGTGCATTCAAGAACAGCAGCAATCTGCTGGGACGACGCCGTGAGATCGAAGAACTGGAAGCTGCCTGCAAAAAGGCATTGGAACAGGTGGAAGCGGTACAGAAGGAGCTGGCAGAGACGGGGCGCAGGCTGACGGAAGCGAAGAGAACACTGGCATCCGTCCAGGAGAGGCGCCAGCAGATGCAGATCCAGCAGAATACGTTGGAACTGACGATCTGCCAGCTAGAGGCGAGACGGCAGGAGATTGCAGATTCCTCGCAGGATCTGTCTTCAGAAAATCAGGAACTCGAACTGCAGGTAGGCGATCTGCGCGGGGCGCTGCGGGAGCTGCAGACCGAAGAGATGAGCTGAAACGCTAAGCAATGAGAAGAACCAGTACGTGGAAGAGCAGCAGACAGGTCTTGAGACGGCGAAAAAGCAGCGTGGGGAAGCGGCGGCAGCCCTTTCGGAGATACAGCTTGGGCATTCCCAGGTGGAGCAGAAAGGCGCGTTTATCAAGGAAAATCTGCGCCGTGTATTGCAGGAGCAGGAACGTCTCCGGGCAGAGAAAGAGAAACTTTCCGGCGGTCACGCGGACAGCAGCGAGACGATCGCTGCCAGAGAGCGCGAGATTGCAGCGCTGGAAGCCGAGATACAGGCGTCCGGGGACAAGCGGACGCAGATGGAACTGGTAATCCAGAACAAGCAGCGTGAGAAGGAAGAAAAGGCGGGGCGGCAGAAAACTTTCTTTGATAAAAAGGAAGAACTGAACGAACGTCTCCAGCTTTTAGATCGCGAGAAATTCCGTCTCCAGAATCAGAGAGAACGCCTGAATGAGCGCCTGGAGTTGCAGGTCGATTATATGTGGAGTGAGTATGAGCTTACGTATTCGCGCGCGGAAGAGCTGCGGAAGGAAGAGTTGACCTCGATTCCGGAAATGAAGCGGTCGATCAATGAGAAAAAGATGGAGATCCGCGCTCTTGGGAATGTCAATGTCAACGCGATCGAGGACTACAAGGAGATATCCGGCCGCTACGAATTTATGAAAAACCAGCATGAAGATCTGGTAGCGGCACAGGCGGCGCTGGAAAAAATTATCGAGGAGCTCGATGAAGGAATGCGGCGTCAGTTCCGGGAAAAATTTGGTGAGATCCGCCGCGAGTTTGATAAAGTATTTAAGGAATTATTTGGAGGCGGAACGGGTACGCTGGAGCTGTCGCAGGAAGAAGATATTCTGGAGGCAGGCATCCAGATTATTTCACAGCCGCCGGGCAAAAAACTGCAGAATATGATGCAGCTCTCCGGTGGGGAGAAAGCATTGACGGCGATCGCACTGCTTTTTGCAATTCAGAACTTAAAACCGTCGCCATTCTGCCTGCTTGATGAGATTGAGGCGGCACTCGACGATTCCAACGTAGACCGGTTTGCCGGGTACCTGCATAAGCTGACGCGCTACACGCAGTTTATCGTCATCACCCACCGAAGAGGCACGATGGTGTCGGCAGACCGCCTGTACGGTATCACGATGCAGGAAAAAGGTGTGTCCACGCTGGTATCGGTCAGCCTGATCGAGGCGCAGATGGAGCGGGAAGAGGAAAAGCAGAATTATAATTGCAAAAAAGAGTTCAGAAATAGAAAAGGAGGCGCAGCCATGGGAGATAAGAAAAAGGGTTTTTTCAGCCGTCTGGTAGAAGGGCTGACGAAAACGAGAGATTCCATTGTAGGCGGAATTGATTCCATATTCAGCGGTTTTTCCGCGATCGATGATGATTTCTATGAGGAGATCGAAGAGACGCTTATCATGGGCGATCTAGGTATCCAGACGACGATGGCGATCGTCGAGGATCTCCGGAAAAAGGTAAAAGAAAACCACATCAAGGATCCGGCAGAGTGCAAGGATCTTCTGATTGCCAGCATCAAGGAACAGATGGATCTGGGCGAAAATGCCTACGAATTTGAAAACCGCAAGTCGGTTGTGCTGGTGATCGGCGTCAACGGCGTCGGGAAGACGACCTCGGTCGGCAAGCTGGCGGGTCAGTTAAAGGATCAGGGCAAGAAGGTCATTCTGGCGGCGGCGGATACATTCCGTGCGGCAGCGATTGAGCAGCTGACGGAGTGGGCAGGACGCGCGGGCGTTGAGCTGATCGCCCAGCAGGAAGGTTCTGATCCGGCAGCTGTTATCTACGATGCGATCGCGGCGGCAAAATCAAGAAATGCCGATGTGCTGATCTGCGACACGGCAGGTCGTCTGCACAACAAGAAAAACCTGATGGAAGAGTTAAAGAAGATCAACCGGATCATCGACAAAGAATATCCGGACGCCTACCGTGAGACATTGGTTGTCCTTGACGGAACGACCGGTCAGAACGCGCTTGCACAGGCAAAACAGTTTATGGAGGTGGCAGATATCACCGGCATCATCCTGACGAAGCTGGATGGCACGGCAAAGGGCGGTATCGCGGTTGCGATTCAGTCCGAGCTTGGTATTCCGGTTAAATACGTCGGAATCGGCGAGAAGATCGACGATTTACAGAAATTCGATGCGAATGATTTCGTCAATGCACTGTTTAAGAGAAATGAAGCATTGACAGAGAATGAATAAAGCTCTAAAAATAGCTGAGCATGCCACGGCTGAAACTGGTTTGGCGGAGAACAAATCTGCTTAAGCCGTAGATTCAGATAGAGAGGACACACCCGGCAGACTGTCTGGTCAGAGAACCGACAAAAGCAGGGCGCATTCTGAGAAATACGGATAAATGGAGGAAAGACAATGAGTGAGACAATAAAGGAAGAGACAGCAGAGGCAGTACAGGCTGAGCCACAGGGACTGACACTGGAGAAATTCGAAGAAGCAACGGAGGTTGTCAGCAAGGTTATTTCCGAGACAAAACTGGTTTACAGTGAATATTTTTCGAATTTGACCGGCAATAAAGTATATTTAAAGCCGGAAAATATGCAGTATACAGGTGCTTACAAGGTAAGAGGTGCATTTTATAAGATCAGCACCCTGAGCGATGAGGAGAAACAGCGCGGTCTGATCACCGCATCGGCTGGAAACCATGCACAGGGCGTTGCATACGCGGCAAAACTGGCTGGCTGCAAGGCAACGGTTGTTATGCCGACGACCACGCCGCTCATGAAGGTAAACCGTACCAGAAGCTATGGCGCAGAGGTGGTTCTTCACGGCGATGTATTCGATGAGGCGCTGGCATATGCAAATGAGCTGGCAGCGGAGCACGGATATACCTTTATCCATCCGTTCAACGATCTGGACGTAGCCACCGGTCAGGGAACCATCGCGATGGAGATCATCAAAGAGCTTCCGACCGTTGATTATATTCTGGTTCCGATTGGCGGCGGCGGACTCTGTACCGGTGTTGCAACGCTGGCAAAACTGCTGAATCCGAAGATCAAAGTGATCGGTGTAGAACCGGCAGGCGCAAATTGTATGCAGGAATCCCTGAAAGAAGGAAAAGTAGTGACTCTCCCGAGCGTCAACACAATCGCGGATGGTACTGCCGTTAAACGCCCGGGCGATCTGCTGTTCCCGTACATCCAGATCAATGTGGATGATATCATCACCATCGGGGATTCCGAGCTGATCGTGGCATTCCTTGATATGGTAGAAAACCACAAGATGATCGTTGAGAACTCCGGTCTTCTGACTGTGGCTGCTCTGAAACACCTGAATGTGAAGAAGAAAAAAGTCGTATCCATCCTGAGTGGCGGCAACATGGACGTGATCACAATGGCATCCATCGTACAGCATGGTCTGATCCAGAGAGACCGCGTATTTACCGTATCGGTACTGCTGCCGGATAAGCCAGGAGAGCTTGCAAAGGTTGCAAATCTGATGGCAGCGGAGCAGGGCAATGTCATCAAACTGGAGCATAACCAGTTTGTCAGCATCAACCGCAACGCAGCAGTGGAGCTGCGGATCACCGTTGAGGCGTTTGGTACGGATCACAAGAATAAGATAGTGGAAGCGCTCAAGGAAGCAGGCTATCGTCCGAAGCTGGTAAAATCCAAAAATATCTATGATGTCTAAGGTGGAAATGAAAAGCAGTGTAGATAGAGCAGACAGGGGAGAATTGAAATGAAGCGGGAGAAATATGAGCCGGTGTTAAAAAATATTTCCTATTTTATAAAATGGGCGGAAGGCGCGATTGTGATTGGAATTGTGAGCGGCTGCATCGGCACGGCATTTGGAAAATGCGTCCTATGGGTGTCAGCATTCTTTCAGAGCCACCCGTGGATGGTCTTTCTGCTGCCGCTCACCGGTATTCTGGTTCTGGGTGTTTACCATGTGCTGGGAGAGGATAATAACCGGGGCACAAATATGGTGATTGAATCGATCTATTCGAATACAGAGATCAGTTTTGCGACTGCCCCGGCAGTCTTTGCAGGAACGCTTCTGACGCATTTGGGCGGCGGTTCTGCCGGACGCGAGGGCGCGGCGCTGCAGATGGGAGGAAGCATCGGAACCCAGATCGGAAAATGGCTGAAATTTGATGAGAAAGATAAGAAAATTGCGGTCATGTGCGGCATGAGCGGTGTGTTTGCCGCCTTGTTTGGCACACCGATGGCGGCGGCGATCTTTTCGATGGAGGTTATCAGCATCGGCGTTATGTACTATGCAGCGCTGGTTCCATGTGTCTTTTCTGCCTTTACGGCGGCGGCGCTGGCGAGGTTCTGGGGACTGATGCCGGAGCAGTTTGCGATTGGTGCGGTTCCTGCGTGGAGTATTGAAACAGCGATCGTGGCTGTCGGTCTGGCGGCTGGCTGCGCGCTGGTGTCGGAGCTTTTCTGCATCACGCTTCACACAACGGAACATCTCTACAAAAAATATCTTCCCTCGCCGGTCTGGCGGATTCTATCCGGCGCGGCGATTGTGATTGTTTTGACGCTTCTGACCGGTTCGACCCGCTACAACGGAAGCGGCGTCTCCCTGATTGAAAAATGTTTCGAGGGCGAGGGACTTCCATGGGATTTCCTGATGAAAATTCTCTTTACGACGGTTACGCTGGAGGCAGGCTTCAAGGGAGGCGAGATCGTGCCGACCCTGACGATCGGCGCGGCGTTTGGCAGTTTCTTTGCATTTCTCTTTGGACAGCCGGTCGGTCTTATGACCGCCTGCGGTATGCTGGGACTCTTTGTGGGAGTCACAAACTGCCCGATCTCAACGCTTCTGCTGGGCTTTGAGCTTTTTGGCTATGAGGCGATGCCGTTTTTCGTGCTGGTGATTGCAGTCAGCTTTAGTTTCTCTGGTTATTACAGCCTGTATGCGAGTCAGAAATTTATCTACTCGAAGACGAGGACGGAGTTTATTAACCGGAAGACGAATAAATAGGTGGAAAATGCTCACCATAATTTTGATTTTTTACTTTTGAATACCACAAAAAGGGTTCCAATTTATCTTTGGAACCCTAAAATGTCATGCTTTAAAGAAATTCATGAATCTACGTGCTCTATCATGATTTATTCATGAAAATCCTGCGGTTTCTCATCACGGAAATCGAGCAGGGCGCGCGGTGCAACCTGCAGAACACCTGCAATATCAAAGAGACTCTCTAAGGAAAGACTCGTTTTCATGTTCGGTGCTTCGATGTTGGATATATGAGTCCGGCTTAAATCGGTCGCCTCTGCTAAAGCCATCTGGCTCATGCCACGGAGTTTGCGGTAATAAGCGATGTTGAGACCTATCTGACGGTAATATTTTTCATAACGGTTTGTCTGCTGCTTGTTAATTTGTTTTTGATCGATTGCTGTCATATTTTTCAAGTGCCTCCCCGATCCGAAAGAATCATGCGTTATTGTTATTTCAGAGATAATAAATAATTACAACTGATATAACTATTGTAGCTGGAAATTGATTTTTATCAAACAATATAATGGTTCAAATTTGCAATGTTATAAAGTGCATATTCAATAAAATAATGCACATACATGGATTGCACCTAGGAAGGCTGTTAAATAATGCACAGAAAAAGATTGCAGAGGATAAGTGCAGATAAATAATGAGAAACTGGGGGCAGAATGAGAGCGGCGGGAAAAGGTGAAATAGAAAAAAAGTAAAACGGGCGCTAAAATTTGAGAAAAAATGAAAAATAGGGCGAAGAATCCGTATACAGAAAGGCGTTTGGGGAAAATGATGAAAGGATGCACAGGATTTACGAAAATTCTATCGCACATTCGGATTTTTTGTGGTAGAATATCTTTGATAAGGTGACGCAGCTTTTTACGGTCATCACAGATAAAATGTACATCAGAACGTACATATAGACAGGGAGAACCGAATTATGGAATTAAAGCGGGTATTACTGAAGCTGAGCGGAGAAGCGCTGGCAGGCGACAAGAAAACCGGGTTTGATGAAGCAACGGTCAAGGAAGTAGCCAGACAGGTTAAGACGGCGGTCGATGACGGAATCGAAGTAGGTATCGTGATCGGCGGCGGAAACTTCTGGAGAGGCCGCCAGAGCAATGCAATCGATCGGACCAAGGCGGATCAGATCGGAATGCTGGCAACGGTCATGAACTGTATTTACGTGTCGGAGATCTTCCGGAGCGAGGGCATGATGACACAGATTCTGACACCATTTGAGTGCGGTTCCATGACGAAGCTGTTTTCAAAGGACAGAGCCAATAAATATTTCTCAAAGGGTATGGTCGTATTTTTTGCAGGTGGTACAGGCCATCCGTATTTCTCAACTGATACCGGCGTAGCGCTGCGTGCGATTGAGATGGATGCAGACTGCATTCTTCTGGCCAAGGCGATCGACGGCGTCTATGACAGCGATCCGAAGATCAACCCGGATGCAAAGAAGTATGATACGATCACGATTCAGGAGGTGATCGATAAGCAGCTGGCGGTCGTAGACCTCACAGCTTCCATCATGTGTATGGAAAATCACGTTCCGATGGCAGTATTCAGCCTGAATGAAAAAGACGGAATTGTAAATGCAATGCGCGGAAAAATTAACGGTACAGTGGTTACCGCATAACTAGGAGGATTTTATGCAGGAGAGATTAAAAGTTTACGAAGAGAAGATGAATAAGTCCTATGACGCACTGCTGAATGAGTATACATCCATTCGTGCTGGACGTGCGAACCCGCATGTACTGGACAAAATCAAGGTAGATTACTACGGCGCACCGACCCCGTTACAGCAGGTGGCAAATATCTCTGTACCGGAGCCGCGTATGATTCTGATCCAGCCGTGGGAGAAGAAGCTCATTAAGGACATCGAGAAAGCGATCCTGACTTCCGATCTGGGTATCAACCCGAACAACGATGGAAGTGCAGTCCGCCTGATTTTCCCGGAGCTTACTGAGGAACGCCGTAAAGATCTGGCAAAGGATGTTAAGAAAAAGGGCGAGGGCGCGAAGGTTGCAGTTCGCAATATCCGCCGTGATGCAAACGACCTGTTAAAGAAGCTGGAAAAAGGCGGCGAGATCACCGAGGATGAGCTGGCAGATGGCGAGGATCAGATCCAGAAGCTGACTGACAAGATGATCGCAAAGGTTGATAAAGCAGTAGAAGAAAAAACAGCTGAGATCATGACTGTATAAAAATACAATAGAGTTTAAATGTAAAAATCAGGCTGCCTCAAGCAGGGCTGGCCGGCATTGCAGATGCGGATGGCCGGCTGGTCCTGTTTTCTGGCTATTAAGGGAATATTATGGAGGAAAACTGGATGGAAAGGGACATCGAAAACCTGGTAATTCCGCAGCATGTCGCCCTCATTCTGGATGGCAACGGCAGATGGGCGAAGAAGAGAGGTCTTCCGAGAACCGTAGGTCATAAACAGGGGTGTGTGACGGTTGAACAGACGGTTGAGGATGCAGCGAGACTGGGAATCCGTTATCTGACGGTATATGGTTTTTCAACGGAAAACTGGAAGCGTTCTGCTGAAGAAGTAGGGGCGCTGATGCAGCTCTTCCGTTTTTATCTGAAACGTCTTTTAAAGATTGCCAAGAAAAATAATGTAAGAGTCAAAATGATCGGCGACCGCACGCGATTTGACAGCGATATCATCGAGGGCATCAACCGCCTGGAAGACGAGACGGCGGCAAACACGGGCATGACCTTTGTGATCGCAGTCAACTACGGCGGCAGAGATGAGATCACGCGCGCGGTGCGCCATATGATGATGGACTGTCAGGACGGAAAGCTGGTGCCGGAGAACGTGACAGAGCAGACCGTTGCGTCCTATTTAGATACGGCGGGCATCCCGGATCCGGATCTTCTGATCCGCACCAGTGGCGAGATCCGCCTGTCCAATTATCTGCTGTGGCAGCTTGCCTACAGTGAGATTTATATCACGGACTGCCTGTGGCCGGATTTCAACCGCGACGAGCTTATAAAGGCAATTGAGCAGTTCAATCAAAGAGACAGACGCTTTGGCGGAGTCAAGGCATAAGGAGGAGTTGCCATGTTCAGAACGAGGCTGATAAGCGGGATTGTGCTTGTAGCACTCGCGATTTTACTGGTTACAAAGGGCGGTGTCCTTCTGTACTGTGTGACCGCCGCGATCTCCCTGATCGGTATGTTTGAGCTTTATCGGGTTATGGGAATTGAGAAAAAAGCGCCGGGCATCGCCGGGTATCTGGCGTGTCTGGGATATTATGGGCTGGTGTGGTTTGAAGGGCAGCATTATGTGACGCTGCTTGCGATTGCAGCCCTGATGGTGCTGATGAGCATTTACGTGTTTACGTTTCCGAAATATGGGACCGAGCAGATTACAGTAGCATTTTTCGGCATTTTTTATCTGGGAATTATGCTTTCCTACCTGTATCAGGTGCGGGCAATGGCGGACGGAAAATACCTTGTCTGGCTGATCTTTTTAAGCTCCTGGGGCTGTGACACCTGCGCATACTGCGCGGGAATGCTCCTTGGAAAACACCGTCTGGCACCGGTTTTAAGCCCGAAAAAATCGATCGAGGGCGCCGTCGGCGGTGTGGTCGGATCGGCTCTGTTAGGCTGCATTTATGCGTATTTCTTCGGTGCGAAGATGGACGAGGTCAGCAATCCGATGGTGGCATGCGCGGTGGCGTGTGCGATTGCGGCGGTCATTTCCCAGATCGGAGATCTGGCGGCGTCGGCGATCAAGCGGAACCACAATGTCAAGGATTACGGAAACCTGATTCCGGGACACGGCGGCGTGCTGGATCGGTTCGACAGCATGATTTTTACGGCACCGGCGATTTATTTTGCACTGACGTTTTTACGATAAAACGGAAGCATGTATGAAAATACAGAAACAGGAGAATAAGAAATGAAAAAAATTGCGATACTTGGATCAACCGGATCGATCGGAACACAGACATTGGAAGTGGTCCGGGCGAATAAAGATATAGAAGTAACGGCTCTGGCGGCTGGCAGCAATATTGATCTTCTGGAGAAACAGATCCGGGAGTTTTCTCCGAAGATCGCGGCGGTCTGGAACGAGGAAAAAGCAAAAGAACTGAAAGACCGTGTGCGCGATCTGGATATCCGTGTCGAGAGCGGCATGGATGGACTTCTCGCAGTGGCAACGGAGCTGGGGGCGGAGATTGTGGTGACAGCGGTAGTCGGAATGATCGGTATCCGCCCGACGATCGCAGCGATGAATGCTGGAAAAGATATTGCACTTGCAAACAAAGAGACCCTGGTAACGGCGGGGCATATCATTATGTCGCTGGCAAAGGAGAAGCATGTCCGCATTCTGCCGGTGGACAGCGAGCACAGCGCGATTTTCCAGAGTTTGAACGGTGAGACGGGAAATAAGATCCACAAGATTCTCCTGACAGCGTCCGGCGGACCGTTCCGCGGATGGACGAGAGAGCAGATGAAGAGTGTGCAGGTCGAAGATGCGCTGAAACATCCGAACTGGACGATGGGGCGCAAGATCACGATCGACAGTTCCACGATGGTAAACAAAGGTCTGGAAGTTATGGAGGCAAGATGGCTCTTTGGCGTGGAGATGGATCAGGTGCAGGTGGTTGTGCAGCCGCAGAGTGTGATTCATTCAATGGTAGAGTACGAGGACGGCGCGGTAATAGCGCAGCTCGGCACGCCGGATATGAAGCTTCCGATCCAGTATGCGCTGTATTATCCGGAACGCCGCTTCCTGGCGGGCGACCGGCTGGATTTTGCAAAGCTGGCACAGATTACCTTTGAAGCGCCGGATTTTGAGAATTTCCACGGACTTTCCCTGGCATACAAAGCCGGACGGCGCGGCGGCACGCTTCCGACCGTGTTCAACGCGGCAAATGAGCGGGCAGTCCAGAAATTCCTCGATCGCGAGATCGGATATCTGACCATCACTGATATGATTGAGGCGGCGATGGAACACCACACCGTGAAAGAGAATCCGACGGTTGAAGAGATTCTGGCAGCAGAACAGGAAACCTATGATTTTATAGAGAGCAGGTGGTAGATTGGTAAGTTTGCTGGCGGCACTGATTGTATTCAGCCTGATCGTGCTGTTTCACGAATTTGGACATTTTTTATTGGCAAAACGGGGCGGAATCTGCGTCGTTGAGTTTTCGCTCGGCATGGGTCCTAGACTTTTCAGTTTTGTGAAAGGCGGGACGCGGTACTCGCTGAAGCTGCTTCCGTTTGGCGGTTCTTGTATGATGCTGGGGGAAGATGAAGGATATGATGCGCCGGGTGAGATGGAAAAAGGGAGTTCCTGCGATCAGAACCAGAGTCTGACAGATGGAAAAACGGATCGGCTCCTGTTGCCTCCGGGCGCAACGGGGACTTATTTTAATGCGGTTTCTGCCTGGACACGTTTTAAAGTCGTGGTGGCAGGACCTGTATTCAACTTCATTCTGGCATGGTTTTGTGCCTTTTTCGTGATCAGCTGTGTGGGATTTGATGCGGCGTCGGTTGTCAGTGTTGAGGACGGCTATCCGGCACAGGAGGCGGGGCTGCAGGCGGGCGATACGATCGAGCGCTTAAATGGTACGCGCACCTATCTGTACCGCGATGTGCAGACGTATCTGCAGTTTCATCCGGGAAAGAGTGTCACGGTGGAGTATGTGCGGGATGGGAAATCCTACACGACGCAGATGGTTCCGCGCTATTCTGAGGAAGCGGGACGCTATCTTATTGGAATCAGCGGTGGTGTTTACCAGAAACCGGCGTCCGTGATTCAGACGGCGCAGTATAGCTTCTATGAAGTGCGCTATTGGATCCGTGTGACGTTCAGCAGCCTTGGCATGATTCTGAAGCGGCAGGTCAGCTCGAACGATATCGCGGGTCCGGTGCGGATTGTGTCGATGATCGGCACGACGGTCAAGGAGAGCCAGAGCTACGGACTTATGATTGTGCTTGTCAATCTGGCCAATATGTGTATTCTGCTCAGCGCCAATCTGGGTGTCATGAACCTGCTTCCGGTTCCGGCGCTGGACGGCGGACGGCTTGTATTTATCATTCTGGAGATGCTGCGCGGCAAGCCGGTTGATCCGGAAAAAGAGGGCATGGTCCATATGGCGGGCATGGCGGCGTTGATGACGCTGATGTTATTTGTATTGTTTAATGATATTAGAAATTTATTGTAATGATAATTCATTTGATTCAAAGGCATGAAAGATTCGCTCGAAAAAGGCCGGAAATTTTGTGTCGGAGAAGAATGGTTTGGGAGGAACGATATGGGATACCGGGACGAGACGAAAGTGGTGCAGATTGGAAAACGACAGATCGGCGGCGGCAATCCGATTCTGATCCAGTCGATGTGTAATACGAAAACAGAGGATGTGAAGGCGACCGTCGAGCAGATTCTGGCGCTGGAGCACGCGGGCTGCGATATTATCCGTGTGGCAGTGCCGACAATGGAGGCGGCTGCTGCCCTGACGGAGATTAAACGCCAGATACATATTCCATTGGTGGCGGATATTCATTTTGACTATCGTCTCGCGATCGCGGCGATCGAGTGCGGCGCGGACAAAATCCGTATCAATCCGGGAAATATCGGTTCCAGAGAGCGGATCCAGGCGGTGGTTGACAAGGCAAAAGAGTATGGCGTGCCGATTCGTGTCGGCGTCAACAGCGGTTCTTTGGAAAAGCCATTGGTAGAGAAATATGGCGGCGTGACAGCGGAAGGACTCGTTGAGAGTGCGCTGGATAAGGTTGCCTGATTGAGCAGATGGGTTATGACAATCTGGTTATCAGCATCAAATCTTCGGATGTTATGATGTGTGTAAAAGCACATGAACTAATTGCAAAAAAGACTCATTATCCGCTGCATGTCGGTATCACAGAGGCGGGAACTGTGATTGCGGGCAATATCAAGTCAGCGGTCGGTCTGGGACTGATTTTGAGTCAGGGAATCGGTGATACGATCCGCGTGTCCCTGACAGGCAGCCCGCTGGAGGAGATCAAGTCGGCAAAGCTGATTTTGAAGACGCTGGGCCTTCGTCGGGGAGGCGTGGAAGTTGTTTCATGTCCGACCTGCGGACGCACGCAGATCGACCTCATCGGTCTGGCAAACCAGGTGGAGACGCTGGTACAGGGATATCCGCTGGATATCAAGGTTGCCGTCATGGGCTGCGTGGTCAACGGACCGGGCGAGGCGAAGGAAGCCGATCTCGGTGTAGCCGGCGGTATCGGCGAAGGACTTCTGATACGCAAGGGCGAGATTGTGAAAAAACTGCCGGAGAGTGAACTTTTACCGGCGCTCAAAGCGGAGCTTGACCGGATGGTGGAAGAGAAAAAAGCAAAGGAATGATAGAATGAAAACATTTCTGGAGGTATTTCCAGATTTACATATTGCGGAAAATGTACGGGGACTGCTTGAAATGGTCGGGATCGAGAAGATCTCGACGAACCGTGACCGGAGCGTGATCCGCGTATACATCGACAGCCCGCGCCTGATGCACAAGCAGAGTATCTACGATCTGGAAAAAGGCATCAAGGAGCAGTTGTTTCCGGGCAAACGGGTGACGATCAAGATTTTGGAGAAATACCATCTGTCCAGCCAGTACACGCCGGAAAAACTCATGAATGTATACCGGGACAGCATTTTGATGGAGCTGAAAAATTACAGTATCCTTCTTTATAATATGTTCCGTAAGGCGGAGATGAATTTTGAAGAAGAAGGATACCTGAGCTGTCGCTAGAGGACACGATGATCGTGCGCGATAAGGCACCGGAGCTGGTGCGGATTCTGGAGAAAATCTTCACCGAGCGCTGCAATGTGCCGGTGGTTGTGAAGACTTCCTACCGTCCGGTTGAGAAGAAGAATACTGAGCCGGAGATCATCTACATGAAGCCGCAGGCGGCAGGCGAGAGTGGCACGGCAGGCGGAAGCGGCGCGGCTGCCGGAGCAGCAGGTGCCAATGAGGCGTATATGGAACCATCGGGGGCAGAACCTGCCTCTGGCGGTGTCGATCTGCCATTTGACGAGGGAAAGACTGTTTTAAAACCGGTTGGTAAGCTGAAAGCCGGGGGGAATCCGGCAGGAGGCAGAAACCAGGCAGGCAGCGCAAATGCTGGATCTGGCAAGGGCGGCGAGTACCGCCGTTCGGGCTATATGAAGAAATCCGACAATCCGGATGTGCTGTTTGGGCGCGATTTCGATGAGGAGGCGAGCCCGATCGAGGAGTTGGAAGGCGAGGTTGGGCAGGTTGTCATCCGCGGAAAGATCCTGACTTGCGAGCTAAGGGAGCTTCGCAGCGGCAACACACTGTTTATGTTTTCGGTAACGGATTTTACAGATACAATCGGCGTCAAGATCTTTGCACGGGAGGATACGCTGGATGATTTGAAGACGGCGACCAAGGCGGGACAGTTTGTCCGCATCAAGGGTGTTGCCAACATTGATAAATTTGATGGCGAGCTGACGATCGGTTCGGTTTCCGGCATCAAGAAATGCGAAGATTTCACCAGCAAGCGGATGGACAACAGTCCGGTCAAGCGCGTGGAGCTTCACTGTCACACAAAGATGAGCGATATGGACGGTGTTTCCGAGGTCAAGGATATCATCAAACGTGCCAAACAGTGGGGCATGGACGCGATCGCTGTCACCGACCACGGCTGTGTGCAGGCGTTTCCGGATGCGAACCATGCGGTTGATAAGGGCGAAAACTTCAAGATCCTCTATGGTGTTGAGGGCTATCTCGTCGATGATATGAAGGAACTGGCGGAGAATGAGAAAGGACAGACGTTAGATCACACCTGCGTTGTATTCGATATCGAGACGACCGGTTTCAGCCCGATCAAGAACCGCATCATCGAGATCGGCGCGGTGCGTGTGACGGATGGAAAGATTGTGGACAAATTCAGCACATTTGTCAACCCGGAAGTGCCAATCCCCTATGACATTGAACAGCTGACAAGCATCAACGACGGCATGGTAATCAGCGCGCCGACGATCGAAGAGGTTCTGCCGGAATTTTTGGCATTCTGCGAGGGTGCGGTCATGGTCGCGCACAACGCGTCGTTTGATATCAGTTTCATCAAAGAAAATGCGAGACGGCAGGGACTCACATTCCAGCCGACGGTTCTCGATACGGTTTCGCTGGCGCGTGTTCTGCTGCCGAACCTGAACCGCTTCAAGCTCGACACGGTAGCGAAAGAGCTTAAAATTTCCCTCGAAAACCATCACCGGGCGGTCGATGATGCGGGGGCGACGGCAGAGATTTTTGTCAAGTTTATCGAGATGTTAAAAGCTCGTGATATCGAAAATCTGACGCAGCTCAACGAACTCAGCAAAATGACGCCGGAAATGATCCGGAAGATGCCGACCTACCATATTATTATTCTGGCGAAGAATGATGTCGGGCGAATCAATCTGTACCGGCTGATTTCCCAGTCAAACCTGACGTATTTTGCAAAACGTCCGCGGATTCCGAAGAGTCTGCTGGCGAGCCACCGCGAGGGGCTGATTCTTGGATCGGCGTGCGAGGCGGGCGAGCTGTTTCAGGCGATCCTGCGCGGGGTTCCGGAGGAGGAACTGGGAAAAATAGCGAATTTCTACGATTATCTGGAAGTGCAGCCGCTTGGAAACAACGCATTTATGCTGCGGGATGAGAAAAGTTCGGTCAACACCTGGGAGGATCTGCAGGATCTGAACCGCAAAGTGATTGAACTTGGCGAGCAGTGGAACAAGCTGGTCTGCGCGACCTGCGACGTACATTTCCTCGATCCGGAGGATGAGGTCTACCGTCGTATCATCATGGCGAGCAAGGGCTTTAAGGATGCAGACGATCAGGCACCATTGTATCTGCGGACCACCGAGGAAATGCTGGGGGAATTTGAATATTTAGGCAGCGATAAGGCGGAGGAGATCGTTATCACAAACACGCGCAAGATTGCGGCGATGTGCGAGCGCATTTCACCGGTACGCCCGGACAAGTGTCCGCCGGTTATTCCGAATTCGGATGATACGCTTCGTACCATCTGCTACAACCACGCGCATGATATGTACGGCGATAAGCTGCCGAAGGTGGTAGTCGATCGGTTGGAGCGGGAACTTCACTCGATCATTTCCAATGGATTCGCCGTTATGTATATCATCGCGCAGAAGCTGGTTTGGAAGTCGAATGAGGATGGATATCTGGTTGGTTCGCGAGGATCCGTTGGTTCCTCGCTGGCGGCGACGATGTCTGGTATCACGGAGGTAAATCCGCTGAGCCCGCATTATTACTGCCCGAACTGCCATTATTACGATTTTGATTCCGAAGACGTAAAGAAGTTTTCGGGTATGGCGGGCTGTGATATGCCGGATAAGATATGTCCAAAGTGCGGAAAACCGCTGAAAAAAGACGGGTTCGACATCCCGTTTGAGACGTTCCTGGGATTCAAGGGCGATAAGGAGCCGGATATCGACTTAAACTTCTCCGGCGAGTACCAGAGCCGGGCGCACAGCTATACGGAGGTCATCTTCGGAAAAGGACAGACCTTCCGTGCGGGGACGATCGGTACGCTGGCGGATAAGACAGCGTATGGTTTTGTGGCGCATTATTATGAGGATAAAGGAATCCGTAAGCGCCGGTGCGAGATTGAGCGCATCGTGTCCGGCTGCGTCGGCGTGCGGCGTACCACCGGACAGCATCCGGGCGGTATCATCGTATTGCCCCTCGGAGAGGAGATTGACACGTTTACACCGGTGCAGCACCCGGCGGACGATATGACGACACGTACCGTCACGACGCATTTCGATTACCACTCGATCGACCACAACTTGTTGAAACTCGATATTCTCGGACACGATGATCCGACCATGATTCGTATGCTGCAGGATTTGACGGGACTCGACCCGGTTAAGGATATTCCACTGGATTCGAAGGAGGTCATGAGTCTCTTCCAGAACACGGAGGCGCTCGGTGTCACGCCGGAGGATCTCGGCGGCTGTAAGCTCGGGGCGCTTGGCATTCCGGAGTTTGGTACAGACTTCGCGATGCAGATGTTGATCGATGCCAAACCGAAATATTTTTCGGATTTGGTGCGGATTTCCGGTCTGTCCCACGGTACGGATGTATGGTTAGGAAACGCGAAAGACCTTATCCTGAGCGGACAGGCGACGATTCAGACGGCGATCTGTTGTCGAGACGATATTATGATTTATCTGATTCAGAAAGGACTCGAAGAGGGACTCTCCTTCACTATCATGGAGTCTGTCCGAAAAGGAAAAGGACTGAAACCGGAGTGGATCGAGGAGATGAAAGCTCACGATGTGCCGCAGTGGTATATCGATTCCTGCCTGAAAATCAAGTATATGTTCCCGAAGGCGCACGCGGCGGCTTACGTTATGATGGCGTGGCGTGTGGCGTACTGTAAGGTATTTTACCCGCTGGCGTACTATGCGGCATATTTCAGCATCCGTGCGAGTGGATTTACCTACAAGCTGATGTGCCAGGGGCGCGATAAGCTGGAGTACCATCTGGCGGAGTACAAGAGCCGGTCGGATTCTCTTTCCAAGAAAGAGCAGGACACGCTGCGCGATATGCGTATCGTACAGGAAATGTACGCGCGCGGATTTGAGTTCATGCCGATCGATATTTACCGGGCAAAAGCCCGCAATTTCCAGATCATAGACGGAAAGCTGATGCCGTCGTTAAGCAGTATCGACGGACTCGGCGAGAAAGCGGCAGACGCGATTGTTTTTGCGGCGGAGGACGGAAAGTTCTTGTCGAAAGAGGACTTTATCAACCGTACCAAGGTTACGAAGACGGTGTGCGATCTGATGGCAGAGCTGGGAATTCTGACGGGGCTGCCGGAGAGCAATCAGCTTTCGCTGTTTGATATGGTGATGTAAAAGAGCCGTACTAAAAAATGGGCTCAATTACTATATAATTATTTAAAAATAAACATATGAAGGAGAAGAAAAATGAAACGTTCAATGGAAACAACGTGCATCCAGGGCGGATGGCAGCCGAAAAATGGCGAGCCGAGAATTCTGCCGATCTACCAGAGCACGACCTTTAAGTATTCAACCAGTGAGCAGATGGGAAGACTCTTCGATCTGGAGGAAAACGGATATTTTTATACCCGTCTGGCAAACCCGACCAATGATGCAGTCGCAGATAAGATCCGTGAGCTGGAGGGCGGCGCGGCAGCAATGCTGACATCCTCCGGACAGGCGGCAAACTTTTATGCGGTATTTAATATCTGTGGCGCGGGCGATCATCTGGTCTGCTCGGCAACCGTATACGGCGGCACATCAAACCTGTTTGTCGTTACGATGAAAAAAATGGGCGTCGATGTTACGTTAGTTGACCCGGATGCGCCGGAAGAGGAGATCGAGAAGGCGATCCGCCCGAACACAAAGTGTATCTTCGGTGAGTCGATCGCAAACCCGGCTCTGGTAGTGCTGGATCTGGAAAAATTTGCCCGGATTGCACACAGAAATGGTATTCCATTTATTGTAGATAATACGTTTGCAACTCCGATCAACTGCCGTCCGTTCGAGTGGGGCGCAGATATTGTAACGCATTCTACTACAAAATATATGGATGGACATGCGATGACCGTCGGCGGCTGCATCGTGGACAGTGGCAACTTTGACTGGGAGGCACATGCAGATAAATTCCCGGGTCTGACGACGCCGGATGAGTCTTACCACGGCATTATTTACACGAAGAAATTCGGTAAGGCGGCTTATATCACCAAGGCAACCGCACAGGTAATGCGTGATCTCGGTTCCATCCCGTCCCCGCAGAATTCCTTCTTATTGAATATCGGTCTGGAGACACTGCATCTGCGTGTGCCGCGCCACTGTGAGAATGCACAGAAGGTCGCCGAGTATTTACAGAGCCGTGAAGATGTGGCCTGGGTGAATTATCCGGGACTTGAAAATGATAAATACCATGCACTGGCGCAGAAATATATGCCGAACGGTACATGCGGCGTTATTTCTTTCGGCTTAAAGGGCGGTCGTCAGGCAGCTGGCGAGTTCATGGATAAACTGAAACTGGCAGCCATCGTAACCCATGTTGCCGATGCGAGAACCTGCGTTCTGCATCCGGCAAGCCATACTCACCGTCAGCTCTCCGATGAGCAGCTTAGGGAGGCAGGCGTTGATCCAAGTCTGATCCGTTTGAGTGTCGGAATTGAGAATGTGGATGATATCATCGAGGATATCCGTCAGGCGCTGGAGGACTAAAATGCCAGGAATGGCGATATAACAGCCTTATGCCGGGTATCCGTGAGATGTTTCAATGCGGTTGTTAAAATGAGCGCTTACAACGGCAGGTCAGTCGGGATGACACATAAATCTGTGTCAGTCTCCGGCTGACCTCTTGTTTTATTTGCAAAAATCTGCCATACTATGAGAGATGGCACTGTAGTTTTCAATGATACAGCAGGTGCCTGATGAATGAGACAGAGAAATGGACTGGTAGAAAATGGAGAAAATACTTAAAAAATTGAAAAAACTGCTGCGTCTGATTTTCGGGCGTACCACGCTGGGAACGCTGTTTCTGCTGATACAGATTCTTGTGCTCTTTGCCGGGTTTGACTGGTTTAGAGAGTACCTGATCTATATGTACGGCGGATCTGCGATGCTCAGTGCGCTGGTTTTGATCTATATTATCAGCGATGAGGGAAACAGCACGATCAAGCTGTCCTGGGTAGTGCCGATATTGATATTTCCGGTGTTTGGAACGCTGTTTTATCTGTTTTTGACGCTGCAGCCGGGCACGCGCCGCATTAACCGGCGGATCGAGGAGGTTGGGACAAAACTGCGTCCGTACCTTTTACAGGATCCGGAGGTGCTGGCACACTATGAGAGCATCAGCGCCAGCGGCGGCAATCTCGTCCGCTATATGAACCAGTACGGACGTTTCCCGGCGTATGAAAATACGGGGGTACGCTATTTCCCGCTGGGAGATGATATGTTTCCAGTATTATTGGAAGAACTCAAAAAAGCGGAACATTTTATATTTATGGAATATTTTATCGTAGAACACGGAGTGATGTGGGATGCGATTTTACAGGTGTTAGAGACGAAGGCCGCCGAGGGCGTGGAAGTCCGGTTTATGTATGACGGCATGGGAAATCTCTTCACGCTGCCGCACGGCTATGAGAAAGCGATGCAGGAGAAGGGGATCCAGTGCAAGATTTTTGCGCCGGTGCGTCCGGCTCTCTCGAGTTACCAGAATAACCGCGATCACCGGAAAATCTGTGTGATCGATGGTCATACCGCGTTTACCGGGGGCGTGAACCTGGCAGATGAGTATATTAACCAGCGGGTGCGCTTCGGACATTGGAAGGACACGGCGGTCATGCTCAAGGGAAAAGCTGTAGACAGTTTTACAATGATGTTTTTGCAGCTCTGGGATGTGACGGAACGGGATGCGGAAGAATATCGCCGTTTTCTGTGTCCGGAGACATTTCATATGCCGGAGGGCATGGACTATGGCGGCTTTGTGATGCCATATGCGGACAGCCCGCTCGACGGGGAAAATGTCGGCGAGTCGGTGTACCTCGATATTTTAGGGCGTTCACGCCGGTATGTGCACATCACGACTCCGTATCTGATTCTCGACGATACGACGCTGGCGGCGCTCAAGTTTGCGGCAAAGCGCGGCGTGGAGGTCATTATTATCATGCCGCATATACCGGATAAGTTATATGCGTACCTGCTGGCGCGCAGCTACTACGCGGAGCTTCTGCGGGCTGGTGTTCAGATCTATGAATACACGCCGGGCTTTATCCATGCGAAGATGTTTACGAGCGACGATGAGAAGGCGGTGGTCGGAACGATCAACCTTGATTTCAGAAGCCTGTATCTGCATTTTGAGTGCGCGTCCTATTTCTTCCGCAATGCGGTTGTGATGGATGTGGAAGAAGATTTCCAGAAAACACTTGCAAAGAGCGAGCGGATCACTCTGGAAAACTGCCGGAAGTATCCGTTTATCCGGCGGTTTGCGGGGAAGGCACTGCGGATTCTGGCGCCGCTTATGTAGAACTTCAAAACGAGAGATATGGCATATTTATGTTTTCTTGAATGAAAAACAAGGATAAATAAGAAAAAAATGTGAGAGCAAATGACGAACAGGGAGAGATAAACGTATGGAATGGCACGATGGAAGACACCGCTGCCGCTGGGCGAATCCAAAGAATGAATTGTATATCCGTTATCACGACGAGGAGTGGGGAAAGCTGGTTCGGGATGATGCGAAGCTCTTTGAGATGCTGATCCTTGAATGCTTTCAGGCAGGGCTTTCGTGGGAGTGCATCCTCAATAAGCGGGAGGCGTTCCGCGCCGCGTTCGATGAATTTGACCTGGACAAGGTGTGCGGTTACGACGAGGCGAAGGAGGAAGCACTCCGGACCGCCCCGGGAATTGTACATAACCGGCTGAAAATTCATGCCGCTGTCACGAATGCACGGATATTCCGGGAAATTCAGAATGAATATGGGAGTTTTGACGCGTATCTGACTCACTGGACAGGAGACACGGTGATTCATGAGACAGGCAAGGTCAGCTCGCCGCTCTCAGATGCAGTGTCGGCAGATCTCAAAAAGCGCGGGATGAAGTTTGCCGGGACGGTGATTATTTATTCGTATCTGCAGGCGGTCGGGCGGATTGAGTCGCATGAGGATGGATGCTTTCTGGAATATAAGATGTAAAATAACAAGATGGCAGGTGCAGGGAAAAGAGCGTGCCAGGGTTTTTGTTTCATGGGAAATTATGTCCTATGAAACAAAAAACGCTCCGCGAGGATGCGCACTCGCGCGAAGCAGAAACATGTTGCAAGCGACCGCGCTTGGCGCGAGAATGTGCCAAGGCACATTCTTTTTCACGGGAGGACGGAGCGATGGATTCCGAGAATGCGAATAAGAGTAAGAAGAAAAAGACTTCAAACATAATACAGATCTGCATCGGCGTGCTGGCGGTTGTGCTGGCGGCACTGATTATCGTGATGATGGGAATTGTCTCCAGTATTCAGGGAACGGCGCGTGTGGTCAATTATGCGGGACTGGTGCGCGGAAAGACACAGCGTATCATTAAATTGGAAATTTCCGGTCAGCCGGAGGATGGTATGATTCAGGATATTGAGGCCTTCGTCGACGGTCTGCGGAATGGCAATGGCGAACTGGGGCTGGTGCGCCTTGATGACGGGGCGTTTCAGAGTAAGATGCAGGAGTTGGAGGAGTACTTTGCCGCGCTTCACTATGAAATCCTGCGTGTCCGAGAAGTCGGCTATGAGAATACAGAGATCATTGATAAGAGCGAGCGGTTCTTTGAAATCTGTGATGAGGCGACGGGACTGGCGGAGGCGTATTCCCAGAGGAAGGCATCCTCGCTGACGGTAATTGAAAAATATATCACGATTGATATTATTGTTCTGATGCTTCTGATTGGATATGAATTTATCAAGGCGGTGCGCTTTGCGGCGATGAACCGTACGCTGCAGAAAAAGGTGTATTTGGACAAGGCGACCGGACTTCCCAATAAGAATAAATGCGAAGAATTGCTGGATGATCCGGAACCGGCGGCAGAGAATGTGGGAGTATGCAGTTTTGACCTGAATAATCTCCGCCGAATCAACAACAGCATGGGGCATGAGGCGGGGGATGCCTACATCAGGCGGTTCGCCGTCTGTCTGCGCGCGTCCATGCCTGCGGAACAGTTCGTAGGGCGGGACGGCGGCGATGAATTTATTGCCGTTACGCATGGTCTGGATGAGGATGCTATGCGGGAATGCCTCGCCCATGTGCGGGAGGCGATGACAGAGGAGTCAAGGGGATATCCGGATATGCCGCTCAGCTATGCGGTCGGGTATGCACTTGCCAGTGATTTTCCGGGCAATACGATGCGGGAGCTTTTCAATTTTGCCGATAAAAATATGTATATCAACAAAAACCATGTAAAGCGTGAGGAAGCGGCAGCGGAAAAACGGCTGGATTTTCACCTGCTCAAGCTTTTAAACCGGTTCGGGAGAAACTTTTCGGATTGTCTCTACTGCGACGCGCACATGGATACCTACCGGGCACTCCGTGCCAGTGCTGATTTCTTTCTGGCGTCAGACGGAAGCTATTCCGGTGCGGCGGAGCAGATAGCAGCGGAACGGGTGGCTCGTGCTGACCGCGCCAACATCCGCCAGAGCCTGCAGGTTTCAGAGCTTTCCGGGAAGCTGCAGGCGGAGGGAGATCTACTCGAATTGCAGTATGATACCAACGGTCAGGGACTCTACAGCCGCCTGACGCTGATCCCGGTAGATTGGGATGAGGAAGGAAAGCTGCATCATTTCCTGCTGGCATTTGAGACGATCCGGAAAAGTTCAGAAGGGCGGGCAGATGCGAAGGAACAGCTGACGCTTTATTATGAACAGCTCAAACAGTCGATTCTGGAAAATGACAGCTATGTGGATGCACTCCTGGATCTGTCGGATATGATATATACAGTTAATTTGACAAAGGATATTCTGGAGAAGAGTGTTGTCTTGAATGGAAAAGACGAGGAATGCCGGGAGCTATTTATGGACTATCCGCTGCCGTGTTCTTACCGTGATTATTGCAGTGAATATATGAAGATGGTCACCCAGGAGACCTTGGGAAGCTATCGCATAGCAGATGATCCGGCTAAGCTGTTGAAGCGGTTTGAGGCAGGGGAGAAACATATTTCCGTGGAATACTGTATCCAGGAGGAAGATGGCACGATCTGCTGGGTACAGAAAACAGTTCTGATGACGCAGACGATCGTGTTTGATACGGAGCTTTCTTGTGAGATGCCGGTGGTTCATGCGATCATTCTTCTGCAGGATACGTCGCAGATGCACGCGCGGGATGAACAGGAGCACGCGCGCCTGCAGGCGGCATTTGATGAAATGCGGACGGCAAACCGGGCGAAAACAGATTTCTTAAGCCGCATGAGTCACGATATCCGGACACCGCTCAATGGCATTATCGGGCTTTTGAAAATCGATGAGGCACATTTTGATGATAAGGAGATGCTGATGGAAAATCACCGGAAAATGCAGGTGGCGGCGGGGCATCTGCTGTCCCTCATCAATGATGTGCTGCAGATGAGCAAGCTGGAAGAAGGAAAGATCATTCTGGCACATGATTATATTTCATTGGCAGAGATGACGCACGATATCGTGAGCATCATCATCGAGCGCGCGGTAGATGCGGGCATTCAATGGGAGTATGATAAAAGAAAAGCGGAGATTCCGTATCCGTATATTTATGGCAGCCAGCTCCATCTGCGCCAGATTTTCCTGAATATTTATGGAAACTGCATCAAATACAATCATCCGGGCGGAAAAATCAGTACCAGGGTGGAGGCGCAGGATGTACGGGACGGCTGGTGCGTCTATAGGTGGACGATCTCGGACACGGGAGTTGGCATGAGCCAGGAATTTCTGGACCACATCTTTGATCCGTTTGTACAGGAGAAAAATGATGCGCGCAGTGTTTATCAGGGAACTGGGCTTGGTATGACGATCGTCAAAGGGCTGATTGAACAGATGCACGGAACCATCGAAGTGACGAGTGAGGTCGGCATTGGAACGACGTTTGTGGTGGAAATTCCATTTGAGATTGCACCGCCGCCGGAGGAGCTTCCGGTTAAGGAAGCAGCGCCGTCAGGAGATATTCACGGTTTGAAGCTGCTTTTGGCGGAGGACAATGAGTTGAATGCAGACATCGCGGAGACACTTCTGACCGATGCGGGTGCCCATGTCACGATTGTGGAGAACGGGAAGAAGGCATTAGACTGCTTTGAGGCGGCACCTCCGGGGACGTTCGATGCGATTCTCATGGATGTGATGATGCCGGTGATGGATGGTCTGGCTGCGACACGCGCGATCCGGGCGATTCCACGGGCGGATGCAAGGCAGATTCCGATTCTTGCCATGACGGCAAATGCCTTTGAAGAGGATGCCAGGCAGTGCCTGGCGGCTGGGATGAATGTGCATCTGGCAAAACCACTGCAGATGGATAAGGTGGTAGCGGCGCTCATGGAGTGCTGCGGCAAAAAGAGGGATCTATAAAGTTTGGAAAGGGCGAAAAGGAACGCAGGTGGTATGAAAGCAATCTCTATTTACACGATTACCCGAAATCAGAATACGGAATACCTTCAAAAGCTGGAACGACAGCTTTCGGGGCGGGATGTGTTTCTGAAAATACGGGAATGGGAGCTGGACAGCATGAAAGCGCTGGTTTCGGAGTTGGAGAGACATATACAGGCGGTGTACGCACTGCGTTTTTTCTATTCCTTTCAGATTCCGAGACTGGGAAAAGAGTTTGATCTGCTTCAGATCAAGGAAGAACAGATTTTAAACCTTGAATTAAAGAGCGGACAGGTGTCGGATGAGGCGATCCGCAAGCAGCTCATACAGAACCGGTATTATCTGGCAGCGCTGGGAAAGCCGATTCGTTCGTACACTTATATTAGCAGCCAGAACCGCCTGGTGCGTCTGACGAATCATGACCGCATTGTGGAGGCGGACTGGGAACAGCTCTGCCGGGATTTGCAGCAGGAGAGTGCTGATTATCCAGGCGATATCGAAGACTTGTTTCAGGCGGAGCTGTACCTGATTTCTCCGCTTACAGAGCCGGGACGGTTCTTAAAGAAAGAATATTTCCTGACATACCAGCAGAGGGATATTGAACGCCAGATTTTAAAGAAAATCCGGGCAGACCGGACGGGATATTTCTGGTTTACCGGGCTTCCGGGGACGGGAAAAACGCTGCTTTTATATGATATTGCGATGAAACTCTCCGGGCGGCAGCGGGTGTGCATGATCCACTGCGGTGAAGCGGGAAAAGAGTGGAAGGTGCTGCATGAGCGGCTGCGGCGGGTGGAGTACCTGGCGGAGGATAGTGTTCAAACGGGAGCGGAAATCAGGTTTGAAGCATACAGCGCGATCTTAGTAGATGAGGCACACCTTCTGTCGCCCAATACATTGGAAATTTTGCTGGAGATCGGCAAAACGCGTCCGGTTATTTTTTCCAGTAACTGTGAGGATATGATTTCGCCGGAAGAATTGGATCTGGGTGCAATAAAGCTCTTGGGGGAGCAGCCGGGAATCCAGACATTCCACCTGACGAATCGGATCCGTGCGAATGCAGAACTTTCCTATTTTATACAAAATATGATGCACCTGCCGCACGGACGCGGAATGCGGCACTATCCCCATGTCGCGGTGGTTTATGCCAACGATGAGTCAGAAGCAGCTAATTTGCTGAATGATTACATCCGTCAGGGATATGAGTGCCAGGAATCCGATTGGCAGGAAAAACTGGAAAAGCAATCCGATTCTGCCGTAGAAATACAATCTCGCCATACGCGAGAAGTCGATCGCATGGTGCATCGGCTGGATGGGCGCTATTATTATGATGAAATGGGATATCTGCGCTCGACGGAGCGCGATGTGAGACATCTTTTTTATCAGCTCAGCGAGGCAAAAGAAGAACTGGCGCTGGTGGTGATGGGAAATGAGAAGCTGTATGGAACGCTGCTGAACTTGTTTTAAGGTGTTTTGAAGGAAAGGTTTTATATAAAATGTTGGAATGTGCTCAAAAAGCATATTTCCAACATTTGTTGTCGTTCATTATGCTAAGGACAAGAAAAAAGCCTCAGGCAGACACCTGAGGCCAGTTAAACTCGATTTAGGCTCTTTCAACTAAACCGGATCTTAAGCAAGAAGTACATACATACATCTTCTGAGCTCCGCCATTAGTTTTAACCTTAACAGACTTAACGTTAGCTTTCCACATTTTGTTAGATCTTCTATGTGAATGACTCACTGCATTACCAAAATGAGCAGCTTTCTCGCAGATTGCACACTTAGCCATCGTAGCACCTCCTTAACCGATCATTGGACTTCCTATTAAAATCCATAACAAAGGTATAATAGCAGAAAATAGGAAAATATGCAAGTGAAAAACCAAAAAAAATAAAAAAAGTTTTCGACAGATGTCTATTTTCTATTTCCTTTTTAACGTGGGTGGTGTATAATATACACGTAAGCCATGAGTCATGCGGATAAAAAAGGCTGAAAAACGGTGTTGTGCTTGCACATAAGCCGTATTTCAGACATTTTTATCCATAGGGCGAAGCCCGTGAGCGAGATGGAGCGAAGCGGAATCGAGCTGCATGACGGGGTAGAGAGACGCATATATTTCATTCCACGCGCCGACACAGGAGCCGCCTCGGCTCCGCATGTCCAGCCCGTGAAGTACTCACCCCACGCGCCGACACAGGAGCCGTCCCGGCTCCGCATATCCAGCCCGTGAAGTACTCATCCCACGCGCCGACACAGGAGCCGCCCCGGCTCCGCATGTCCAGCCCGTAAAAAATCATGGCATAAAATTCGAATCAAACAAAAACAAGTAAAGAAACGGAGGCTGTCAATATGAAAGGACGCATCGACAATAAAATGGGTTCGATCCAGATCGATCCGGAAGTAATTGCAATGTACGCCGGAACGACAGCAGTAGAATGCTTCGGTATCGTTGGCATGGCGGCTGTCAGTATGAAAGATGGTCTGGTAAGACTGCTTAAAAGAGAAAGCCTGACACACGGCATCAACGTAGCCATCAAGGACAATGCACTCAGCATCGATTTCCACGTAATCGTGGCATACGGGGTCAGCATCTCTACCGTTGCGGACAACCTGATCGAGAGTGTAAAATATAAAGTAGAAGAGTTTACTGGCATGAAGGTTGAGAAAATCAGCATTTATGTTGAAGGCGTAAGAGTGATAGATTAAGGAGGAACAAACCCTGTGGGCATGAATTATATAGATGCCGGGATGTTAAAGAATGCATTTCTGGCTGGAGCAAAGGGCCTGGAGGCCAACAAGGAATGGATCAATGAGCTGAACGTATTTCCTGTTCCAGATGGAGATACCGGTACGAACATGACGATGACGATTCTGTCAGCCGCCAGAGAAGTGGCAGCCGTTGAAAATCCGACGATGGAGGCGTTAGCAAGAGCGATTTCCTCCGGTTCCTTGCGCGGCGCACGAGGCAATTCCGGCGTTATCCTTTCACAGCTCTTCCGCGGATTTACGAAAGAGATTAAGACGGTAGATGTCATTACGACGAGTGTTCTCTCAGACGCATTTAACCGTGCGACGGAGACAGCTTATAAGGCAGTTATGAAGCCGAAGGAAGGTACGATTCTGACTGTTGCCAAGGGAATGGCGGATAAAGCGGCAGAACTGGCACCGCAGACCGAGGACGTACTTGAATTTTCAGAGAAAGTATTGGAGTACGGCGAATATGTTTTAAGCCAGACACCGGAGATGCTTCCGGTTCTGAAAGAGGCAGGAGTCGTGGATTCTGGCGGACAGGGTCTGATTCAGGTTATCAAGGGCTGTATTGAGGGCTTAAAAGGAAAAGTCGTGGATATCGACGCGGCAGTTACTCCGTCTGTATCGGGAAATGGAGCGGCAAAAACAGCAACAGGCGCCGGAAGCACGCAGGCAGCGGATATCCGTTTTGGTTATTGTACGGAATTTATTATCAATGCAGAAAAACCGGCGGATGAGACGACAGAGCAGGAACTGAAAGATTATCTGAGCACGATCGGCGACTCCCTGGTAGTTGTGGCAGATGATGATATTGTCAAGATTCACGTTCATACAAACGATCCAGGTCTGGCGATTCAGAGAGCACTGACCTACGGTTCCCTGTCCCGCATCAAGATTGACAATATGCGTGAGGAACATCAGGAGAAACTGATCAAAGATTCCGAACGTCTGGCGGCACAGCAGAAGGCAGAAGAGGAAGCCAAAGAGAAGAAGGAAGAACCACGCAAGAAATATGGATTTATCGCCGTATCGGTCGGAGAAGGTCTTTCTGAGATTTTCAAGGGTATCGGCGCTGACTATATCATCGAGGGCGGACAAACGATGAATCCGAGTACGGAGGATATGCTGGAAGCAATCGAAAAAGTCCATGCCGAGACAGTTTACATTCTGCCGAACAATAAAAATATTATTCTGGCGGCAGAGCAGGCAAAGAGCCTGTCAGAAGATACCAAGGTATATGTAGTTCCGTCCAAGACGGTTCCGCAGGGTATCACGGCGCTGATTAATTTTGCTCCGGATCTGACGGCGGAAGAAAATATGGAACAGATGACCGAGGAGATGAGTCACGTTAAGACCGGTCAGATTACCTACGCAGTCCGCAATACATCGATCGATGGTATGGAGATCGCAGAGGGCGATATCATGGGGATCGGCGACAGCGGCATGCTGGCAGTTGGCAAGAATATCGAGGAGACCGCGATGGAGTCACTTCGTAAGATGGTAGATGATGAGTCTGAGCTTGTGACGATCTATTATGGTGAGGATGTCACGGAAGAGGACGCAGAGGCATTCTGTGAGAAAGCCCGCAAAGAATTTACATCCTGCGAATTTGAATGCCAGAATGGCGGGCAGCCGATTTACTATTATATGATTTCGGTAGAGTAGATTTAGGTCGTTTAAAGTGATTGAAATGCGTTAAATGAATCTGCACTATTGGCTGAGAAAATGCAGATAACGAGAAAATGAATTTTCTATGTGATGGCGCAGATAAAACATTTGACGTATAAAACAAAATAATTCATAAGTATGAAATGAGGCAGGTCAGGGGAGAGATCCCTGCGTCCTGCCTCTCTTTCATTCCAATGTATTCCCGGATTTTTTGTCCGGTAACTGTCCGCGTGGCTGATTTTCCGGAGAATATTCTGAAAAGCAGGAGGAGATAAATGGAACAGCAGAATATAACCGCTGTTAAGGGCATCGGTGAAAAGACGGCAAAGTTATTTCAAAAAATAGGCGTGGAAACGGTGGAAGAACTGCTCCATTATTATCCGCGTGCTTATGATGAGTTTAAGGAACCGCAGCCGATCTCGGAACTGAAGGAGGATACGATCGCGGCAGTCGGCGGAATCCTGGCAAAAACGGCGGATGTGGTGCGGTATGGAACGCGCCTGCAGGTTACGACGGCTGGATTGCGGGACAGCGGAGGCACACTGGCGCTGGCATGGTACAATATGCTATCTGCGCGGGACGCTCAAGGCGGGGGAACGCTTTATTTTCCGTGGCCGTGTGGTAAAAAAACGGGGAAGACTTACGATGGAGCAGCCGGAGATCTACCGCCCGGAACAGTATGCGAAAGTCGTGTCGTCTATGCAGCCGGTTTACGGACAGACGAAGGGACTTGGCAATAAGACGATCGCAAAGGCAGTCACGGAAGCCCTCACGATGCGCCAGATGGAACGGGAATATCTGCCGGCTGGTCTGCGGGAAAAGTACGGATTGGCGGAAATCAACTATGCGCTGGAGCACATCCATTTTCCGGCAAACCGGGAAGAACTGATGTTTTCCCGGAAACGTCTTGTGTTTGATGAATTTTTCATGTTCCTGATGTCAGTGCGCCTGCTCAAAGACAAAAAAGAAGATAAAAAGAGCGTATATCCATTTACGTTTTCTGGGGAAATGGCGTCGGTGGAAGAGCGCCTCCCATATGCTCTGACCGGGGCACAGAAAAAGGTAATCCGGGAGGTGTACGCCGATTTGTCCGGCGGGCATATCATGACCCGATTGATTCAGGGCGACGTTGGTTCGGGTAAGACGATTGTGGCGATTCTGGCGTTGCTGCAGGCGGCGGCAAATGGATATCAGGGGGCGCTGATGGTGCCGACGGAGGTACTGGCGCGCCAGCATTACGAGTCGATGACCGAATTGTTTGCGTCGCTGGGAATCACATATCGTCCGGTGCTTCTGACCGGTTCGATGACAGCAAAGGAAAAACGGCTTGCCAGAGAGTCGATTGAAAATCATGAGGCAGATATCGTGATTGGAACCCACGCGCTGATTCAGGAAAAAGTGGTGTACGACAATCTGGCATTGGTAATCACGGATGAACAGCACCGTTTTGGAGTGGCGCAGCGGGAAATGCTGAGCAAAAAAGGCGGCGAGCCGCATGTGCTTGTCATGAGTGCGACGCCGATCCCGCGGACGTTGGCGATTATTTTATATGGGGATCTTGATATTTCCATCATCGATGAACTTCCGGCAAACCGGCAGCCGATCAAGAACTGTGTCGTGAACCGTGAATTTCGCCCGAATGCCTACCGTTTCATCGAAAATGAAGTCCGCGCCGGCCGTCAGGCATACGTCATCTGCCCGATGGTCGAGCCGAGCGAGATGCTGGAGGCAGAGAACGTCATCGATTATACCGAAGAGCTGCGCCGCGCCCTGTCCCCGTCGATCCGGGTGGAATATCTGCACGGAAAGATGAAGGGAAAAGAAAAAAATGCGATCATGGAAGCATTTGCGGCAAATGAGATTCATGTGCTGGTATCCACCACGGTCATCGAGGTCGGAATCAATGTCCCGAATGCCACCGTTATGATGATCGAAAATGCCGAGCGCTTCGGACTGGCGCAGCTCCATCAGCTCCGCGGCCGTGTCGGTCGAGGAAAAGATCAGTCCTACTGCATCATGGTCAACGCCTCCGGCGAAGAAGACGCCGGAAAGCGGTTGGGTATTCTCAATAAGTCAAATGACGGCTTCTACATCGCCTCCGAAGACTTAAAACTGCGCGGTCCCGGAGACCTCTTCGGCGTCCGCCAGAGCGGTGATCTCGAATTCCATTTAGCGGATATATTTGCAGATGCAGATATATTGAAGGCAGTTTCGGACGAAGTGAAGAAATTAATGGATAAAGATCCGCTGTTGGAGGCGGAGGAGAATCAGGAGCTGAAACGGAAGATGAATGGATATTTAGAGAGAGGATGGGAGAAGGTGAATTTGTAAAAATTAAAATTTATTGTAAATTATATTGGAGTTTGCAACGGTGTACAAAGGGAACATAATAAAAAACTTAATAATGGACTGCCAATCTTACACAAAGTACCGCCCAAACGAGACTACGGGCGGTATTTTTGTATCATGGCGGAGAAAGGAGGAACTTCCCACGGGGGCTTGACTGAAAAGTTGAGCCCCTTTTTTCATGCCAAAAAAACAGGAGGTAAATGCTTATGGCAGATGATAAAACCACAAAAATGCCGGAACAGCCGGTAACGGATAGCGGGCCGGGCAAGGAAACGCCTCCCGCTCCCCCAAAAGAGCCGGAGAAGGTTTCCGTTTCCCCGGAGCCGGAAAAAAAGACGGAACCGGAGGTAAAGAACCCACAGGTTTCTGTCTATAACTTCGCTGAAATTATGAAGGAAAAGAAAGTCGAGGAACGGGCGGCAGCTCCCAGCGGGGAAAAGCCTGTCCCGGCAAAAACGGAAAAACCGGAAAAGCAGCCGGAGGCTCCGAAGAAAGCGGAGGAAAAACCCAAAGAGCCGGAACAGCCGAAGCGCCGGGGCCGTCCCCCGAAAGCAGATAAGGACAAGGACGCAGCCCCGAAGCCCAAAGCTCCCGTACAGAAACCGGAAAAGGCGGTCAAAAAGGAACCGGAGAAAAAAAACGGCTCCAACGGTGCAGACTGCTCCCACTCCGAAGGAACCCGAAAAGCCGAAGGATGCACCACGCCGGGGCAAGGAGCAGATCGTCTATATCAAGCTGAACGAGCTCTACGCCTTCAAGAACCATCCCTTTGAAGTCCGGGATGATGAAGAAATGCGGGCTATGGTGTCCAGCGTTAAGGACAAGGGCGTGACCCAGCCCGCTATCGTCCGTCCCCGTGAGGATGGCGGCTATGAGATCGTGTCCGGCCACC
>NZ_QUGD01000014.1:0-75381 GCF_003478795.1 Clostridium sp. AF21-20LB | reverse complement strand
AATGTTACTGTTCACAGGTAGGCACTTTTGGAACCGAAAGTGCCGTAAGAAAACGTGGTGGCAGCAGGAATTTGCCGTATTTAAATGCGAAGCCACGGCAAATTCCGTTACTGGGCACGTATGCGTGAACAGTAACGAGATAATAGGGGAAATTTAAGATTTCCTTCCTTGCTATCCACAAAACGAAATGCTATACTGATACAAGCCGTTTCTCTGGTTTTACGAATAAGAAAAGGAGAAGAATGTGATGGAACAGACAGAGATTGCAAGAGAGCAGGGAGCTCCGGCTGCATCCATTTTGGCAGAGCAGGCATGGGAAGGAAAAGTCCGAAAGGTTTTTTCATGGATTGTGTCGGTGTATCTGTGTGTGGTGTTTGGGGCATTTCCGCTATATTTCCATAATTATTATTATGATATTCTGGTATCGAAATATCAGTTTTACTGGCTTAGCACGGTTGCGATGCTGGCGTCATGCCTGATCGCAGCGATAGTATTTGAGTGCGCGGATTTAAAGCGATTTGGCGGGGCGCATGTGCGGCGCTTTTTCGGCGCGTTTCGACCGTCTGAATTAAAAAAGCAGCCATTTGCCTATAAGGCGTTGGCAGTTTTCTGGGGGCTGGCATTGATATCGACGGTGCTGTCGGACTATGTGTATGAGTCGTTCTGGGGCAATGAGGGACGATTCAGCGGATTTTTTTTGATTACGCTGTATGTGCTGGGAACGATTGTGATCAGCAAGTATGGTCGGATGAGAAAATGGTACCTGGATGTGTTTCTGGCGTCGTCTGTTCTGGTCTGCCTGTTTGGAATCACAGATTATTTCCAGATGGATTTATTGGGATGGAAAAAGGGCGTGAGCAATGAACAGGGAAACTTGTTTGTATCTACATTGGGAAATATCAACACGTATACGGCGTTTGTGGCGCTTACGATGGCGGTTGCCTGCGGCTGTTTTGTAAGTGAGAGAAAAGTGGGACGCCGTATCTGGTATTATCTGGTTTCGGCGCTGGCTTTTTTTGCATTGATTACCGGACAGAGTGATAATGCATATTTATCACTTGGAATGCTGTTTGCAGTGATGCCGCTGTTTTTATTTACGACATGGCGGGGCATCGCAGATTATGGTATTCTGGTGGCTATGTTTGTGACCGTGATTAAGGCAGTAGATACGGTCAATAAAGTATATGCCGATCAGGTCATCGGTCTGGGCGGTGTGTTTGGCGTGTTGGTGCGCTATCGTTATCTGGAGGGAGTTGTCGTTTATTCTGGATTCTGGCGGGGGTTCTCTGGGTTTGGAAACGGAAGATGGAACAGACGAATCCAGAGAGCAAACCGGGACGATGGATTTGGCGTGGCTGGTGTGCCGTTTTGATTCTTGGATGCCTGGCAGTGGCATTTGTCCTCTATGATGCAAATTTGGGAGGACATGCGGAACGGTACAGTACGTTGTCCCAGTATCTTGTTTTTGATGATGACTGGGGGACGAACCGGGGATATTGCTGGAGAATTGGATGGCAATCCTATCGCGAACTGCCGTTCCTGCATCAGTTGTTTGGTTTTGGACCAGACACATATGGAATTCTGACTTGGGATTTCAGACAGGATGCACTGGATCGGTATGGGGTTTTCTATGAGAGCGCCCACAACGAATATTTCCAGTACCTCGTCACAATGGGACCGTTTGCGCTTGCATCCTATCTTGCGTTTCTGGGCGGCGCCTGCGTGAGAATGTGCAGAAAATGGAAAGAGTGCGCCTGGATTCTGGCGCCTGTTCTGGCGGTGCTCTGCTATGGAGCACAGGCAGTTGTTAATATCAACCTCCCGATCGCGACGCCGATTATGTGGGCGATGCTGGCGATTGGGCTTGCACTCACAAGAGAGAAAGCAGAACAGGCAGAATAGCTCAAATAGACGGCAAATCCGGGCAGATTCGTCGGAAAAGCCGAAATGACGAACTTTGTCGATTGAGAATTTAAAGTAATGTGTGAACAGTAGCTGAGCGATGCTCCGTGTCGAAATTTGCGATCGATAGACTCTTTTATTTTTCTTAAAATCGGTTTATAAATAATATGAAACGAAAAAACGATAGGATCGCCTGGCAGAGCTGCGTTATGCAGTGTGGTCATCTGAATGGAAGAACAGGCGGTTAAAAGGAGGAGAGTTTATGGATGAAGCTAAAAAATTGGTCGTTTTAGAGCAGGAAAATGAAGAATTAAAGCGTGAACTGAGGGAGTTATCTAAAACTCTGGATCAGATGAATCAAAGCTTAAACCGGATGATTGACCACTACATACTCTGTAAGACGGAGAAGGCGGGATAAGCGGAGAGCCTGGATAAGATGGAAAAGAAGAGGCTCATTTATATCAGATGGAGCAGGTGAAAAATCAAATCAAAAATTAAATAGTAGATCGAATATGAAAGCCGCATGATTCAGAAGGTATGTTATCAAACCAGAATGAATCATGCGGCATTTTTTATCTACTCTGTGTAATATGTAGTCGGCGCGTCAATTCCCAGATTAAATCATGCATCCAGGAGACAGTCTGCTCCAGCTGCTCGTTTTTCTCTCTTAGAGCCAATACTTCCTGATAGAGCGTTTCCTTGTCGGAATCTTTTGAAATATCCGGATGGATCTTCGAGGAAGTGGAAGACGATTTTGTTTTACCCGGTGCTGCAGAAGGATCTGTCATCAGTTTGGTGTTATCGGGTGCTGCATTTTGAACCGACGATTTTTCATCATCCAGTGATTTGCTCCGGCCGGATGGCTTTGTCTGCTCTGGTGCCTTAGCCTTGTTCGCCGGTTTGGCTTTAGAATCCAAAGGGATCGCCGCATTAATCATGTGTCTGGAAATCAGGATCTGCCGCTGTGGATAGTCTAAGTCCATGAAATCCTGATACGGAATGGGAAGAGGAGTCATGGCAATTGAGCAATGCGGACACACCGCATTGGCAACGAGCTGAAAGAATCCATAATGTCCACAGTTTGGACAGCAATAAACATTTAAACCACGCATAGAGTTGCCTCCGTAGAAGTAAGAGTTGAGTCATTAGGAGAAAAATGAAAATATCCCCCTTATTATAATACGGTTTAATCGAGAACATTATAACTGGTTTTTAGAAAAAAATTTAAAAATTTCCAAAAAAAATTTCAAAACGATAAAAAAAGACATCTTTTAGAAAAAATACCGCGGTGTCACAAAAGTGTCCTGCGGTATTTGAACGGATGCAATATTATATTCTACTGGATGATTCCAGATGTGTCAACTGTCCAGACAGTATCATTGCTGTCTTTGATATCCTTGAACCCTTTTCCGAGTTCCGGACGGGAAGCGGAAGAGGAGGAAGAGGTTGCTTTCTGGATGGTGCCGCTGGTGTTTACCAGGTAGCGTTTTTCACCGATGGAAACCGGCTCATAGCGGAGTTCCGGATCCGCCTTCTTTAAAAGACCGTTTACATAAACCTGGTTATCGCGCTCGCCATGGTAGCCCTGTCCTTTGAGAGAGCCTTTGGTCTGGAAATACCAGATCTGGTTTTCTTCTAAATCATCATTGTAAATGGTCTGCTTGCCGGTACGCATCACGCCGTCGTCGCCGAAGTAGTAGGAGGCGAAGCTGCCATCCGCCTGTTTCAGGCTCTGAAGTCCGGTCTGCATTTCACCGCGCTCGTTGAAGCAGTAGCGCTCGGAATTGATGGTGAAAATAGCAAGATCCTTCTCGGCAAAGTAAGCGGTTCCGTTTTTAAAGAAGAAGGAAAATGGCTCTTCTTCTTCGCTGATGCCCGGTGCCCCTTCAATGGTGTACCAGCCGCTTGCCCGGCGTCCGCCATTTTCCGGATCGTAATAGCGGAAATCGTTTAAGCTGACAGTGTCTGTGGCAGAGTTGTCCGCTGTTGCTGCTTCGTTTGAAGGTGTGCTGGAGCTTACAAAGCCAGCTTCCGCGACATTGATCCAGCCTGTCTGCATCTGGCCGTCGATGAAAGTGTAGTAGCCATTGTCGATTTTGCGGTCCATCTGGTTTACGATCATGCGTCCTTCGGTGTCAAAATAGCACCAGATATCTTCATCGTCGGTGTCTTTCGTGATGGTTTCCAGCAGAATCCATCCGGTTTTTCTGGCGCCGTCATCCTCCTCGCCGAGGTAGTAGGTCTGTCCGTCCAGCTCCAGAAGCCCGGTCTGCATCAGTCCGTCCTCGTCGAAATAGTAGGTTTTTCCGTTGATGCTCATCCATTTGGCAGTTACAATCTTGCCGTCCTTGCCAAAATAGAGCCAGGAGCCGCCGTCCGGAGAATCCGGGCTGTCATAGCTGATCTCATTTTCAGCCGAAACCCATTGGTTCTTTGCCATGTGCCCCTCATCGTTGACGAAATAGTCATCGACTCTCTGATTGGTAGCAATCTCGCCTTCCTCATCGAGATAAAACCAGTCGCCATTCCGCTTTTTCCATGTGTTTGTCTCTTTATAGCCGTCCTCATCGTAGTAATAAAGACGACCATCTTCCTCTGTCCAGCCGCTCTGAGCCGCCAGAACTCTGTAAGTTCCCGTATTTGTCATTATAGGTGCAGCAGCCGCGAACAAAGCCGCAGCGGATAAAACAGCTAAAGTTTTAGTTTGCTTACGCATGGTATAATCTCTCCTTTTTGAAAATGCGAAAATCCATCGCTGCATTACGGGGCTTATTATACGGGGATTATGCGTAAAAAGATAGTGTGCGTTGCTGGAAAGGGTGGAGAGATGTGGAAAAAGGTTACTGTACACGGGTAGGCACTTTTGGAACCGAAAGTGCCGTAAGAAAACGTGGTGGTAGCAGGAATTTGCCGTATTTAAATGCGAAGCCACGGCAAATTCCGTTACTGGGCACGATGCGTGAACAGTAACGGAAAAAGGGGTGAACCAGCTGGAACACCCCTTTTTCTATATGAAAATATAATTTTTTATTTTACATATTTCGAATCCGTCAGGAACTCCAGCGTCAGCGTTCCTGCCAGCCTCTCCAGCGTATCTATCACATACTGGTTAATACTCTGTGATTTTTCCCGCGCGATCCGGTAGTCCATCGCGGAATTATAGTAGTTGTCTCCATCGACCGTATATCCGTCGAATCCCGCGCAGGCGGCGTGGTGGACGCTTGTTTTGGTCAGGACGTTCAGCAGCATGACAAAGGAATTATCGATGATCTCTGCATTCTGGTCGATCAGGGAATTATAGTTTAAGGTGTAATCAAAATGTGTATCTTTGACATTCGTCACGTTCGAGGTCGCGATGACGCGCACCGGGCGTCCTTGGGCGTCGGCGTGCTCGAGCAGGCGGTTGTTGAGCTGGACATACCGCCTGGAATTGCTTAAGAACGCATAATCGATTGGAATTCCCTCCGGGATAAAATTGACGGAGATTGTGATCGGATTGTGCGCCTTAATATAGGAAAGAATTGTCTCCTTTTCCAGTTCCAGATTCTTTCCCGGACCGAGCAGCAGAAGCGGGCGCTCGCTCCAGGAAGCACTCAATGCCTGAATATCGGCTTCGTCATTGCATTCTGTGCTCTGATACCTGCGGTACAGTGTTTCAATGTAATCTTTGTCGTAGAGCAGTTTTTTCTCCGGCTCAATCGCATCCAGAATCGTATTGATGGATTTAAGCGACAGGGTGTGCTTATCCATCAGGAAGCGGACGTAGTTCGGATGGCAGTTGTTGGAGGCGGAAATATAGAAGAACAGGTTGTATCCCCATGGGCTCTTTCGGAAGAACGGCATGATGCTGATGTCGATCGCCTCGAGCATCTGACTGACATTGAAATTGCGTCCGAATACGGTGTTCATGTACATGGAAATGAGTTCGATCGGAAGATTTCCAGCGCTTTTTCCCATGCCGTACAGGGTGGCATCAACTAAAACGGTGCGGTCTGCCGGTTCGCGTAAGACTTCCATGCTGTTCGAGTATGCGAGCTGGAAGTTATTGTGGGAGTGGTAGCCGATCGCGATCGATGGTTTTAAGTTGTAGTTTAAGAGCTGGAAATAGTGCAGCAGGTTATCCTGATGCAGTAGACCGTAGGTGTCTACAAGGGACATCGCATACGGTTCCAGATCGTTGACAAGGTCAACCAGATCCAGAAGCTCACGGTCGGAGTAGCTGGTGATCGAAACCGCCTGTGCAAACACTTTGTAGCCCAGTTTTTTGACTTCGTGGCAGAACTGGATCGCCTCATGCATCACATGTTTTTTGAAAATGACGCGGATGCCGTCGATGTAGGATTCAGAACACGGGCTTAAATTAGAAATATCGCAGGTTCCGTAGTCGATCATGGCGACGATCATCGTATTTCCCTTGTCCAGCTTGCCGAAAATCTGATCGGCACACTGGGTTGTCGGCATGATCGTGCGGTTGCGGTCGAAGGAGCGGCGGTCATCCAGAAAACCAACTTCCAGAATGTCCACACCCGCGCTGATCAGACGTTCAAAAATAGTAACAATATTGTCGTGACCGAACTCCCAGTCGTTGACGTAGCCGCCGTCACGGAGAGTGCAGTCGAGTAATTTGACTTGTTTCATGATGTTTGTCCTCTTGTTATGTTTGTAATTTTAAAAATTGACTCCCAGAAATGCCCCGATATCATGCGTATCCTTTGCCGTATAAACCGGCGCATATTCCTGCCATGCCTCCGCGGTATCTGGTCCGAAGCCGTAGGTAACTGCCATAAAATCGACAGCTGCCTCTTTGGCACCTTTTCCGTCGGAAGAGGTATCACCGATAAGAACTGCCTCGGATGGAGACAACTCCAAAGCTTTTAAGCACTTGTGCAGAACGTCAGCCTTCGTCATTTTGCTGGCAAAATCGCTGCCGCAGATGGAGTCACAGAGTTCTGTGAAATGGTAATGTTCCAGCAGGGTCAGCGCATAATCTTCACGTTTCAGGGTGGCAACCCCGATCTTGCAGCCCTGTGCGCGGAGTGCGCGGATCAGGTCTTTGATACCGGCGTATGGCTCGGCTTTCAGCAGGTCGTGATCCTTGTACTGGGTGCGGAAAATCTCGGTTGCGTGGTTCGCGGCGTCCTCGTCCAGTCCATAGAGGCGGATGAGCGACAGCTTGACGGGCGGTCCGATAAAGGTGCGGAGTGTCGCCTCGTCGAGGGCAGGTTTTCCAAGTGCTTCTACCGTGTGGCGCACGCTCGCAAAGACGCCTTCGGATGTATCGAGCAGCGTGCCGTCGAGGTCGAAGATCACGCCGCGGTATGTTTTCTTATTCATAGGGTGCTAGTCCTCCTGTGTAAAATCGCCTGTACTGTTTCAAGGTCGGCGGGGGTGTCTACGGAAAGCGTATATCCGCAGATGGGAAGAAATAGGATCGTTTTCCCATATTCGAGGAAACGCAGCAAATCCACGCCCTCGATCTGTTCCAGAATGCCCGGTCTGCTCTGGCAGAAGAAATCGAGCGATTCCCGCGTATAAAGCCCGATACTCACAAATTTCCGGGAAGGTTTGTCAAGCGTCCCCTTGCGGAATGGAATTGGCGCACGGGAAATGTAAAGCCTGTTCCGTCCGGGCGGCAGACCACTTTTATGTTGGATGGATCGGCTGTCTCGGCATCGTTCGGGATATCTGCCATGGCATTGATGAGAAATGGACGTTGTACATTTTCTTTTGAGGTAATAACAGTAAGCGCCTGCTCCATAAAATTTTGCAGAATCTCCGGTGTCAGAAGCGGTTCATCCCCGCCGATCATCGCATAAAAATCAAATTTCCGCGAAGAAGCAGACTTGGAATCTTCCAGAATCGTCACCGCCTCCTGAATGCGGGAGGTCGGATTCTGATGGGAATGGGAGGTAAAAACCGCCTCAAATCCATATGTCTGGCAAACAGCAGCAATCTCAGGGCTGTCGGTCGCAGCGTAAACGGCATCAAATACACCGCTGCCCCGCGCCGCCGCGAGAACCCGCACAACCATTGGAATCCCATCAATCTGTTTCAATGCCTTTCCCGGAAAGCGAACCGAATTAAGCCGCGCCGGAATCAGCGCGCAGACCTTTTTTTTCTGTGCTAATCGATTCATAAGACGTTCCTCTGTATGATAAAAATGCAGTTACATAAAGTAAACTGAACCGTAACGATTCAGGCATACCGACGTGAACCGGATGCCGACCTTTATTATAGAAAAGAAATAGGAAAAACACAAGACAACATAAGAAAAATATAAGTTGAGAAAAAAGACCGTAACTGTTCGCAGTAACAAAAGAACGTTTCAGAAGAAGGGAAAACGCCGTGCTGGCTATGAAAAGAGAAATATGTGTGATATAATGTGAACACTTGACGAGGTATTTTCGAGTCTAGTGAGAACATATACCTGACCACTTAATGAGGTGTTTCACGAATTTAGTGGTCATGGTATAATGAGCGCAGAAGAAAAGAATGCGGCTGCGAAGCGGACATATTCTTTTCTTGCGCCATTAACGAACGAACAGCCATGCGAAGCAGGGCGGTAGAGCGCGATAGCGCGGGTTCGTGAGTGGACGGGTGAGAATACGTTCTTATGATGTAGTATGACCACTTGACAAGGTATTCAGGAGGAAATCAAAATGAAACAGAAACTTTCTAATTATATAGCAGAAAAGCTTCTCGCATCCGGCATCACGGATGTGTTTATGATCACGGGCGGCGGCGCGATGCATCTGGATGACGCGCTGGGGCATCAGGAAGGACTTCACTGCCTCTACAATCATCATGAGCAGGCATGTGCGATGGCAGCGGAGGCGTATGCCCGCATCCACAACAAGATTGCGGCAGTGTGCGTGACGACGGGACCTGGCGGCATCAATGCGATGAACGGCGTTGCGGGCGGATTTCTGGATTCAATCCCGATGTTTGTCATTTCCGGACAGGTGCGTTATGACACGACAGCGCGCAGCACGGGACTTCACCTGCGCGCGATGGGCGATCAGGAGTATGATATCACCAAATCGGTTGCCAATATGACAAAATACTGTGAGATGGTGATCGATCCGATGCGTATCCGCTTCTGTGTGGAAAAAGCCCTGTATCTGGCTTACAACGGTCGTCCGGGTCCTACCTGGCTGGATATTCCGCTGAATGTGCAGGCGGCAATGATCGAGACAGACGATCTGATCGGCTTTGATCCGGAGGATTATGAGGCGGGCGGAACCGGCTGGGCGGCAGAGAGCGCGTCCGAGATTCCGGAGGATACCGCCGGAAAAGGTGAATTTCGTGCAAAACTTCCGGCACGTGTGACGAAGGAGACGGCGCGTGCGATCATCGAGAAAGTCCGCACCTCCAAACGTCCGGTGATCAATGCCGGAAATGGTATCCGTATCGGCGCGGCGCACGATGTTTTCATGCGCGTGGTTGAAAAGCTGGGAATCCCGGTTGTGACCGGCGCGGACAGCATCGACTGTATTTATGACGAACACCCGCTGTACATCGGAAAAGGCGGTAACGTCGGCGATCGCCCGGGCAACTTCGCGATCCAGAATAGCGATCTGGTGCTGTCGCTCGGAAGCCGTCTGAGTTTTCGCCAGGTCGGTTACCGTTTTACTACCTGGGCGCGCGAGGCGTATGTGATTGTGAATGATATCGATGCAGAAGAGCTGAAAAAGCCTACTCTGCATGTGGACATGCCGGTTCACGCGGATGTGAAGGATCTTCTGACCGTGATGGACGAGGTTCTTTCGGAGGAAGGAAAAGCGGACGGCGCGGCTTCGATGACGCAGGAGTACAAGGACGCGCAGGCAGAGTGGCTGCGTATCTGCCAGGGCTGGAAGCATGATTATCCGGTGGTTCTGCCGAAGCACATGAACGGCGGCACGGAGACAGAGGCAAACGTATATGCATTTGCGTATGAGATGAGCCGCCGTTTAAATGAGAACCAGATCGTGGTTGTGGGGAATGGATCTGCAAATGTTGTGTGTGGACACGCAAATATTGTGAAAAAGGGACAGAGATTTATCTCGAACTCCGGCATCGCTTCGATGGGCTACGGACTTCCGGCATCGATCGGCGCGTGCGTGGCAGATCACAGCCAGGATATTATCCTGATCACCGGAGACGGCAGTATTCAGATGAATTTACAGGAGCTTGAGACAGTTGTCAGCCACCGGATGCCGATCAAGATCTTCATTATCAATAACGGCGGTTACCATTCCATCCGCCAGACCCAGAAGAATTTCTTCGGCGAGCCGCTCATCGGTATCGGCGTGGACAGCGGCGATCTTGGATTCCCGAGTATGGAAAAGCTGGCGTGGGCGTATGGATTCCCATATGTATCGATTCATGGAAACAAGGAGCTGGGCGAGAAAGTAGAAGAAACGCTGGCGATGGACGGTCCGGTGATCTGCGAGGTATTTGTAACGCTGGATCAGAACTTTGAGCCAAAGTCCGCGGCGAAGAGACTGCCGGACGGAACGCTTGTATCGCCGCCGCTGGAGGATCTGTCCCCATCCTGCCGGACGAGGAGATGGACCGTATCATGCTGATTCCGCGTATTAAAAAATAGTAAAGGAAACGATAGAATGAAGATAGTTGTCACAGGCGCCACCAGCTTTGTAGGTCTGGGGGCGGTGCGCGAGCTGTTACATCGCGGACATCAGGTATACGCCGTACTGCGGGAACATTCGACGAAAGCGGATCTGCTGCGGGAAAATGGAAAATTTCCGCAGGGACTCACGATTTTGGAGGAGGATCTGGGGAATCTCTCGAAACTGCCGGAACGGATTCCGGGCGGATGCGATGTGTTTCTCCATATGGGCTGGCGCGGTGCAGGGAGTGATTCACGGAAAAATGAGTCAGTCCAGGAGGAGAGCGTGCAGGACGCGCTGAATGCCGTCCGCGTGGCGAAAGACCTCGGATGCCGGCGGTTTCTCTTTACAGGTTCGCAGGCGGAGTATGGCGTCAAGAGCGAGCTGACAGACGAGGAGACGGTCTGCGAGCCGACCTCCCCGTATGGACGCGCGAAACTGGCAGTACGGCAGCAGGCGGAAGTGCTCTGCCGGGAACTGGGACTGGATTACGGGCATGCACGGATTTTCAGCACGTATGGACCGGGTGATCACCCGTGGTCGCTTCTTTCCTCCTGTGTCCGGGTCTTCCGGGCAGGGGAGAAGATGACGATGACCGCCTGCACGCAGCTCTGGAACTTCATGTATATTGACGATGCGGGGCGCGCCCTGGCGGATCTGGCAGAATATGCGGGAAATCTCGCGGATCATGGATGTGTCTACAATCTGGGCGGTCCGATGGATGAGACAGGACCGCTGCGCGGGTTTGTCGAGACGGTCTATGAGCTGTGCGGCAGGCAGGGCAGCATGGAATTTGGCGTCCGCCCGCCGAATGCAGAGGGAATCGTCAATCTGATCCCGGATATCCGCAAGATGGAGCGGGTGGTTGGCTGGAAGCCACAGGTATATTTTGAAGAAGGAATGAAGAGAATTCTGGCTTTTCAGAAATGATTTTTCTGCCCTCTGTGCAGAGTGACGGGAGAGAATGGTAAATATTTGGACATATTTTATCAGTTTATGCCAAGTAAATAGCGAAGCAGCCAAAAATCGTTAAGAAAATTGTAGGTTGTCAAAAGAGAGAAAGACGTTTAAAATAAAGGCAGTATAGCCGAAGCGGCTTTCTCTTTTTTTTGTGTTCGAAATTTGGTGGAACGAAACAGAAGAGTTCAAACAAAAAGCAAATTAATAGGAATCAGAAAAGTATGAAAAAAATCAGTATATTAATTCCCTGCTACAACGAGGAAGAGAATGTAGGTCCGATCAGCGAGGCGGTTGTGGAGACGCTGGAGCGCGATCTGCCGGAATATGACTATGAGCTTGTCTTTATCGACAATGATTCGACGGACCAGACGCGCCCGATTCTTCGGAAGATCTGCAGCGAGAATCCACGGATCAAGGCAATTTTTAATGCCAAAAACTTTGGACAGTTCAATTCCCCGTATTATGGAATGTTACAGTGTACCGGCGACTGCGTGATCAGCATGGTGGCAGATTTTCAGGATCCGGTCGATATGATCCCGAAATATGTCCATGAGTGGGAAAATGGCTACAAGATTGTCATCGGCATCAAGACGGGAAGCAAGGAAAACCCGATCATGTATGCGCTGAGGAGCTGCTATTACAAGATGATAAAGAAACTCTCCGATGTCGAGCAGATTGAGCATTTTACCGGTTCGGGTCTGTATGACCGCGATTTTATTGAGATTCTGCGGGAGCTTGACGATCCGACGCCGTTTCTGCGCGGAATCGTGGCGGAGCTTGGTTATAAGCGCAAGGAGATCCCGTATATCCAGCCGCAGCGCCGCGCAGGCAAGACACACAACAATTTTTACCGGCTCTACGATGCTGCGATGCTCAGTGTGACCTCCTATACGAGGTCGGTCTGCGCCTGGCGACGATCTTTGGAAGTATCTGCGCGGCGATCAGTATGATCGTGGCGATTGTATATCTGGTGATGAAACTGCTTCACTGGTATGATTTTCCGGCTGGTATGGCGCCGGTTCTGATTGGAATGTGTTTTTTAGGGTCGGTTCAGATCTTTTTCATCGGTCTGGTGGGGGAGTATATTTTATCGATCAATTCGAGAGTCATGAAGCGTCCGCTGGTAGTGGAGGAAGAGCGGCTGAATTTTGATACACCGGTAAAAAAAGTTGGGGGCAAACAGCATGAAATGTAATGTCGATGTAGTTCGGATTCGTGAAAATTCGATTCAGCTCAATGGCTGGGCGATCGGAAAGACGCCGGAGACGGAGATCACCTATCAGGTTGAAGATGGGGCACATCAGCCGATCCGGTTTCAGTATGTGGCGACCCGCCGCGACGACGTCAGCCAGATTTATTTTGGGCGAACGGTAGAAAAAGAGCTTGGATTTGATATCCAGTTCCCGTATGAGCGCGGAAAAGATTATTATCTGATCGCAAAAGGCGAGGGACGCAAAATCCGCATTAAATATAATGAAGAACTGATCCGCAAGCGCAGCAGTGTGGCGCACAAGCGGATGCAGAAGATCCGCGATCTGATGAACATGGAGACTGTGCGGGTCTGCCTGGATTTCTGGAAGGAAAATGGTCTGAAAGCCCTGCTGGTAAAATCCAAGCACAAACTGCAGGGAATTGACAATGACTACGATTACGGCGAGTGGTATTCACTGACGAAGCCGACGGCGGAGGAGCTGGAGGAGCAGAGGAAAAAGGTGTTTGACGCGCCGGTTAAATTCTCGATCGTGATTCCGGCATTTAAGACACCGGAGCGATTCCTGCGGGAAATGCTGGATTCGATCGCGGAACAGACATACGTAAACTGGGAGGTCTGCGTGGCGGACGGCAGTCCGGCAGGACAAAGCTGTGAGCGGGTGCTGGAGCAGTATGCGAAGAAGGACAGCCGCTTTAAATACGTAATTTTAGGCGAAAATAAGGGCATTTCCGGCAATACGAATGCAGCAATGGATATGGCGACCGGCGATTATATCGTGCTGGCAGACCATGACGATAAGCTGACACCGAATGCTCTCTATGAGTGTGCGAAACTGTTACAGGAACATCCGGGATGCGACTGCTTCTATTCGGATGAGGATAAGCTGGATATGGACGGCGGCGCTTTGTTTGATCCGCATTTTAAGCCGGATTTCAATATCGATCTGCTCTGCAGCGTCAATTATATCTGCCATCTGTTTGTCGTCAGCCACGATCTGGCAGCGCAGGTGGGCGGCTTCCGTCAGGAATACGACGGAGCGCAGGATTATGACTTCATTTTCCGTTGTACGGAGAAGGCGAAGGAGATCCGCCATATCCCGAAGGTGCTGTATCACTGGCGCTGCCACAAGGATTCGACAGCGAGCAACCCGGAGAGCAAGCTGTACGCATTTGATGCGGGTGCGCGCGCGATCATGGATCATTATAAACGCGTCGGTATCGAGGCGGAGCGCGTGGAAAAAGGTGTGGACTACGGCATTTATCACTCTGTATATAAAATTCAGGGGGAACCGCTGGTATCGATCATCATTCCGAATAAGGATCACCATACGGATCTGGATCTATGCCTGCGGGCGATTGAGACGCGGGCAACGTACCGCAATGTTGAGTTTATCATTGTAGAGAACAACAGCACGGAGAAGGAAACCTTTGAATACTATGAAAAGATTCAGAAGGAATTTTCCAATGTCCATGTGGTAACCTGGGAGCGCGAGTTTAACTATTCGGCGATCAACAACTTCGGCGTGACTTTCGCAAAGGGCGAATATCTGCTGTTTTTAAATAATGATACCGAGCTGATTGCGGAGAATTTCATCGAGGAGATGCTGGGACTGTGCCAGCGTGAGGACGTCGGCGCCGTTGGCGCGAGACTGCTCTATCAGGATGATACGATCCAGCATGCGGGCGTCGTGGTTGGTTTCGGCGGCATCGCAGGGCATACGTTTATCGGGCTTCATAAGGCGGAAAACAGCTATTTCCACCGTGCGATGAGTACACAGGATTACAGCGCTGTGACGGCGGCGTGCCTGATGACAAAGAAAGCGCTCTTTGATGAGGTCGGCGGCTTTACGGAGAAGCTGGCGGTCGCATTTAACGATATCGATTATTGCATGAAAGTGCGGGCATCAAATCATTTAGTGGTTTACAATCCGTACGCATTGCTGTATCATTATGAGTCGAAGTCAAGAGGACTGGAGGATACGCCGGAGAAGGTGGCGCGTTTTAACAGGGAGATCAAGATTTTCTCGGGGCGCTGGCCGGAGATCCTTAAAGATGGAGATCCTTACTACAATCCGAACCTGACGCTGCGGAAGTCCAATTTCGCCCTCAGGGATCTGAAAAAAGAGAAAATCGGAGAACCGTATCATCTGGAGGTATAACCCGGGATGGAGATTACAACGACAATTATTATTCCCAATTATAATGGGTTAAAGTTTATGGACGAATGCATCCGTTCACTGAATGCACAGACGTATCCGAATTTCCGGACGCTGGTGGTGGACAACGGTTCGACGGACGGAAGCGTGGAGTGGCTGAAGGAACATCAGATCGATACGATTTTCCTGCCGGAAAACACGGGATTTTCCGGTGCAGTCAACGTCGGAATCAAGGCGGCAGACACACCGTATGTGCTGCTTTTAAATAATGACGTCCGGGTGGACGAGTATTTCGTGGCGGAGATGGTGCGTGCGATCGGTCAGTCGGAGCGCATTTTTTCCGTCAGCAGTCGGATGATCCAGATGTACCATCCGGACAGGCTGGATGATGCAGGCGATATGTATTCCCTGCTTGGCTGGGCGTACCAGCGCGGCGTGGGACGGGATCTTACGCATTACCGCCGTTCAAGCCGGGTATTCTCGGCGTGCGCGGGCGCAGCGATCTACCGGAGAGAGGTATTTGAGGAGATAGGCTATTTCGATGAGATGCATTTTGCCTATCTGGAAGATATTGATGTGGGCTATAGAGCCCGGATTGCGGGTTATGACAATATATACTGCCCGGCGGCGCTGGTATGGCACGTCGGAAGCGGAACCAGCGGTTCCAAGTACAATTCATTCAAGGTTAAGCTGGCGGCACGCAACAATGTGTATCTGAATTATAAAAATATGCCGTGCTTACAGCTTATCATAAATGCGATTCCGATCGCAGCGGGGATTTTCGTGAAATATTCATTTTTCAGGAAACTCGGGTTTGGAAAAGATTATCTGGAGGGTCTGAAAGAAGGCATACGGACGGCAAAGAAGTGTAAAAAAGTGGCGTACCGCCCGGAACGGCTTAAAAATTATCTGGCGATAGAGCTGGAACTTTTAGCCGGGACATTTCTCTATGTCTATGAATTTGCTGTGAGACAGATCGAGAAAAAAGCAGCATCTGATAAATCGTGAGGAAAAGGTTAGAGTTGTTACTGGGCACGTATGAGTGGACAGTAACTTAGAGTTTGCGCGATGTGTGAACGGTCATGGTTTAGCAGATGCAACACGGAGAAAGGCTGCTTATCAGACAATGTCTGAGCGGCAGCAAGCAAGTGAAAGATGAGGTAGCTTATGAATTATGAGGATGATGAGCTGGAGCGCATGAGGCGCGCCGCGAGGGCAGAAGCAGCCGTGCCAGTCAGGCAGGGTATTCTTCGCGCGGCAGTTCTGCTTCCGGCACCAGCCGCAGAAGAGTCAGCAGTACAGTCGAAAATAGCCAGAGAAAAGGTGAGGCGGGCAGCAGTTCAGTACGTTCCGGCTACAGCGGTCCTAAGAGCGCTGGAAGTGGAAAAAAGAGTTCGGGACGCCGCGGCAGCCATTACCGTAAATCGGCGCGCCACAGAAAGCATATGATCATTGCGGCGGAGATTGTCGTGATTATATTGATGATTCTGGGCGGTGCGTTCTGGTATATGTATCACAGAACCTTCGGTTCTATGCAGAAGATTGATTTCAACGAGGACCAGGTTAAGAACGTCAACCTGTCCCAGGAACAGATCGATGATATGAAGGGCTACATGACCGTAGCGTGCTTCGGTGTCGATTCGCGAAGTCAGCACGGGCAGATGAATGTCGGAAAAGGTACGAACGCGGATGTCAACATGATTGCCAATATCAATCTGGAGACGGGTGAGATCCGCCTTGTATCGGTATTCCGGGACAGTTATCTGAATATCAACGATAAAAACTCTTATAATAAGATCAACGCCGCTTACGCACAGGGCGGTCCGGAGCAGGCAGTTAAGGCGCTGAATAAGAACCTGGGTCTTAACATTACCCAGTATGCGACGTTCAACTGGAAAGCGGTTGCGGATGCCATCAACATTCTGGGCGGTGTAGATGTCGAGCTGAGCGATGCAGAGTTCTCCTGGATCAATGCCTTCATCACGGAGACCGTAAAGGAGACTGGTATCGGTTCTCATCAGCTGACCCATGCGGGCAATGTACATCTGGATGGTATCCAGGCAGTTGCATACGGACGTATCCGTTATTCAGATACGGACTATGCGCGTACCGAGCGTCAGAGAATTATTCTTCAGAAAGCCTTTGATAAGGCAAAAAATGCAGACTGGGCGACACTCAACTGTCTGATTCAGACGATCATGCCGCAGCTTGCAACCAATGTTGATATTACGGATTTGATTCCGCTGGCACGCAATATCGCGAAGTTCCATATCGGTGAGACCGCCGGATTCCCGGCAGCCAGAGGCGAGCAGGATGTTGGAAAGATCGGCGACTGCGTTATCCCGCAGACACTGGAGTACAACGTAAAAGAGCTTCATAAGTTCCTGTTTGATGAGGAAGATTATCAGGTTCCGTCCAATGTCAAGGAGTATAGCAACCATATCGCGCAGGTAACAGTCTTACGACGAATGCGAAGCTGATCGGTCATGTTCCGGTCGATCAGGGTGTCAGCGCCCAGACGTTTATCAAGAAACGGGCGAGCCGGATTGCCGCGCAGGCAGCGGCGAAGGATGCCGCTAAGAAGTCATCGACGAGTGCTTCGGACGAGTCGGATGACGAGAGCGGGGATGAGACCAAGAAGGGCGAGAGCGAGAGCTCGATCGGATTGGACGAGATCTTTGATCCGGATGAAGACTGGATTGACTGGGAGGAAGAAGAGTCGAAGAGCAACAGCAGTAAGGGACCAGGAACAACGACGACTCCCGGCAAGAAAAATCATACGGATAAGACAACCGAGGCGGATGATTCTTTATCCGGACCAGGCAGCACATCGGAGACGAAGTCTTCCATTGCAAAACCGGGATCTACAACCACGACAGCGGCAGAGACATCGGCATCCAGTGAAAAGACTTCTCCGGGTGCGTCGGATAATTCCGGTGTGAAAAGTCCGGTCACAGAGATTCAGGAACCGGGGGATTCCGGAAACAGCGATGCAGCAGGCCCCGGCGGTCCGGCAGGTCCGGGAGCTTAATCTGAATTCAGGTGATATACTATGATAAAAGATAACCAGAAACGGCTGAACCATTTCCACGTAGTGCTGGACGCATGTGTCATTGCATGCGCCTACGCACTTGCGTGGTTTATCGTCAATGGAACGTCGTGGTTTAATGTAACAGGGCATAATAAGAGCGCAATGGCAGTCGTCTATCTGGCGGCTGGCGTTCTTATTGTACCGTTTTATTTGATTTTATACGCATTTTTTCATCTTTACACGCCCAAACGGGTTCAGGGAAGACGGGTGGAGTTAGCCAATATTTTTAAGGCGAACATCATCGGTCTTTTGGTGATCTCACTGATGCTTTACCTGGGCGGTAAAAATGAGTATTTCCACAACTTCTCCCGTCCGATGGTATTTTTGTTTTTTGGCATCAATCTCTTTGCTGAGATTCTGATGCGGAATATCCTGCGGATAGCGCTCCGGTCGATGCGGTCGAAGGGATATAACCAGAAGCATCTGCTTCTGGTCGGTTACAGCCGGGCAGCGGAAGGATTTATTGACCGTGTGAATGTCAACCCGGAGTGGGGCTATAAAATCCGCGGTATTCTGGATGACCATGAGGAGTGGGGCAAAGAATATAAGGGAGTGCGCGTGATCGGCAAAATTGACGATCTGGATATGATTCTGGCGCTCAATACGCTGGATGAGATCGCGATCACCCTGAGCATCCAGGAGTATGGAAAACTGGAAAAAATCGTGGCAGGCTGTGAAAAATCGGGTGTGCATACGAAATTTATTCCGGATTATTATAACTTTATCCCGACCCGTCCGTTTATGGAGGATCTGCAGGGACTTCCGGTGATCCACATCCGCCATGTGCCGCTCACGAATCTGCTCAACGCAACGATGAAGCGGACGATGGATCTGGTCGGCGGCATGATGGCGCTCATCCTGTTTTCACCGGTGATGCTGGTGACGGCGATTCTTATAAAGGCGACTTCGCCGGGACCGGTCATTTTCTGTCAGGAGCGGGTGGGACTTCACAATAAGCCGTTTAAGATGTATAAGTTCCGCTCGATGGCGGTACAGTCGGCGGCAAAGGAGAAAAGCCAGTGGACGACGCCGGGAGACCCGCGTGTGACTCCGATTGGAAGATTTATCCGGAAGACGAGCATTGACGAGCTTCCGCAGCTGTTTAATGTTCTGAAGGGCGATATGAGCCTGGTTGGACCGCGCCCGGAACGCCCGTTTTTCGTTGAAAAATTCAAGGAAGAGATTCCGCGTTATATGATCAAACACCAGGTGCGTCCGGGAATGACCGGATGGGCACAGGTCAATGGTTACCGGGGCGATACCTCGATCACGAAGCGGATTGAGCATGATCTGTATTACATCGAGAACTGGACGCTGGGATTTGATTTTAAAATCATGTTTTGACGGTTTTTAAGGGCTTTATAAATAAAAACGCGTATTGATGAGGAAAACCACATGGGATATGAAGAAGAAAGAGATAGGTCAGGACACCGCCGGAGCCGACGGGCAAAACCGTCGGAGATGGAAGACGATGGTCTGACACTGATCACGGATTCATTTACGGAACGCCGGGAGGACGGATCCCACCGGAGCGGAGATAGAAGCCGAAGTGGTCAGAAAGCGGCAAAGAGGGGACAGACGCAGCCTGGCAGCAGCCGGGAGAGCCGGAATCAGGAGAAAACCCGGACCATGAACCGGTCGGATATTTACGCCGACCCGGTTAAATTGAAAGCGCGCCGGAAAAAGAAGCGGAAGATATGGTTTATTCTTCTGGAGAGCGTGATGCTGATCGGGATTCTCTGCTTTGCGGGATATTCGTATATCAGCAGCCGTCTGGATCTGATGCAGCGGCTTCCGTGGAACCCGGATGAGATCAAAAACGTCGAGATTTCGGAGGAGAAGCAGGAGCAGATGAGCGGTTACTGGACGATCGCGGTTTTCGGCGTGGATAGCCGTAACTTATCGGTCGGAAAGGGCAATAACTCGGATGTCAATATTCTCTGCAACATCGATCAGGGAACCGGTGAGATACGTCTGGTTTCGGTGTACCGGGATTCATATTTAAATATCAGCGACAAGAATACCTACAACAAAATCAACGCCGCTTATATGCAGGGCGGACCGGAGCAGGTTGTCAAGGCGCTCAATAGGAACCTGGATATCGATATTGACGATTATGCGACCTTTAACTGGAAAGCCGTTGCAGATGCGATCAACATTCTGGGCGGCATTGACGTGGAGATCACGAAATCAGAGTTTTATTATATCAATGCGTTCATTTCTGAGACGGTCAAGTGACCGGCGTCGCTTCGACCCAGCTTAAATCAGCGGGCATGAACCATCTGGACGGTGTGCAGGCGGTTGCATATGGGCGTCTCCGTCTGATGGATACGGACTATGCCCGTACCGAACGGCAGAGAAAGGTTATTTCCCTCGCGTTTGAGAAGATGAAAAAAGCAGATTGGGCGACGATCAACAATATTGTGCAGACGGTATTTCCACAGGTGGCGACCAGCATCGAGATCAATGATCTGTTGAAGATAGGACGAAATATTACGCGTTACCATCTGACCGAGACGACCGGTTTCCCGTCGGAGCTGAGGGAAAAGAAGATGGGACGCAAGGGCGCCTGCGTCATCCCGCAGACGCTGGAGAGCAATGTCATCGAGCTGCATCATTTCTTGTTTGGCGATGAGGAATACACGCCGACTGAGACGGTCCGGACGATCAGTCAGAAAATTGTATCAGATACAGGCGTTCATGGCACGAAACAGGCAGAAACGAAGGAATTGCCGAAGACGACCGAGGCGACGACAATTTCCATCCTGGATCCGACGCAGGAGAGCGGCGCGGACGAAAGCCAGGAAGCCGGGAGCGGCATCGATGAGTCGGAGAAAGAGAACGGTAATGCTTCGGAAACACAGGAGAATGGCGTTTCTGAGCAGGAAAGCCGTCCGGACGGTACGCATGCATCAAAGGAAAATGCGCGGGAGAGCAGTGAGGCAGAGTCTGGCGGTTCTTCGTCGGCATTTCCGGGCGGAAATTCTGGCACCGGCGAGACGGAGAATGGCAGAGAAAAACCTTCCGGCAGCGGTTCCCCGAATGGAAGCAGTGCACCGGGAAGTAAGACGGATGTGGGAATCATCATTGAGTGATGAGAGAGTGTGAAACGGAGGAAATGCTTTGAATTTAGATGGTTTGTACCGGATGCAGGGAATGTTATTTTCCCTGATGATTCTGGGTGCATTCTTAAAGAAGAAGGGAATTATTACGGATGAGGGAAAAAGGGTCATTGCGGATCTGGTCATCTTTGTGACACTTCCCTGCAGTATCATCGAGTCATTTGAAGTAGAACTGAGCATGGATATCTTAAAGAGCAGCGCACAGGCGCTGCTCGTCTCATGTATGGTTCAGGTGGCTTGTTATATCTTAAATATGGTACTGTACCCGGGTGTGGGAGAGGAAAAGAAGAAGGTCCTCAAATACGCGACGATGGCGTCCAATGCCGGGATTCTGGGAAATCCGGTGGCGGAGGGCATCTTCGGCTCGATGGGGCTTTTCTACGCCTCTTTTTACCTGATTCCGCAGAGAACTGCGATGTGGTCTCTGGGAATGACGTATTTTACGAAGGCGCCGGATCGGAAGACGCTGATTAAAAAGATATGCACGCATCCGTGTATTGTCTCCGTATTCATCGGCTTTGTGCTGATGCTTTTACAGATGCAGATTCCGGGATTCCTGGGAGATACGGTACATAGCTTAAACAAGGCAAACACGGCAGTCTCCATGATTTTCGTCGGAACCGTTCTGGCAGAGGCAGATATGAAGACGATGATCACGCCGCTCAGCTGCTACTATGCCGCCGTGCGCCTGATCCTGATCCCGGCGCTTGTGTGGGCCGGCTGTCTGCTGTTCCATATCGACACGCTGGTGATGGGGATTTCCGTGGTGCTGGCAGCGATGCCGGCAGCAAGCACGACGGCGATTCTTGCTGCGAAATATGGCGGGGATGAAGTCTTTGCGACGAAGTGCGTGGTATTTACGACGCTGCTTTCGATGGTGTCGGCACCGGTTTGGTGTATGGTGCTGCAGCGGTAATCCCTTATGAGTTCGTATTTCTATAAAGGGGGTTTCGCTTGCATTGGATGAAAAGATATGTTATATTAGGGATAGAAAAAAGGAAAAGCCAGAGGAGCGGTTTACCTGAATAAATTAAACAACTGTTTTATTAACAGCCGTCATTATTGCAGTAATGGCGGCTATTTTCGTTTTCCCTTGAAAATTGTATAACACAAATCCCCTCAGATTGCTCTGAGAGGATTTGCAGATTCATGATTTATAATAGCAGTTCATATTGCTTGGTTATAGTCCTACAAACATTCTGTAATTTTACTTTTCATCCACCACCTGGAAAATGTAGAACTTCAGATAATAGGACGTCTCATCCCCCGCCCACAGAATCGGATGGTCGGCTGCCTGGGTGCGGTATTCGATCTGGCGCAGGCGGCGGTGGGCGCTGCGGGCTGCCTCCTGAATCGCCTTTGTGAAGAGCTCCGGCGTCATGAAATGGGAGCAGGAGCAGGTAGCGAAGTAGCCGCCGTCCTTTACCAGACGCAGACCGCGAATATTGATCTCGCGGTAGCCCTTGATGGCATTTTTGACCGAGCTGCGGGATTTTGTGAAGGCAGGCGGATCGAGGATCACAACGTCAAATTGCTCACCTTTTGCCTCTAATTCCGGAAGCAGGTCAAAGACATCCGCGCACTGAAAGGTGGTAGTGCCGGAAACACCGTTTAACTCTGCATTTTCACGCGCCTGTGCGACGGCAAGTTCGGACGCATCCACGCCGATGACCTCTTTGGCGCCGGAGACGGCTGCATTTAAGGCAAAGGAGCCGGTGTGGGTAAAACAGTCCAGAATGCGTTTGCCCGGGCAGAGACGCTGGATTGCCAGACGGTTGTATTTCTGGTCGAGGAAAAAGCCAGTTTTCTGCCCGTCCTTGACATCTACCAGATAGCGGACACCATTTTCAACGATCTCTACTTTTGTATCAAATGGTTCCCCGATAAAGCCCTTATAGCGCTCCATGCCCTCCTGTAAGCGGACCTTAGCGTCGCTGCGCTCGTAAATACCGCGGATATGAATGCCGTCTTCCTCAAGCACCTTGACGAGCTTTTCCAGAATCAGCGGTTTCAGACGGTCGATACCGAGCGCCAGGGATTCAACGACCAGCACATCGGAAAATTTGTCGATCACGATGCCCGGAAGGAAATCTGCTTCGCCGAAAATCAGGCGGCAGCTGCTGGTATCAACTGTCTGACGGCGGTATTCCCAGGCATTGCGGACGCGCATTTCGATAAAAGCATCGTCGATGACAGTATCCTTTTTGCGGGAAAGCATCCGCACGGTAAGCTTGGAGCGGGTGTTGATAAAACCACATCCGAGCGGATAACCGTCAAAATCTTCGACACGAAGGATATCGCCATTTTCAAAGTCGCCCTCAATTCGTTCAATTTCATTATCATAGATCCACATACCGCCGGCTTTCAGGGAACGAGCCTCGCCTTTGCGGATATGGACAACTGCCTGTGTATTCATCATGGATGTAACAGTCCTTTCATATAAAATGTAAAATTCGTTTCTTTCATTAAGTATACAAGAGGAGAGAAGGACTGACAAGTGAAAACCGAGAGATGTTTTTAAGCTTCACAGATTTATGATTTTATTTTCACAATTACATCACAAATAACTGATAGACTATCTCATGTAAACAGAGAGAGGGCAGAAAGCCTGAGATAGAATATAAGAGTATGAACAATCCGCTGCGGGAAGGTTCGCAAAATGGACAGTACGCAGCTGTGATTCCTGAGAACAGGAGGTATGAATATATGTATGACGAGAATGAAAGAAATGAGAGACACGATCAGGATGTAGATTATACGGAGGGCGCTTATTCGGACAGCGCTTATGAGGAAAAGAATAACGATACTGCTAAAAAAGAAGAAACTTCCGATTATGGCGGTTATCATGATTCCCGTTACCGGGGCAGTCTCGATGGAGAACCGGAGGCAGCAGCCGGAGCAGATCCGAAAGAGAATGCAGAGAAGCAGCCAGAACGCAGCTATATTCCGGAAGAACGGAGTGGCCGGGGACATGGCTCTAAGAATACTGGTAAGAAAATTGCGGCACTTGTGATGTCGGGCATTTTGTTTGGCTGTGTGGCAGGCGGAACCATGGTCGGCGTGAATGCACTTTCAAACCGGCTTCTTCCGGGTGAGACCGCACAGGAAACGATCGGTCAGGTTTCCCAGGAGACACAGGCAGATGCGGGCACTAAAACGCAGGCCTCCATTGGCAACGATGTTTCTTCGATTGTAGAGAAAGCGATGCCGTCCGTTGTAGCGATCAACAACAAGATGATTTATACACAGGACAACTGGCTGTTTGGTCAGCAGCAGTACGAGGTGCCGAGCAGCGGTTCCGGAATCATTGCCGGACAGAATGACACGGAACTTCTGATTATTACCAATAACCATGTCGTTGAAGATTCCGAGGAACTTTCGGTTACCTTTATTGATAACCAGAGCGTTAAGGCAGCGGTCAAAGGTACTGATTCCGATTCGGATCTGGCAGTCATTGCCGTACAGCTTTCGGATATACCGGAAGAAACGAGAAAACAGATTAAGGCAGCCGATCTGGGCGATTCTGATTCCCTGAAGCTGGGACAGGGGGTTGTGGCAATCGGTAACGCACTGGGACAGGGGCAGTCGGTTACCGTCGGTTATGTCAGCGCTTTAAATAAAAAGCTAACCATCAACGACGTAGAGCGGACACTTCTGCAGGTCGATGCGGCGATCAACCCAGGCAACAGCGGCGGCGCACTTTTAAATATGAACGGTGAAGTTATCGGCATCAATGCGGCGAAGTATTCGGACACCAGTGTTGAGGGCATCGGCTATGCGATCCCGATTTCACAGGCAAAGGATATTATCAGCGACCTGATGACGAAGACGACGAAGGTAGCTGTCGATGAGAATGAGCAGGGATATCTGGGAATCCAGCTTCAGAATATCGACAGCCAGATGGCGCAGGCGTATGGCATGCCGGAAGGTATCTATGTATACAAGATTGTTGCGGGCGGCGCGGCATCCAAGTCGGATCTGCGGGAGCGTGATATTATCACCAAGTTTGACGGTGAAAAGGTAAAGAATGGTGATGATCTCAAGAAACTGCTGACTTACTATAAGGCAGGTTCCACCGTTACCATGACGGTACAGAGTCTGGAAAATGGCAAATATGTCGAGAGAAACGTACAGATTACACTGGGCTCCAAGAGCGATATGCCGCAGAGCCAGGATAGCCAGAACGAGAGTCGGAGTGAATCACAGGCAAGTCCGCAGAGAAAACTGGGAAGATAGAAAATATCCCATCAGCGAAGTGGGCTGGAATGGATATTTGCCCGTAACGGTGAAGATACGGAACTGTTGCGAAGCGGAAATGAATAAAATCAGGAAGATATAGAAAAGAAGGCAGGTGAACCGCCGGTAGATCCTCTTGTAATCAGAGAGGGCGGTGATTCATCTGTCTTTTTGTTTCATAGGAAATTTTTTTATTTTTAAAACGAAATGACGGCTGCTGTTATGATTTACGTTTTTCACAAGCTATGATAAAATGAAAAGGTGCTTTCAGATTGGAGGAGATATAAAAATATGAGTGATAACCAGAATATAGATACGACAACCAATATAAACGAAACAGATACAAATAAAACCAGTACAGATCATTCGGATGATTACGAGAAAATCTGCTACGTCTGCCGCCGCCCGGAGAGCAAGGCGGGAGAGATGATCACGATGCCGGGTGGGATGAATTTCTGCCATGAGTGTATGCAGAAAGCATTTGACTCGATTTCCAAGTCGGGCATGGACTTTTCCAAGCTTCAAAATATGCCGTTTATGAACATGAATCTCAATGATTTTGCGGGCATGCAGATGCCGAATACAGAGATTCCAGAGAAAAATAAGATCAAGAAAAAGAGCAAGGCAAAAGACGCGGAGAAATTTCTGACGATGAAGGATGTTCCGGCACCGCACCAGATCAAGGCGCAGCTGGATGCGTATGTGATCGGGCAGGAGCGGGCGAAACGGGCAGTTTCAGTGGCAGTCTACAACCATTATAAGCGCGTGATTCTCCGGCAGCAGGACGAGCTTCGGGCAAATGAAAATACGGAAGAAAAGGCGGAAAACGCGGCGGCACAGGGAATGCAGATGCAGGGCGGCGAGCCGGAGATTGAGAAATCCAACATCCTGATGCTGGGACCGACCGGAAGCGGAAAAACGTACCTGGTCAAGACACTGGCGAAGCTTTTGGATGTGCCGCTGGCGATCGCGGATGCGACGGCGCTCACGGAAGCTGGATATATCGGAGATGATATAGAAAGCGTAGTCTCCAAGCTTCTGGCAGCGGCTGGAAATGATGTGGAGAAAGCTGAGCACGGCATCATTTTCATCGATGAGATCGATAAAATTGCGAAAAAGAAAAATACGATGAGCCGCGATGTCAGCGGTGAGTCGGTACAGCAGGAGCTTTTAAAACTTCTGGAAGGCAGCCAGGTAGAGGTGCCGGTCGGCTCAAACCAGAAGAATGCGCTCACGCCGATGGCGACTGTGGATACGAACAACATCCTGTTTATCTGTGGCGGCGCGTTTCCAGGATTGGATGATATCATCAAGGAGCGCCTGAAAAAGCGTTCCACGATGGGTTTCAACTCCCATTTGAAGGATGAATTTGACAATGATCCGGATATTTTGAGCCAGGTGACAACGGAAGATCTGCGGAATTTTGGCATGATTCCAGAGTTTCTCGGACGTCTGCCGGTGCTTGTGAGCCTGCAGGGGCTGACAAAGGAATTACTGATGCGGATTCTGAAAGAACCGAAAAATGCGATCCTCAAGCAGTATGAGCGCCTGCTGGCGCTGGATGAGGTCAAACTTGTGTTTGAGGACGATGCACTGGAGTGGATCGCTGAGCGGGCGCTGGAAAAAGATACGGGTGCCCGTGCGCTGCGTGCAATTTTAGAGGATTTTATGATGGATATCATGTATGAGATCCCGAAAGATCCGAATATCGGATCCGTTGTGATCACGCGCCCGTATCTGGAGAAGAAGGGCGGTCCGCGGATAGAGATGCGGGGGTAATAGCTTTTCAGGAACATGATCGGTGAACGGTGTCATGGATGTGGTGAAAGTTAGCGATGTAAGGATCCGGAAAAGCAATTTGTGTGTGAAGAGAAAACAGCAGAAGTTAATTAACTTCTCATGGATAAAAAAGAGTTATATAGGTTTAACGTCCCATACCCCCACTCCCGGCTGGGATATTCGATGGAATTTCGGCGGTCAGCCCCGCGGATCAGAAACGCTTGGCAATCGAGGTGTTGATCCGCGGGGCTGATGGCGTATAGGCAGACCAGGAGAGCAGGATCGCGGCGGCTCCGGCGGTCATGGCGGCGGCAAATGAGGTTCCGGTTACCTCCTGATAATCGGGAAGCGGGAGCCGGACGCCGGGGGCGGCAAGGTCGGGCTTGATAGCTCCGGTGCGGGTAAAACCGCGGCTGGAATGCAGATAGATCCCGCCCGTCTGGTGGCTGTAGGCGGCGGTGGTGATGATGGCTGCTGTATTGCCCGGATCGGTGATGATTGTGTCCGGATCCGGGCGCAGAAAGAAGGTTTCATCCGAGATAAAGCCGTGCACCGGCAGCCACATATGGTATTCACCCTGAATCGAGAGCGTGTGGTAGACGCGGATTTTCCAGATTCCGGCGGCGGGGGCATCAAAGCGCATCAGGATCAGTTCGCTTCCGGTCGCCAGCTCGGAGCTGGTATAGTTGAGGTGAATGGTCGTTCCTTCCAGAAGAAAGGGAATCCGGCGTTCTTCGTCGCCGGAGAGCCGGATGCGTCCCGTTTCGTCGCCGGAGGGGGATAAAAATCCGACACTGTAAAGCTCCGATTCACGCGCCCACAGTTCCAGCGTAAATCCCCGTTCGCTGGGACCGACCCGCAGTTCCACATCCTCATAGGAGGTGGAAGCAGGAAATACACTGCGAAAATGGTGCCCGCGCCCGGTTTCATTGCCTCCGGCGGCGACCAGAATCTGCCCGCTGGCGCGCGACAGGCTGTTCAGATATAGACCAAGCGGCGAAGTGCCGCTGTGGCTTCCGGTATTGGTGCCAAGACCCAGCAGGATCACAAGGGGCTTTTTCTCCTGCCTGGCAATATAAAGAAGGAACTTGATTCCGAGCATGATGTCGTCCTCCTGAAAGGCGATGGCATCCTCGCGGATCAGAAAAAAATCGCGAAGATAGGTTCTGGCTGGTTTCAAGCGGACAACGACCAGTTCCGATTCCGGCGCCGCCCCGGAGAAAAAAGCATCGGCATCTTCGGAACCGGCGGCGATCAGCGCCATCTGCGTGCCGTGGCGGAGAGGATCCGAGGTGGGGACGATGGAATGCGGATCTTCCGAGCGCAGCGCCTCGTTGATGTGGGAACGCTGGTAGACACTTCCGTAGTGCAGCGCATCGATCGGATCCGGCGTGCTAAGCCCCGCGCCCGGAACCGTCTGATCCCAGATGGCGGCGATGCGCGTGCTTCCATCCGGATCGCGTAACAAGGGATTTGTATAATCGATCCCCGTATCCACAATCCCAATCAGCGTCCCGCGCCCCTTGTTTCCCAGGAATGGCTGTTCTGCGGTCCGGGAAATTCCTGCGCTGTCCAGGCTGGATGTATCTAATATGGTATAAAGATTCGGGATCGAGTCATAGCCATACTGCTGGACTGAGAGCGGCAGCGCCTCCGCCAGAGACCGGTGCCAGATCACATACTCATGATTGACAAAATCATAGCAGCCGGAATCATTTTCCAAAATCTGGTTATAGGTAAAAGGAAAAAAACGTTCGATAAAATCGGCGGTTTGGTTGTCTGGAAGAGAAGAGCAATTCATAGCGTTTTCCATAGAGATTTTTTAGAATTTAAGATAAGATATGCGGTAAAATACGAAAGCTTCCCTATACTCTGTCGGAAAAACTTGTTATAATAAATATAAGTTAGATAATGACATTTATATGAGGAGGTGCCCTTATGAAAAAATACCTGTATATGATAGCTGCCCTGTTCGGCATCGATTATTTCTGCAAGGAAAACATAGAAGCCCAGAAACCGGAAGATTTTCCGCGCGACATGGAAAAAAGCCATGGAAAGATCCGCCTGTACCGCAATCACAACGACGGTTTCTGTTTTGGAGTAAAAAAAGAAAAGAAAGAACTGGTCCGCATGGTGCCGGTTGTCTTTACCTCGGCGGCAGCGGGCATTCTGACATGGTTATTGTGCCGGGACGAAGGCAGAAAAGCCGATCGGATCGGTTTTGCCCTCATCACGGCGGGTGGTTTAAGTAACCTGTATGACCGCCTCAAACGCGGTTATGTGGTAGATTATTTCAGCATCCGGTGTAAATACCTGGAAAAGGTCGTCTTTAATCTGGGAGACTTTTTTATCTTCGCAGGAAGCGCCCTGATCGCAGCCTCCGATCTGCTGGGAGCCGTCCGTGATCTTAGTTCTCCGGCAGAGGCTCACATAAAAGCGCTCCGACTGCCGTGGCGAAAGACGGATGAGGCGGAATGATATAGTCGATTCCAAAGACATCGTGCATCTGATTGAAAATGTCAAAGGTCTTTGCAGCAGGTGCAAGGCTGGCGAGAGAACCGGTCAGGACGACATTCCGGGTGGTGTCCTGGCTGAGCGCCAGGGACGCCATCACACCCACATTTTCATAAATCATATTGAAAAGAGCGGCAGCCAGGTCAGCATCCGAGGCGCCGCTTTTGATTCGCCCAAAATTGGCAGCGGTTAAGTCGGCGGCAAGTCCCGGGACATCTTCCTCCTGCACGTCGGCGATGCGGAGATCTGCCATGGCCTTATTGCCGCGCAGCGCCATCTCTGAGAGGCAAAAATGTCGGTGACGCCGAGAAAGCGCTCCGCCATGCCGGCAAGTGTCCCACCGCCGACACCGCTTCCGCCCAGATGACGGAAGCCGTTTGTCTTGGAAGCGCGGATAAAGGCAGAGCCGGTTCCAAGGCTGACCACCAGCGCTTCATCAAGCCCGGACAGGTATAAGCCGCCGCGTCCGATGGCATCCAGCTCCAGGGCATGGATGGTCGGGATGCCGAAGATATTTTCATGGAAATACGTCGAACCGAGCCCGGTCAGGACGATTTTTTCAACATCGTCAAACGAAGCGCCCTGCTGATCCAGGAAACGCCCGAGAACACCGTAAGCCGAGGTGCGCGGGTCATCCGCGTGAACCTGAAGCGTACCAAGCAGAGTGCCATGCTCATCCAGCGCCGCCGCCTTGGTGCTGGAACTGCCGATGTCGATTCCGAGGGATAAATTCATTTGCTTATCTCCTTTATGATATTCCTGCTGCCACCGCGTTTCCTTACGGCACTTTCGGTTCCAAAAGTGCCTATCCGTGAACAGTAACGCTGGTTTGTATCTTTTATGACTGTAAGAATTGGATTGTTTTTATAAACATTATAGGGTAAAGTAAAATAAAGTGCAATGGAAGAATGTGGTCCGAATGTTCTTAAAATGATATTTCAAATGGATAACATAAAGATTTATATGTCACGCCCAAGCTTTGTTGAGATTCCGGTAGAGACTGAAATATGCTTTAATGATAAGGAAATAGTGACCGAAAATACGGGATATCAGGCATGGTGGAGCAGAGAGTATGAGGTCCATGTTTAATAAGGAGTTCTTTAAGTGTTCCCAGTTTACGCACATTAACAGATGTACTTTTTCCCTCGTTATTAATATAGCTTTTTGCAATATAAAAAGACTCCGAATTTTTTTGACACAAAAAAAAGCAGGTTCTATGCGGCCTGCAAGGTATTTTTCTATTATTCAACGGTCAAACTCCCGGAGACGGCAGAAGTATGGAAATGCAAGCCTGTATTTATTGACAGAACCTATGAAATACGGTAGAATCAACCTTAAAAAAGAGTAATCCCCTACATGGGAGATAGGAGTTGAGTTTTTTGAGTTCTGGTGATGGGATACAGCTATTGATTTTGATACTTCTGCTTTTGATGTCGGCTTTCTTTTCTTCGACGGAGACGGCGCTGACGACGGTCAACAAGATCCGGGTGCGGACGCTGGCTGAGAATGGCGATAAGCAGGCAGAGTATGTATTGAAGATCATAGAGGATCCGAGCAAAATGCTGAGTGCGATTCTGATCGGCAACAATGTGGTAAACCTGTATGCGTCTTCTCTTGCGACGGTTCTTGCCACCCACATCTGGGGTAACAAGATCGTAGGGATTGCGACGGGCATTCTGACGCTTTTAATCCTGATTTTCGGCGAGATCACGCCGAAGACGGTTGCGACTATACAGGCTGAGCGGATTGCATTTCGGTTCGCTAAAATCATTTATTATATCATGACGGTGCTGACACCGGTCATTTTTGTGGTCAACCAGCTCTCGTTTTTAGTGTTGAAGCTGCTTCGCGTGGATGTGAAGGCAAAGGGCGAGTCCATCACGGAGGATGAGCTGCGGACGATCGTGGAGGTCAGCCACGAAGAGGGCGTCATCGAGTCCGAAGAGAAGAAGATGATCAACAATGTGTTTGATTTTGGGGACGCCGTGGCGCGCGATGTCATGCTTCCGAAGGTCAACATGACGTTTGTGGACGTGGATGCGACGTATGACGAGCTGATGGAGGTATTCCGCAGTGAGAAATACACGCGTTACCCGGTCTATGAGGAGACGACGGACAATGTCATCGGTGTTCTGAACATCAAGGATATTTTCTTAAAAGGCGGGGAAGAGGGCTTTTCTGTCCGGAAATATCTGCGGAAACCTCTCTATACATATGAGTTTAAGAAGGTTGCTGAGCTGATGCGCGAGATGCGGAAAGCAGCGATCAGCATCGTGATCGTGCTCGACGAGTACGGTTCGACGGTCGGTCTTATCACGCTGGAAGATATGCTGGAGGAGATTGTCGGAGATATCCGGGACGAGTACGATGGAGACGAGGAAAAGTCCATACAGCGCATCGCCCCGCGGGAATACATGGTAGACGGTTCGGTCAAACTTGACGATCTGGATGAACGCCTGAATCTGGAACTCCAGTCAGACGAATATGATTCCATTGGCGGACTGGTGATCGGACTTTTGAACCATCTTCCACAGGAAAAAGAAGAGGTTGTGGTGGAAAACGTCCGCCTCGTCGTCGAATGTGTGGATAAGAACCGGATCGATAAGATTCATCTGTACCTGTTAAGCCCGTCGGAGGCGGCGTTAGCTAAACATACCGCCGATGGTGCCGCTTCCGGCGCAGAGGGCGAAGGAAAGCAGCAGGGATGAGGCAGTCTCCTTGAGGGACTGTCGGATCGCAAAAGACAGGGCTAGAAAAATAAGAAAATAAAGGGCGCCGGCACAGAATCCCCAGAGGAACCGGCGCCTTTTTGCTTTCTTTCCGGCGACGAGTCCTGCCAGAAAGCAGGCGAGAATGTAGATGCCGCGCACTCCTAGCGTGATTTCCTTTTCACCCCACTGAAACCGGTACATCCCAAACGCGAGCAGAAGCAGAAAGACAGCGGTTGCCGCGTAGGAGAAGAGGGAAGAACGGAGCAGAATCTGGATAGCTGATTTTTCCATGATAAAATACCTGTGTGCATTCTTTTTCTATTCGTATGAACAAAGAAGGACAAATATGCCTGCAGAATGAAACATTGTTACAAACAAGCGTTACTGTTCACGCATACGTGCCCAGTAACGGAATTTGCCGTGGCTTCGCATCTCAATACGGCAAATTCCTGCTGCCACCACGTTTTCTACGGCACTTTCGGTTCCAAAAGTGCCTACCCGTGAACAGTTCCAAAAAAGCCGGAATCTGTGAGAAACACGGTAAATTGAAATGCTTGCACAAGCGGGCAACATATGATATAATCTGTAGGACTTTATATACTAAAAAAATGAAGGAGGACATAGAGATGAAACACGTAAAGACACTGAGCGCAAGCACACTGAAGAACAGCATGAAGAAAGGCGGCTGCGGCGAGTGCCAGACATCCTGCCAGTCTGCATGTAAGACATCCTGTACTGTAGGTAACCAGAGCTGCGAGAACCAGAACCGCTAATTGGCAGTACAAAACAAATGAGGCGTTTTCTGATAAATCAGAGCTTTTCATGAGTGGGAGAGCTGGAGTCTGAGAAAACGCAGAGTTGACACAGGGAGGCAGACAAGACGGAGCGCGGTCCGAGGAGAGGACTGCATATGTTCCGGGTTGTCTGCCTGCCTATGTCTTATAGAAGGAGAAAGACAGTGATTCATCAGTATATAAATAATGGATATTATATCGTACTGGATGTCAACAGTGGCTCCGTCCATTCGGTCGATCCGCTTCTGTACGATGTGATTTCCTTTTTATCGGAGCGGATTCCGGATAGCGAGAAGCCGTTTCAGATTGCCCAGTCCCTGAAAGACGAGACGGCGGCAGCATTAAAAGAGAAATACAGCCAGGAAGAGATCAGAGAGGCGTTTGAGGACATTCAGGAGCTCATCGATCAGGAAGAACTCTTTACCGCTGACATTTACAAAAACTTCGTTATGGATTTCAAGAAGCGCCAGACGGTTGTCAAGGCACTCTGCCTGCATATCGCGCATGACTGCAACCTTGCCTGTCAGTACTGCTTTGCAGAAGAGGGCGAGTATCATGGACGCAGAGCGCTGATGACATTTGAGGTCGGCAAGAAAGCGCTGGATTTCCTGATTGCCAATTCTGGAAACCGCCGGAACCTGGAAGTCGATTTCTTCGGCGGCGAGCCGCTGATGAACTGGCAGGTGGTTAAACAGTTAGTCGAGTACGGACGTTCCCAGGAAGAGGCGCACAACAAGAAATTCCGTTTCACACTGACCACCAACGGCGTTCTGTTAAACGATGAAATTATGGAATTCTGCAACCGCGAGATGTCAAACGTCGTGCTCAGTCTGGATGGACGAAAAGAGGTCAACGACAAGATGCGCCCATTCCGCAACGGAACCGGAAGCTACGACCTGATCGTGCCGAAGTTCCAGAAATTTGCAGAGAAGCGCGGAGACCGCGATTATTTCGTGCGTGGTACCTTCACACACAACAACCTGGATTTTGGCAAAGATGTTCTGCATTTTGCCGATCTTGGATTCAAGAAAATGTCGGTTGAGCCGGTCGTAGCACCGGATGAAGAGCCTTACGCGATCAAAGAGGCGGATCTTCCGCAGATTCTCGAGGAATATGACCGTCTGGCAGCAGAGTATGTCAAGAGACACAAAGAGGGACGCGGCTTCACGTTCTTCCACTTTATGCTTGATCTGACACAGGGACCGTGCGTGGCAAAACGTCTGTCCGGATGCGGTTCAGGAACTGAGTATCTGGCAGTTACCCCGTGGGGCGACCTCTATCCGTGCCATCAGTTTGTAGGAAACGAAGATTTCCTGCTCGGCAACGTGGATACGGGCGTGACCAACACGGCAGTCCGCGACGAGTTCAAGCTCTGCAATGTCTATGCGAAAGACAAATGTCGGGATTGCTTTGCCAGATTTTACTGCAGTGGCGGCTGTGCGGCCAATTCCTACAACTTCCACGGTTCCATCACGGATGCGTATGATATCGGGTGCGAGATGCAGAAAAAACGTATCGAGTGCGCGATCATGATAAAAGCTGCTCTTGCAGACGGCTCTGACGAGTAGAGAACAAGGAGAGAGAGGAATGAAGAACAAAAAAGGAAAAAGCTTCCTGGGGATGCTGCTCCTTCTGATTGCCATCGGCGTATTCGGCTATTTCGGCTATTCGACGATGAATCAGATCAAGCTGGGTCTTGACCTGGCTGGCGGTGTCAGCATTACCTATCAGGCGAAAGAAGAAAATCCGTCTTCCGAGGATATGGCGGATACGATCTACAAGCTCCAGCAGCGTGTACAGAATTACAGTACCGAGGCGGAGGTTTACCAGGAGGGTAATAACCGTATCAACGTAGATATTCCGGGTGTATCGGATGCCAACGCGATTCTGGAAGAGTTAGGAAAACCGGGTTCCCTGATTTTCGTGGACTCTGAAGGAAATCAGATCCTTGATGGTAAACAGGTTGCCAGCGCGAAAGCCGGCATGACCGAGGATAAGGCGACCGGTTCCAAGGCGTATGTCGTTTCTCTGACCTTTACCGAGGAAGGTAAACAGGCATTTGCTGAGGCGACCACGAATGGCGTCGGAAAACCAATTTATATCATTTATGATAACCAGATTATTCTGCTCCGACCGTCCGTGAGGCGATCACAGGCGGACAGTGCCAGATCGACGGCATGGCGGATTATGAAGAGGCAAATAATCTTGCGTCCACGATCCGTATCGGTTCCCTGTCCCTGGAGCTGGAAGAGCTGCGTTCCAACGTAGTTGGCGCGAAGCTGGGCCAGGAGGCGATCTCCACCAGCTTAAAGGCAGGTCTGATCGGATTTGCCATTGTCATTGTATTTATGATTGCCGTATATCTGCTTCCGGGTCTGGCTGCATCTCTGGCTCTGTGCCTGTATGTCGGTCTGATCCTGATCCTGTTAGTTGCATTTGAGGTGACTCTGACGCTTCCGGGCGTGGCTGGTATCATCCTGTCGATTGGTATGGCGGTGGATGCGAACGTTATCATTTTCACCCGTATCAAAGAGGAGATCGGTCTGGGAACATCCGTCAAGAATGCGATCAAGGCAGGTTTCGCCAAGGCACTTTCCGCGATCATCGACGGAAACGTAACCACCCTGATTGCGGCAGCGGTTCTGTTCTGGAGAGGTTCCGGTACCGTCAAGGGCTTTGCGGCGACGCTGGCAATCGGTATCGTGCTTTCTATGTTCACGGCGCTGTTTGTAACCAAATTTGCCTGAACTGCTTCTATGAGATGGGCTTTGAGGATGCGAAATTCTACGGATGCCGCAAGGATATGAAGACGCGTCCGTTCCTGAAATTCCGCAAGCTTTACTTTGCTCTGTCGCTCGTGATCATTCTGGCAGGCGTCGGTAGCATGGTTCACAATCAGTCTTCGATGGGTGTGCCGCTCAACTACAGCATGGAGTTCAGAGGCGGTACTTCTACAAACGTTACCTTTAACGAGGATATGTCTCTGGAAGATATTTCCTCCCAGGTGGTTCCGGTGGTAGAAAAGATTACCGGCGAAGCTGGCACACAGACCCAGAAGGTAGCCGGAAGCAACGAGGTTATCATCAAGACACGTACCCTGAACATGGACGAGCGCGAAGAGTTAAACCAGGCGCTGGCGGATCAGTTTGGTGTGGATAAAGAGAAGATCACAGCCGATAGTATCTCCGGTGCAGTCAGCCAGGAGATGAAGCGCGATGCGATTGTGGCGGTTACGATTGCGACGATCTGCATGTTGATCTACATCTGGTTCCGTTTCAGCAATATCACGTTCGCGGCGGGCGCGGTTCTTGCCCTGATGCACGATGTACTGGTTGTCCTGACCTGCTATGCGATGCTGCGCTGGTCGGTTGGTTCGACGTTCATCGCCTGCATGCTGACGATTGTCGGTTACTCAATCAACGCGACGATCGTTATCTTCGACCGTATCCGTGAGAATATGAAGCTTCTGGGCAATAAAGAGTCCGCTGAGACGATCGTCAACACCAGTATCAGCCAGACCCTGACGCGAAGCATCAACACGACGCTGACGACCTTCGTCATGGTCCTGATTCTTTACATCCTGGGTGTATCTTCCATCCGTGAGTTTGCTCTTCCGCTGATGGTAGGTCTGATCTGCGGTACGTATTCGTCCGTATGCCTGTCCGGCTCTGTCTGGTATGTGCTGAATAAAAAGCGCATGGAGAAGAATGCCAAACCGGCTGGCAAGAAGGCAAAGGCAGAGAAGTAAAAAGTATAGGAAAAAAGATGGAATACAAGATTTTATACAAAGATGGCCGCGCAAAACGCGCGGAAATGAAAACGGTCCACGGAACCATCCAGACGCCTGTTTTCATGAATGTCGGCACGGTGGCGGCGATCAAGGGCGCGGTTTCGACCGATGATCTCCGCACGATCGGCACGCAGGTGGAACTTTCCAATACCTACCACCTCCATGTCCGTACCGGCGACAAGCTGATCCGACAGTTTGGCGGTCTGCACAAATTTATGAACTGGGATCGCCCGATCCTCACGGATTCCGGCGGATTTCAGGTGTTTTCCCTGGCGGGACTGCGGAAGATTAAAGAAGAGGGCGTTTATTTTAACTCCCACATCGATGGTCACAAGATTTTCATGGGACCGGAGGAAAGTATGCAGATTCAGTCCAACTTAGGTTCGACGATCGCGATGGCATTTGATGAGTGCCCGCCGAGTCTTGCCGATCGGGACTATGTACAGAAATCAGTGGAGCGCACGACGCGCTGGCTGGCGCGCTGCAAGGATGAGATGGCACGCCTCAATGCACTGCCGGATACGGTCAACCGGGAACAGCTCCTGTTTGGTATCAATCAGGGTGCGATTTACGAGGATATCCGTATCGAACACGCGAAGGAAATCAGCAAAATGAACCTCGATGGCTATGCGGTCGGAGGTCTGGCAGTTGGCGAGAGCCATGAGGAAATGTATCGGATTCTGGATGCAGTCGTTCCGCACCTGCCGGAGGACAAGCCGACTTATCTTATGGGCGTTGGAACACCGGCAAACATCCTGGAAGCGGTAGACCGGGGCGTCGATTTCTTTGACTGTGTGTACCCGTCCCGGAATGGACGCCACAGCCATGTATACACGAACCATGGCAAATTAAATCTCCTGAACAGCAAATATGAGCTGGATCCGCGCCCAATCGAGGAAGGCTGCGGCTGCCCGGCATGCCGTTCTTACTCCCGCGCATATATCCGCCACCTGTTTAAGGCGAAGGAAATGCTGGGGATGAGATTATGCGTCTTGCATAATTTGTATTTTTATAATAAAATGATGGAAGAGATTCGCGACGCGATCGAACATCACTGTTATGCTGAGTATAAAGCAAAGAAACTTGCAGGCATGATGGGTGAATCGAACTAAAGGAGGAAATATACCACATGAGCAGCACAAGCGGAATGATCGTTTACCTTGTATTTATCATTGCCATCTTCTATTTTATGGCAATCCGTCCACAGTCCAAGGAAAAGAAAAAACAGGCAGAACTGATGGCAACCGTAGCAGTAGGCGACAGCGTTCTGACATCCAGCGGCTTCTACGGCGTGATTATCGATATGACCGATGATACTGTAATCGTAGAGTTCGGAAGCAACAAGAACTGCCGCATCCCGATGCGTAAGGATGCAATCGTTCAGGTTGAGAAACCGGAAGTCTAAGAAGAACGGTAAGAAAGTGAGAGGATCGCAGCTCCCGATGGGGGCGGCGGTCCTTTTTTTGTGTAACAGGAAATTCCTTGGAATTCCCTATTACACAAAAAGGCACTAACGTGCCAATGATGCGCACTCGCGCGAAGCAGAAACATGTCGCAAGCGACCGCGCTCGGCGCGAGAATGTGCCAAGGCACATTCTTTTTTATTTTACAGATAACCCCAGGTTATAGAATAAATTCCAAATTACTATATGGGGAATACCGGTTTTCCTTCGTCAGAAGATTGCAAAATAGGACGGAATCCGATATGATAAAAAGTAACCGTTTGAAACAAGGGAGGTATTTTATTATGAATTGCAATATTACTGTGATTCCGGGTGACGGAATCGGACCGGAGATTGTGAGAGAGGCATGCGGCGTGCTGGACAAGGTGGGCGCTGTCTACGGTCATACATTTAATTATACAAAAATCCTGATGGGCGGCTGTTCCATCGACGAGTACGGCGTACCGCTGACCGATGAGGCACTGGAGACCGCGAAAAAGAGTGATTCCGTCCTGCTCGGTGCAGTCGGCGGCAACGTGGGAAATTCCCGCTGGTACGATGTAGCTCCGAACCTGCGTCCGGAGGCCGGTCTTCTTGCCATCCGTAAAGGTCTGGGACTGTTCGCGAATATCCGCCCGGCATACCTCTACAAAGAGCTGGCAGATGCCTGCCCGTTAAAGAAAGAGATCATCGGCGACGGCTTCGATATGGTTATCATGCGTGAGCTGACCGGCGGTCTGTACTTCGGCGACCGTTACACGAAGGAGATTGATGGCGTGACGACCGCGGTAGATACCCTGACCTACAATGAAAATGAGATCCGCCGGATCGCAATCAAGGCATTCGATATCGCGATGAAGCGCCGCAAGAGCGTTATTAGCGTCGATAAGGCAAACGTACTGGATTCCTCCCGCCTGTGGAGAAAGGTAGTCGAGGAAGTTGCTAAAGATTATCCGGAAGTTACCCTGACCCATATGCTGGTTGATAACTGCGCGATGCAGCTTGTCATGAATCCGGGACAGTTCGACGTGATCCTGACTGAGAACATGTTTGGCGATATCCTTTCTGACGAGGCAAGCATGATTACCGGCTCCATCGGTATGCTGTCTTCGGCCAGCTTAAACGAGGGCAAATTTGGTCTCTACGAGCCGAGCCACGGTTCCGCACCGGACATCGCGGGCAAGGACATCGCAAACCCGATCGCAACTATTCTTTCCGCAGCGATGATGCTCCGCTATTCCTTCGATCTGGATAAGGAAGCAAAAGCCATCGAGGATGCCGTACAGCAGGTACTGACCGAGGGCTACCGTACCGTGGATATCATGGCGGATGGCTGCAAGCAGGTTGGAACCGTTGAGATGGGCAGGCTGATCTGTGAGAGAATTAAATAGAAAGATTGCAAAAATTTCATAAATGCGATAAAATCAAAGATAAACGTAAAAACCGCCCCTGTCACCAGGGGCGGAGGTCGTCGAAAGAGATAGAAGGAGACGAAAAGATGAAAAGTGATGCAGTAAGAAAAGGGATGCAGCAGGCACCTCACCGTTCTTTGTTTAATGCACTCGGTATGACGGAAGAGGAGATGAACAAACCTCTTGTCGGTATCGTAAGTTCTTATAATGAGATTGTTCCGGGACACATGAACCTGGACAAGATTGTAAATGCCGTGAAGCTGGGAGTAGCGATGGCTGGCGGCACACCGGTTGTATTTCCGGCGATCGCAGTCTGTGATGGTATCGCTATGGGACATGTCGGCATGAAATATTCCCTGGTTACCCGTGATCTGATCGCAGATTCCACCGAATGTATGGCGCTGGCACATCAGTTCGATGCGCTGGTTATGGTTCCAAACTGTGATAAAAACGTACCGGGACTTCTGATGGCAGCAGCCCGCGTCAATGTACCGACTGTATTTGTCAGCGGCGGTCCGATGTTAGCCGGTCATGTAAAGGGACAGAAGAGAAGTCTTTCCAGCATGTTCGAGGCAGTTGGTTCCTACGCAGCAGGCACCATGACGGAAGAAGATGTGAAAGAATTCGAATGTAAGGTCTGCCCGACCTGCGGTTCCTGTTCCGGTATGTACACCGCCAACAGCATGAACTGCTTAACAGAGGTACTCGGCATGGGCCTTCAGGGCAACGGTACGATCCCGGCAGTTTACTCCGAGCGAATCAAACTGGCAAAACACGCTGGTATGAAGGTTATGGAGATGTATGAGAAAAACATCCGTCCGAGAGATATTATGACAGAAAAGGCATTTTTAAATGCACTGACCGTGGATATGGCACTCGGATGTTCTACCAACAGTATGCTGCATCTTCCGGCGATTGCACATGAGGCAGGCGTAGACCTGAACATGGAGCTGGTCAATGAGATGAGCAAGCGCACCCCGAACCTGTGCCATCTGGCACCGGCAGGTCCGACCTATATGGAGGATCTGAACGAGGCAGGCGGCGTGTATGCGGTTATGAATGAGCTGTCCAAGAAGAACCTTCTGAATCTGGACTGCATGACCGTAACCGGCAAGACCGTTGGCGAGAATATCAAGGGCTGTGTCAACAAGAATCCGGAGGTTATCCGACCGATCGACAATCCGTACAGCCAGACTGGCGGTATTGCGATCCTGAAAGGAAACCTGGCACCGGATACAGGCGTTGTAAAACGTTCTGCCGTTGCACCGGAGATGCTGGTACATCAGGGACCAGCGCGTGTATTTGACTGTGAGGAAGACGCGATTGCAGCGATCAAGGGCGGCAAGATCGTGGCTGGCGATGTTGTTGTCATCCGTTACGAGGGACCGAAGGGTGGTCCGGGCATGCGTGAGATGCTGAACCCGACTTCTGCCATCGCAGGTATGGGACTTGGTTCCAGCGTAGCTCTGATCACAGACGGACGTTTCTCCGGCGCATCCAGAGGTGCATCCATCGGACACGTTTCTCCGGAGGCGGCAGTCGGCGGACCGATCGCGCTGGTTGAGGAAGGCGATATTATTTCCATCGATATCAACAATAACTCCCTGAACGTACTCGTATCCGACGAGGAGCTGGCAGAGAGAAGAAAGAAATGGCAGCCGAGAGAACCGAAGGTTACGACCGGATACCTGGCACGTTACGCAGCGCTTGTAACGAGCGGAAACCGGGGCGCAATCCTGGAGGTTCCGAAGACACAGAAGTAATCATTGCGGGCTTCAGACAGGTGCTTTTGAGACGGAAAGTACTGCTTGATGCCAAAAGGCAGTGGATGGGACGATTTATCAGGCTGCCCCTACGGAGAACTTGACAGCGCGACAGACGCTTTCGGAAGCTTTGCGGGGATATGTACTCTCGGAGTTTTTCAGCCCCGCTTTTGCGGTTGATGAAAGCCCGGGAGTATATGCATTTAAAATGGTTTAAGGAAGGAAAGCAGGTTAGACAGATGAAGACATTGACAGGAGCAGAGATTGTCATTGAATGCTTGAAAGAGCAGGGGGTAGACACGGTGTTCGGTTATCCGGGCGGCGCGATCCTCAACATTTATGATGCACTTTATAAACACAAGGATGAAATCACCCATATTTTGACCTCTCATGAACAGGGAGCGTCCCACGCGGCAGACGGCTACGCGAGAGCAACCGGTAAGGTCGGTGTGTGTATGGCGACATCCGGTCCGGGAGCTACAAACCTGGTTACGGGTATTGCAACAGCTAACCTGGATTCCATTCCGATGGTAGCCATCACCTGTAATGTAACGACAGGGCTTCTTGGAAAAGACAGCTTCCAGGAGATCGACATTTTGGGTGTTACCATGCCGATCACGAAATATAATTTTATCGTAAAGGATGTCACGAAGCTGGCAGATGTGATCCGTCGTGCGTTCGTGATTGCTAAGAGTGGCCGTCCGGGTCCGGTTTTGGTGGATATCACCAAGGATGTGACGGCAGCGGCCTGCGAGTACGAGCCGAAGGAACCGCAGCCGATCGAGCGCGAGACAGAGCTGATCCGTGAGGAAGACATGGAAAAGGCGATCGAGATGATCAAGGCAGCGAGAAAACCGTTTATTTTCGTCGGCGGCGGTGCAGTGGCATCGGATGCTGCCAATGAATTAAGTGCATTTGCACATAAAATTCAGGCGCCGGTGGGTGACAGTCTGATGGGTAAAGGTGCATTTGACGGAACCGATGTCCTTTATACCGGTATGATCGGTATGCACGGAACCAAGACATCCAACCTCGGTGTGGCAGAGTGCGATCTGCTGATCGTTGTAGGCGCGCGTTTCAGTGACCGTGTTGTGGGAGATCCGAACCATTTCGCAGCCAATGCAAAGATTTTACACATAGATATCGATCCGGCGGAGATTAACAAAAACATCCAGACCGATGCGAGTATTATTGGCGATGTCAAGATTATCCTGCGTAAGTTAAACGCACGTCTGGATCCGATGAACCATGACGAGTGGCTGAGCCACATTGAGCGCCTGAAAGATATGTACCCGCTCCGCTACAACAAGGAAGTTCTGACCGGTCCGTATATCATGGAAGAGATCTACAAGGTAACCGGCGGCGATGCGATCATCTGTACCGATGTCGGACAGCATCAGATGTGGGCGGCACAGTATTATAAATACAAACGTCCGAGACAGCTTCTGACCTCCGGCGGTCTGGGCACGATGGGTTACGGTCTGGGTGCAGCGATTGGTGCGAAGATGGGCTGCAAGGATAAGACGGTTATCAATATTGCCGGAGACGGCTGTTTCCGTATGAACATGAACGAGATTGCGACGGCAACTCGCTACAATATTCCGGTTATCGAGGTTGTATTTAACAACCATGTTCTGGGTATGGTGCGCCAGTGGCAGACCCTGTTCTATGGAAAACGCTATTCCCAGACGGAGCTTTACGATCAGATGGATTTCGTCAAGGTGGCAGAGGGCATGGGCGCGAAAGCATACCGTATCACGAAGAAAGAGGATGTGGAGCCGGTGCTGCGCGAGGCGATCAGCTTAAATATCCCGGTTATGATCGAGTGCCAGATCGGCAGCGATGACAAGGTATTCCCGATGGTTCCGGCTGGAAAACCGATCGAGGAAGCGTTTGATGAGATTGACTTACGCATCGAATAGTTGTAAAATGGGGGCTATTATCACATTTTTGTGTAAGACAGGAGGAGATTTATTATGAGCAGAGTCTATAACTTTTCGGCAGGTCCGGCAGTGCTTCCGGAGGAGGTACTGAGAGAGGCAGCGGCAGAGATGCTGGATTACCAGGGCAGCGGTATGTCCGTCATGGAGATGAGCCACCGCTCCAAGGATTTCCAGGCCATCATTGATGATGCAGAGAAGGATCTGCGCGAACTGATGCAGATTCCGGACAATTACAAAGTATTATTCGTACAGGGCGGCGGCAATATGCAGTTCGCCATGGTTCCGATGAACCTGTTCAAAAATAAGGTGGGGGATTACATCATCACCGGACAGTGGGCAAAGAAAGCATATCAGGAGGCAAAGATGTTTGGTACTGCCAACGCGATTGCATCCAGCGCTGACAAGACCTTTTCCTACATCCCGGATTGTTCGGACCTTCCAGTGGATGAGGACGCAGATTACGTGTATATCTGCTTAAATAACACTATTTACGGAACCGTATACCATGAGCTTCCGAACACCAAGGGCAAGACACTGGTAGCAGACATCTCCTCCTGTTTCCTGTCAGAGCCGCTCGATGTGAGTAAGTTTGGTATTCTCTGGGGTGGTGTCCAGAAGAACGTAGGTCCGGCTGGTATGGCGATCGTCATCATCCGCGAGGATCTGATCACCGAGGATGTTCTTCCGGGAACACCAACCATGCTGCGCTACAAAACATACGCAGACAATGACTCTCTGTACAACACACCGCCTACATACACCATCTATATGTGCGGCAAGGTATTTAAATGGCTCAAGAAAATGGGCGGTTTAAGTGCCATGAAGGAGCGCAACGAGAAGAAGGCGAAGATCCTTTACGATTTCCTCGATGAGAGCAAGCTCTTCAAGGGTACCGTTGAGAAAAAGGACCGTTCCCTGATGAACGTACCGTTCGTCACCGGCGATGCAGATCTGGATGCCCTGTTTGTCAAGGAAGCCAAAGAGGCAGGTTTTGTGAACTTAAAAGGTCACCGTACCGTCGGCGGTATGCGTGCCAGCATCTACAACGCAATGCCGATCGAGGGCGTTGAGAAATTAGTTGCTTTCATGCGTGAATTTGAGAAAAAACATACAAATTAGTTAATTTTAAAATTTATGCCATTGCTGCGGCGAAAGGGAGGGGGAATCCGTTCCTTTCTGCTGCAGCAGTGGACTTTTTAAAACAAAAACAGCCCGCGTATGGGAAGATTTGAAATTTTGAAAGAAAAGAGAGTTAAAAAATGAGAAAAATCCATTGCCTGAACCCGATTTCCAAGCTGGGAACCGGTTTACTGACCGAAAATTATGAGATGACTGACAACCTGGCGGAGGCAGAGGGCATTCTGGTCCGCAGTGCTGCCATGCATGATCTGGAACTTCCGAAGGGACTGCGTGCTGTTGCACGTGCCGGAGCGGGCGTCAACAACATTCCGCTTGACAAGTGTGCGGAGCTGGTGTTGTCGTATTCAATACACCGGGCGCCAATGCAAACGGTGTCAAAGAGCTGGTGCTGGCTGGCATGCTGCTGGGAGCCAGAGACGTAGTCGGCGGCATCGACTGGTGCAAGGAGCAGAAGGACAATGAAAATATCTCCAAAGATATGGAGAAGGCGAAAAAGAAATTTGCCGGTCATGAGATCCGCGGCAAAAAGCTTGGTGTTATCGGACTGGGCGCCATCGGCGCAGAGGTTGCAAACGCAGCTGCAGCGCTCGGCATGGAAGTATACGGCTATGATCCGTTTATTTCTGTCAAGGCAGCGTGGATGCTTTCCAGAGACGTAAAGCACATCACATCGGTTGATACGATCTATCAGGAATGCGATTACATCACCGTTCATGTACCGCTGCTTGACAGCACCCGCCAGATGATCAACAAAGACAGCCTGGGACAGATGAAGGACGGCGTGGTTATCTTAAACTTTGCGCGTGACCTTCTGGTAAATGACGACGATATGGCAGAGGCGCTGGCTTCCGGTCGTGTAAAACGCTATATCACCGATTTCCCGAATGCAAAAGTAATGCAGATGCTGAACGTCATCGCAACCCCACATCTGGGCGCATCCACAGAAGAATCCGAGGATAATTGTGCCGTGATGGCAGTCAAAGAGCTGATGGATTACCTGGACAATGGTAATATCAAGAATTCCGTCAACTTCCCGAATTGCGATATGGGCGTGTGCACAACCGTAGGTCGTCTTGCACTTCTTCATAAGAATGTGCCGAACATGATCGGACAGATTTCCTCGATCCTGGCATCGACTGACATGAACATCGCAAACATGACGAACAAGAGCCGTGATAAATACGCTTATACGCTGGTTGATCTGGAGACCAAGGCAGACGCGGCGACGATTGAGAAGCTGAAAGCTATTCAGGGTATGATGCGCGTGCGCGTGATCAAATAATAAGTTTTATTGAAAACAGCCGGAGAAAGTGCGGTTTTGGGTGCACCTTTTCCGGCTGTATTTTTATGGATTGCAGAATGTTTTTATTGAAGAATCTCTGCATGGCTTTTTAACGTGATAATTATATGTATATATTGGTGAGAAACTGTCAGTGGCGGGTTATATTAAGCGACAGGATTGACTTGGTAAGAAAACTTTGTCATGGGGTGAAAAATTGATCGATACTAGGATCTTTCATTTCATAAACACGCGTCCACTCCTTAGTGCCATCTTTTTTGACAGTTTCGGAGCGGTTTATCGCCAGAAAACGGATCAGTTCATAGCAGTCAATCCAGATTTCGTTGTTTCCTTCTTTCTGGGATTCGTCAAAAATGAGCTGCAATCCGAAATGCAGGTGCGGTTCAGCGATGTTGTTGGTGTTTTCAGTGCTGCTGTAGCCGGTGTGCCCGAGATAACCGATCACGTCCCCGGCGGTGACGAGACTGCCCTCTTTCAGGTTTGACTGGTAGGGGTAGTCTTTGCGTAAATGTGCATAATAGTAGTATCGTTTCCCGTCAAAGCTGCGGATGCCGATGCGCCAGCCGCCGTACTGGTTCCAGCCGAGCGCCTCGACGCGCCCGGATTCCACAGCAATCACAGGCGTTCCCGTCTGCCCCATCATATCATGCCCGAGATGCCGTCTCCGGTAACCGTAGCTGCGGGAGACACCGAAATCGTCATAGTGGCTGTAGGGAAAGTTTTTCGCCAGTGGGAGAAACGCTTTCAGACCATATTTGGTAACCCAGACTTTTTCCTCACCGGAGGGAGTCAGGGGGACAGCGTCGGGATCGGAGAGAGTGGGGGCTGGGGTTTCGAGAGAAGTTTGTGTGTTGGATGAGGCTGAAGTTTCTGGTGAAGCTTGACTGGCTGAGTCGATTGTGTCTGTACCAGTTGTGGTTGCTGTTGTGGTTGCTGTTGTGGTTGCTGTTGTTGTTGTTGTTGTTGTTGGTGTCGTTGCGTAGGAAGTATTGGCAGCCGGATCCCCTTCCTGTATCTGCGCGTCCGCCAGTGCAAAAGCCGGTGCTTCCGATTTCGGAATCTCAATTTCATACAGTCCGACCATTCCATCCAGAACCGCGCCGTAAGCCTCACGATAATAGGCAAAAGAGGTCATATTTTTCGTCAATTCTTCCACTGTAACGCCATTTTGGAGCTGTTCGGCAGCTTCCGTCATATCGGACGCCTGATAATGTGAAAAATCGCCCCCGTAGCGCGCCCCCAGGTAGGCGAGCAGATCGACCCAGTTCAGGTGGAGATCCTGCTGGCAGGTATCAACATCATAGCGGAACGCCTGTGTCATGGCGTCGGCGGTTACATCGAAATCCACCCAGCGGATAAAATGTTCCGACGCATTCCCGACCGTGACCTGACGGCTGTTCGGACGCTGGAAGGACCAGCTGACAAAGAGCGCCGCAATGGCGCAGATTTCCAGTGCAATGATAACAGAACTTCGTTTCAAGACAGATCCCTCCTGTGCGATAGTATTTAAATGCGAAGCCACGGCAAATTCCGTTACTGGGCACGTATGCGTGAACAATAACATTTTTGCAATCTGATAAGATTGTATGAGAGGATGGGAGAAAGTATGAGTCCATCTTTGGAAAAATATGAGAAAAAGCGTTTGAGGCGAGGAAAAAGGATGGGCTGATTCAGGCAAACAGATTATACAAACAGATTATATCAGAGAGAAAAGTGATAGAAAAAATAGAAGAAAATAATAGATGACCTGCAGAGAAATAAAAAAGAGAGTAAATCATATATACAAGGAGGTACATGAAATGGAAAAGAAGGAAGAAAAGAAAAAGCCGTCCGGCTCATTCTCAGAAGTCTGGGACAAGCGCGGACAGGAGACGGATGCAGCCAATGATTTCCGGAAGAAAATCGAGATGGAGATCACCGAGGCACGCCCGGGCTATGCAGTTGGAGAGATTGTATTGAAACCGTGGCATATGAATATCTTAGGTATCGTGCACGGCGGCGTCCTGTATTCACTGGCGGATACCGTGGGCGGCACCGCAGCGATGACCGGGCGCGACTACGCAGTCCCGACCGTGGATGGCACGATCCATTATCTGAAAGCTGGAAAAAACACATCCAAAATCATCGCCCGGGCGCAGGAAATACAGAATGGTTATGCATTTTCGGTGTGCGAATGCAAGATTTATGATGATAAGGAGACGCTGCTGGCATCGGCGACGATGACGTATTATCATTTGAGGAGGAGGTAGAGCTGCAAGATACAATCACAGCTCTATCACACTCCCATCCTCCGGTACCAGCAAATCCCCGTGATAATAGGCTTCCCCTTCAGCGCGGTACAAAGCAGCGCGTTCCGGATAAGTCTTATCTTCAGTGTGCCACAGAATCAAATGCCGCGCATCGAGGCGTTCGGCGAGTTCGCAGGCATCTTTGACGGTGCTGTGGTGTTTTTCATAAGGGGAGAAGATTTCCCGGTCACGGTAGAGGCAGAAGGCTTCGTGGAAGAGCCAGTCGGCGCCTTTGGCAAATTCTTCGCAGAGCGGGTTCAGCGGTTCGTCGCCCGGGCAGCAGACGATCTTGCCGTCCGGCAGCACAGCGCGGAAGCCGAACTGGCGCGCCTTGGTCGAATGAATGTCAAAGAAGGTGACCTCCATATCGAGAATCTGCCGAGTTTCGCGGTCAGAAACCGGGATGAGCTGGATCGGATCGCCGATCAGGTCGCAGAATTTCTTCTGGAGTGTCAGGCGGCAGAAGGTCTGAATCGTGTCGATCAGCCGTCGTGGCAGTAAATATGAAAAATTCCCTCATAATTTCCCTTTTTGATGGCAGTGCCAATCATCCGGATCATCCAGATTACGCCGAGAATGTGGTCGGTGTGTTCGTGTGTCACGAAGAGATGATGGATGCGGTTTAATGGAACCTGCATTTCTTCCAGAATCCGCAGGATGCCATTGCCGCCGCCGGCGTCTGTCATGAAATATTCCTCGCCGGAGCGGATGGCGAAGCAGGTATTATAATAACGTGTCATCGTGGCGTTGCCGGTGCCAAACACGTAGAGAGTGTGTGGTTCTGTCATGAATGTCCCTCCTGTATTTATGTAAAAATATGTTTCTGTTCCCGGGTAGGCACTTTTGGAACCGAAAGTGCCGTAAGAAAACGTGGTGGCAGCAGGAATTTGCCGTATTGAAATGCGAAGCCACGGCAAATTCTGTTACTGGGCACGTATGCGTGAACAGTAACAAAAATATGTTTCTGTTCACGAGTAGGCACTTTTGGAACCGAAAGTGCCGAAAATATATTTTGACCCTGATCTGAATCTATGCTACTATAAATCTATCCAAAAGGCAAATGTAATATAGATAATGTGCTGTTTACCCAAAGCGAGCGCGACGATAACGAGTCACGACAATATCCGGGCAGACAGCGCAGTTTGGGAGCTGATAACATGAGGGATTTAGCATATTTGAAGCTGCTTTCGCGGGAGTATCCGAATATCCGGGCGGCGGCGAGTGATATTATTAATTTACAGGCAATCTGTGGACTTCCGAAGGGCACGGAATATTTTTTCAGTGACCTGCACGGTGAGCATGAGGCGTTTATTTATCTGCTCCGCAGTTCGTCGGGTATCATCCGGGAGAAGATCCGCGAGACATTTGGACATATTATTTCGGAGGAGGACGAGGTGCGGCTGGCGAACCTTATCTATTATCCGGAAAAAATGATCAATCAGATTAAACAGGCGAACGAATACACGGAGGACTGGCAGAAGACGGCGGTGTACCGTCTGGTGCAGATCTGCCGGGAGGTTTCGTCGAAATACACCCGTTCCAAGGTGAGAAAAAAGATGCCGAAGGAATTTTCGGGTGTGATCGATGAGCTTTTATATGTCGATAATACCGATGACAATAAGACGGAGTATTACAGCGAACTCATCAATACCCTGATTGACGTCCGGGTGGCGGACAGCTTTATTGTCGTGATCTGCAGCCTGATCCGGAGTCTGACGATCGATAATCTTCATATCTTGGGCGATATATTTGACCGTGGTCCGAGACCAGATATCATTCTGGAGGAACTGATGCATTTCCATGATGTGGATATCCAGTGGGGCAATCATGATATTTCGTGGATGGGCGCGGCGACGGGCAACCGGGCGTGTATCTGCAATGTTTTGCGTATGGCGCTCGGTTACAATGGATTTGATGTATTGGAGGACGGCTACGGAATTAACCTGCGCCCGCTGTCGATGTTTGCGGAGCGCGTGTACCGGGACGATCCGTGTACCTGTTTTCTGCCGCAGATTCTTGACAAAAATATTTACGATGCAGTGGATCCGAAGCTGGCGGCGAAGATGCACAAGGCGATCGCGGTGTTACAGTATAAGGAAGAGGGGCAGATCATCAAGCGCCATCCGGAGTACGGGATGGAAGAGCGGATACTTCTGTCAGCGATTCGTTATGACCGCGGCACGGTCACGATCGATGGAAAAGAGTATCCGATGCGCGACATGAATTTCCCGACGGTGGATCCGGCGGATCCGCTGCGGCTGACGGACGAAGAGGAAGAGCTGCTTCACACGCTGGAGCTGTCGTTCCGCCACAATGCGCGGCTGCATGAGCATGTCCGTTTCCTATATTCCAACGGAAGCATGTATAAATGCTGCAATTCCAACCTGCTCTATCACGGCTGTATCCCGATGACGGAGAATCGGGAATTTGACGGTCTGATGGTGGGCGGCAAGATGTACCGCGGCAAGGAATTGATGGATTTTATTGACACACAGGTTAAAAATGCCTATTTTCTTCCAGAGGACGCGCCGGAGAAGGAGGCGTGCCGCGATTTTATGTGGTATCTGTGGAATGGTGCGAAATCGCCGGTATTTGGAAAGGACAAAAACCGCAGCTTTGAGCATTATTTCATCGAGGATCCGGAAGTGATGAGAGAGACGATGAACCCGTATTACCAGCTCAGTGAGGAAGAAGAGACCTGCGATATGATTTTGAAGGAATTTGGACTTCCGACGAAGGGCTCGCATATCATCAACGGGCATATGCCGGTGAAGATTAAGAGTGGAGAGACACCGATCCGGGCTGGCGGCAAGCTCTTCATCATTGACGGCGGGCTGTCGAAAGCCTACCAGGAGCGGACGGGAATCGCCGGATATACGTTGATTTTCAATTCGCACCATCTCGCGCTTGCGGAACACAAGCCATTTGACCCGGAGCGCGAGCGGACGCCGAAGGTATATATTGTGGAGAAAATGCAGAAGCGCATCACAGTGGCGGATACCGATGAGGGCAAGGAGCTGGCGGGCCGCATCGAGGATCTGAAAGAGCTCTTGAAAGCGTACCGGAGCGGACTTTTGAAAGAGCGCGTACGCTGAGGCAGTTGAAAGGGACGGGAACTGGAAGCTTGTTTCTTTCGGCTGGGTGAAACGGAAGAAACGGGACGGTTTGAGGAATAAGGAGACAAGATGAGAAAGACAGAGTTTTTACAGGAGCTTCGGGAGGCGCTGGACGGCGAGGTTTCGGCTTCAGTCATCCAGAGCAACATAAGCTATTACGATCAGTATATCAGCCAGGAGGCGGCGAAAGGGCGCCGGGAGGAAGAAGTGATCGAGGAGATCGGCAGCCCACGCCTGATTGCGAAAACCATTATCGACAGCAGCGAGGGCGCCGGGGAGACCGGCCAGGGCGGTTCGTACACTTCGGGAGACGCTGCCGGGAGCGGGCGCACAGCGTCCTCCTACAACGGCGGTTTTTCGGAGCGGGACGACAGCGGTCTGCCGCCGAACTTCCATTACATCGATTTGAACAAATGGTACTGGAAGGTGATTCTCAGCGTGGTGGTTATCGCGATCTTATTTGTGCTGTTTGCACTGGTCGGAGGTATTTTCACCATCCTGATTCATCTGGCGGGACCGATTCTTCTGATTTGGCTGATCTATACATTTATTAAGAATATTTGGAAATAGAAAAGAACCCCTGTCGCCGGCTGTGAGGGATGACCGGAGCGGGGGTTCTTTTCTTGTTTTCTCGCAAACATATGGAGGTTTATTGAGTTGAAAAATGTTGTATTATGGAACATTTCAGAGGGAGTTTCCATAATACAAAAAAGCACTTGTCATGCCGTCTTTGGCAAACAAATGCTTTTTAGCTGGGCTACAAGGATTCGAACCTTGAAAATGACGGAGTCAGAGTCCGTTGCCTTACCATTTGGCGATAGCCAATGAATTGAACGATTTATATTATACTGTAAGGAAACAGATTCGTCAACTACTTTTTTCGCTTTTTTGATAATTTTTTTGTTTGGGCGGCTGCTGTGGCAGAAACCGCGCCATGCGTCCGGCAAATTCTGCAATATTCTGGGTCTGTAAGTAGACAACGTGGTTCGAATCGGATATAATGAGTTTCATGACAGAATGTTAAGGCAATATAGGACGAAACGGCAGATGGCGGATGCGCGGAGATGGTGCGGGGAGCCGGAAGCCGGAAAGGAAAAGAGAGCGATATGTATACATTTGACAGCCGGGTCCGGTACAGTGAGACGGATGAAGAGGGAAATCTTTCTGTGGTGGGAATCATGAATTATCTTCAGGATTGTTCGACGTTCCAGTCGGAGGATCTGAAACTCGGGATTTCCTATCTGAATGAGGAAAAACGGGCGTGGTGGCTGAGCGGATGGCAGATAGAGATTCTCAGACAGCCGCATTTTGGCGAGCGGATCCGTATTTCGACCTGGCCGTATGGGTTTAAGGGAATCTATGGCTACCGGAATTTCACGATCGAGGATGAGATGGGAAACCCGCTGGTGCGGGCGGATTCGACCTGGTTTTACTACGATCTGGAAAAAGGATGCCCGGTGCGGGTGCCGGAAAGCCAGTTGGAGGGCTACCAGATTGAAGATAAACCGCTTGCAATGCCGCCAGCGCCGAAGAAAATCCGCCTGCCTGAGACGTATGAGACGGAGGCGCCGGTCACGGTGGAACGCCATCATCTCGATACGAACCGGCACGTGAACAATGCACAGTATGTGGCGATTGCGCGTGAATTGCTGCCTGTGGACTTTGCACTCGGAGAACTGCGGGTGGAGTACCGGAAGGCGGCAGTGCTTGGGGATGTGATGTACCCGAAGCTGGCGCAGGTGCCGGAAGGATACGTGGTATCGCTGCAGGATGCGGAAGGTCAGGTGTATGCGAATTTGTGGCTGGCAAAGACTGGTTTGTAAAGAGTTTGTATGTAGCAGTGAAGAAACTGAATCATTGTAGCCGAAGAAAGATTCGGCGTGGATTGTCTGCCAGTGAATGAAAAATGCAACCGTTAAATAAAAAAGAGATCGGCAGAAAAGAGAGGACGAATGACATGATTGAACTGGGAAGAGTACAGGAACTGATGGTAGTGCGGGAGAAAAACTTCGGCGTGTATCTGGGACAGAAGAAAGATGACGCGGCGGCGGTCCTGCTTCCGAAGAAACAGGTGCCGGAGGGCACAAAAGTGGGCGATAAGCTCAAGGTATTTATTTATAAAGATTCCGAGGATCGCCTGATTGCGACGACCTCGATGCCGAAGCTGGAACTGGGCGGGACGGCGGTTTTGAAGGTCAAGGATGTATCGAAGATCGGCGCCTTTCTCGATATGGGGCTGGAAAAAGATCTGCTGCTCCCGTTTAAAGAGCAGGTATATCCGGTTCGCGCCGGGGAAGAGTGCCTGGTAGCGCTGTATATCGATAAGAGCGGTCGTCTGGCGGCGACGATGAAGGTATATTCGTATCTTTGCAGTGATGCGCCGTACAAGAAGGACGAGTGGACCGAGGGACGCGTCTATGAGATCAATGAAAATCTGGGCGTGTTCGTGGCAGTGGCAGACCGCTATTTCGGTCTGATTCCGAACCGTGAGCTGTATGGAAAATGCCGTCTGGGCGAGGTTTTAAAGGTACGCGTGACGAAGGTGCGCGAGGATGGAAAAATGGATTTGAGCCTGCGCGAGGTGGCGTACCGTCAGATGAATGCGGATGCCGAGGCGGTGCTGGCACGTCTGAAAGAAAAAAACGGCGTTCTGCCGTTCAATGACCGCGTGGAGCCGGAGATTATCCGCCGCGAATTTAATCTAAGCAAAAACGCGTTCAAGCGTGCGGTTGGACACCTTTTAAAAGAAGGAAAAGTAGAGGTAAACGAAGATTCTATCCGTTTAAAATAAAAGACAAAGGAGAGATTTGACATGAAGAAAGTAATCAGCACAACCAATGCACCGGCAGCGATCGGCCCGTATTCCCAGGCAATCGAGGTAAATGGAATGGTATTTGCATCCGGTCAGATTCCGGTCAATCCGGCAACCGGCGAGATCCCGGAGGGAATCGAGGCTCAGGCAGAGCAGGTTTTAACCAATGTAAAGAATCTTCTGGCGGCAGCAGGTGCTTCCATGGAGCAGGTTGTAAAGACCACCGTATTTATCCAGAACATGGATGATTTCGGAAAAGTAAATGAAATCTATGCGAAATATTTCGAGGGCGCATGCCCGGCACGTTCCTGCGTCGAGGTATCTAAACTTCCGAAGGGCGTCCTGATGGAGATGGAAGCGATCGCAGCAAAATAAGAATGAATCGCATATTTGGAAAATTTCGCCGGAAAAACAAGTCCCAGTCTGTGAAAATCCCGGCGTGTGAGGGCAAAATGACGAAAAAATTCACTTTTTTTTCGTCCGCCCTCTTTTTTTTTTTCGTCACTTTGCTTTAAAATAAAGGGAAAGATCCGTCCAAGATTCAGATGGGGAACGGTTATGGTCCACAGGCATAGATTGCCGGAGGGGTAACAAACGGGTTTGGGGAATGACAGGTTGAAAGACCCGGAAACACAGCTGGACGGAGGATAAAAGAAAAGGAGAGAGGAATATGATTTCGAACCAGATACTCCAGACAAACATTGAGGGGTTAAAAGGAATTACGCGTGTCGATCTCTGTATCTGTGATACGGAAGGCAAGGTGCTGGCATCCACATTTACTGGCGCTGAGGAATATGAGAGTGCAATTCTGGCTTTCGTAGACTCTCCGGCGGACAGCCAGGTGATACAGGGATATCAGTTTTTTAAGGTGTTTGACGATCACCAGTTAGAATATATACTTCTTGCCAAGGGCGGAAGCGACGACGTATACATGGTCGGCAAGATGGCGGCATTTCAGGTTCAGAACCTGCTGGTAGCTTATAAGGAGCGCTTTGACAAGGACAATTTTATCAAGAACCTGCTGCTTGACAACCTGCTTCTGGTTGACATTTATAACCGTGCGAAGAAGCTGCACATCGAGACGAACGTCAAGCGGATCGTATTTATCATTGAGACGCAGCATGAGAAGGATGTGAATGCACTTGAGACCGTCCGCAGTCTGTTCTCGACCAAGACGAAGGATTTCATCACGGCAGTGGATGAGAAGAACATTATTTTAGTCAAGGAAGTGAAGCCGGGCGAGACTTACGACGATCTGGAAAAGACAGCCACATCGATCGTAGATATGCTCAATACCGAGTCACTGACACGTGTCAGCGTGGCATTCGGTACGATCGTCAACGAGATCAAGGACGTATCGCGTTCTTATAAAGAGGCGAAGATGGCGCTGGATGTAGGAAAGATTTTCTACAGCAGCAAAAATGTGGTCGCATACAGCAAGCTGGGAATCGGACGTCTGATCTATCAGCTGCCGCTGCCGCTGTGCCGGATGTTTATCAAGGAAATTTTTGATGGCAAATCGCCGGATGAGTTTGATGAGGAGACTCTTACGACAATCAACAAGTTCTTCGAGAACAGCCTGAACGTATCAGAGACTTCCCGACAGCTTTACATCCACCGCAACACCCTGGTATACCGTCTGGATAAGCTCCAGAAGAGCACGGGATTGGATCTGCGGGTGTTTGAGGATGCGATCACATTTAAGATTGCCCTGATGGTTGTAAAATATATGAAATACATGGAAAACCTGGATTATTAATCCAAATTGCTGTGGCGGGGAGGAAGATTGCCTTTGCCGCAGCAATTTCATTTGGAGAATTGAAAAAGAGGATTTACGCATGATAGAGGTTAAAAATCTCACCAAGACGTACAAGACGGGGAATAAAGCCTTAAAGGAAATCAATATTCAGATTCAGGACGGCGAGTTTGTTTTCATTATGGGACGAAGCGGTTCCGGCAAATCGACGCTTTTAAAGCTTCTTTTGAAGGAGCTGGAGCCGACTTCCGGCCAGATTATCGTCAACGATATGGATCTGGAAAAGATGCCGAGGCGCTACATCCCGAAGTACCGCAGACGGCTGGGAATGGTGTTTCAGGATTTCCGTCTGTTGAAGGATAAAACAGTATATGAAAATGTCGCGTTTGCACAGCGGGTCATCGGCGTATCGCCCCGTGAGATTAAGAAAAATGTGCCGGAAATGCTCCGCCTGGTAGGGCTTTCTTCAAAATATAAAGCATACCCGAACCAGCTCTCGGGCGGCGAGCAGCAGCGTGTTGCGATTGCCCGTGCGCTGATTAACTCGCCGGAGATACTTCTGGCGGACGAGCCGACGGGAAACCTGGATGTACATAATTCCATGGAGATCATGGAGCTTCTGGAGGAGATAAACCGGCGCGGGACGACGGTGCTTGTGGTAACGCACAGCCGGGAGATCGTAGCAGAGATGGGAAAACGTGTGATCACGCTGACGCGCGGCGTGCTGACGGGAGATCAAAAAGGCGGTATCTGGCATGAAAATTAGTACATTGATTTACTGCACCAAAGAGGGCATGCGCAATATCATCCGGAATATCTGGTTTTCACTGGCGTCGGTGGCGATTATTTCGGCATGTATTTTCCTGTTCTGTATGTTTTTTGGCTTGATTGCCAACGTACAGTATATGGTGCGGAATGCAGAATCTACAGTAGGAATCACGGTTTTCTTCAATGAAGATATGAGTGAGGACGATATACAGAAAATCGGGGATGAGATACGCGCCCGCGATGAGGTCAAGGAAGTAAAGTATGTTTCTGCCGAGGAGGCATGGGAGAATTTTAAGAAAGAATATTTTAAGGGAGTCGAGGATCTGGCAGAAGGATTTGCGGATGACAACCCGTTAGCCGGTTCGGCGTCCTACGAGATCTATCTGAAAGACATTGACATGCAGGATGACATGGTTGCATGGCTTGGCACGGTGCAGGGAATCCGGAAGATCAATTATTCGAGCGATACGGCGTCCGGGCTTTCGAGCTTCAACAAGATGCTGGGACTTTTATCGGCGGTGATCATCGCTATTCTGCTGGCAGTTGCTATCTTCCTTATCAGCAATACGATCACGACGGCAGCTGCATTTAGACGGGAGGAAAACCGGATCATGCGCCTGATCGGTGCGACGAATTTCATGATCCGTGCGCCGTTCGTTGTACAGGGTGTGATGATCGGTCTGGTTGGCGCACTGATTCCGCTGGCGATCACGTATTTTCTGTACCGCCAGGCGGTTGTATATATGATGGAACGGTTTGATATCTTGTCGAACCTGATTGAATTTATCCCGATTCAGACCATTTTCCCGAGCATGGTAGCCGTAGCGATGGCGCTGGGCGTGGGAATCGGTTTTGTCGGAAGTTTCTTTACGATCCGCAGACATTTAAAGGTGTAAGAAACATTGGCGGCTGCTGCGGCGGCAGCGGAAATTTGCGGTAAAAAGGATGAGAACATGAAAAAACAGGGATTGAAAATACGTGCGGCTCTGTTCCTTGTGACGGCGGCGCTGGCATCTTCCCCAGTGCTGATCTCGGTAGCGGCAGCAACGAAAAAGGATGTAAGCAGCGCCAAGGATAAGAAAAGCGCCCTGGAACAGGAGAAAAAGAAGACCGAGGAGGCGATCAAAAGCCTTCAGGGGCTGAAAAGTAACACCGAGAGCTATGTCAAGGAGCTGGACACGAAGATGAATGATCTGCAGTCGCAGGTCACGAAGCTGGAAAATAATATTTCCAGCAAGCAGAAAAGCATCGATGAGACGGCGGTAAAGCTGGAAGAAGCGCAGAAAACCGAAAAAAAACAGTATGCTTCGATGAAAATGCGTATCAAATATATGTATGAGAAGGGCGACAGCAGCTACCTAAATCTGCTTCTGGAAGCCGTTCGCTCTCAGAGCTTTTAAACCGGGCAGAGTATGTTTCAAAGATTTCGGAGTATGACCGGAAGATGCTCGACCAGTATGTGGCGACGAAAGAGTCCATCGCGGACAGCAAGAAAAAGCTGGAGACGGAGAAGGCGGAGCTGCAGGAGATGAAGACGCAGACGGAGGCAAAGCAGGATTCAGTTCAGCTTCTCCTGAATGAGAAAAATAAAGAACTCCAGAACGTCAACGCGCAGATCGGCGAGAAATCAGCGCAGGCGAAAGCGTATGAGGACGATATCAAGGCGCAGGAAGCCAAGATCGTGCAGATGGAGGCGGAGATTAAGAAGAAGGAAGCGGAAGAGGCGGCGAAAAAAGCGGCAGAGGAAGCTGCCAGAAAAGCCGCCGCAGCGGGAAAGACGAATAATTCGACCGCGAAAGGGAATACTGGCAGTACGACTACCACTTCGACGGGAAGTTCTTCGCTGCGCTGGCCGTGCCCTGCAAGCGGACGCATTACATCTGGATTCGGAAAACGTAAATCACCGACGGCGGGCGCGTCCTCGAACCATAAGGGCATTGATATCAGCGCTTCGACCGGCAGCAGCATCGTGGCAGCCGCCGGAGGAACGGTTTCGATTGCAACCTACAGTTATTCGGCTGGAAATTATGTTGTGGTCAACCATGGAAATGGACTTTCAACCGTGTATATGCACTGTTCCCAGCTTCTGGTATCGGCAGGGGATACGGTAAAAGCCGGACAGACGATCGCGAAGGTAGGTTCGACCGGATATTCGACAGGTTCTCATCTGCATTTTGCAGTCCGCAAGAACGGAAGTTATGTAAACCCTTCGAGCTATGTAAGTCCGTAGTGCGGAAAGTATCAGGTGGCTGCAAAAGATGAAATCCGGGTAACTGTTCAGTAGGTCTGCGCATTTACTGCGCTGACCGTACGAAAACATGGACCAGCAGGCAAAAATCCCATTGCCGTAGGCAATTTTTGATGGATTTTTGCGCGTGACTGTGAAGGTACTGAACAGTTACAAATCCGGAAGGAATAGACAGGAATCAGGAGGCATAAGAGATGGACAGTAAAAATAAATTCTGGCGCGGTGTGATGGTCGGTGTGCTGGTGACAGCACTGGTGTGTCTGATCACGGTCGGTGCTTCGGCGGGTATTTACATGTTTGGACGCCGTGTGATCGATAACCAGACACAGGTACAGGTACAGACTGAGGGAACACCGTCGCAGGCACAGGAGCCGGTCAATTTTGAGAATGTCACGAAAAAGCTGGAGCAGATACAGGATATTATCGATAAAAAGTACCTGTTTGAGGAAAAAATTGATACATCCGAGGAGGAAGCCGGCATTTATCAGGGCTTTTTGAGTGGTTTAAATGATCCGTATGCGGTTTACTATACGCCGGACGAGCTGACAAGCTTCCTGGATGAGACAAATGGTTCTTACTGCGGCATCGGCGCTCTGGTATCCCAGAATGTCCAGACCGGCGTCAGCACGATCGTGCGCGTCTTTGAGGGCAGCCCGGCCGAGGAGGCAGGCATCCTTCCGGGTGATGCGCTTTATAAGGTAGACGGCACCGAGGTGATTGGCATGGATCTGTCGCTTCTGGTCAATAATTACGTCAAGGGCGAGGAAGGCAGTCAGCTGACGATCACGGTTTATCGTGAAAATAGCGACGAGTACAAGGATATTACCCTGACCCGCCGACCGATCGATGTGCAGACGGTGTCAGGCAAGATGCTGGATGAAGAGATCGGATATATTTCCGTTGCAGAGTTTGACCGTGTGACTGCCGATCAGTTTAAATCCAAGATCGAGGAACTGCAGGGCGAGGGCATGAAGCGCCTGATCATCGATCTGCGGAACAACCCGGGCGGCGAGGTGACGACGGTTGTCTCGATGGCGGATTATATCCTGAAAGATGGCGGACGGATCCTGACCGTGGCAAATAAGAAGGGCACGGAGGAGACATACGACGCTGAGGATGGACACAGCCTGGAGATCCCGATGGTTGTGCTGGTAAATGGCAATTCCGCCAGCGCGTCGGAGGTATTTACCGGTGCGATGAAGGATTACGGCGTGGCGACGATCGTCGGAACGAAGACTTTCGGTAAAGGTATCGTGCAGACGCTGATGCCGCTTTCGGATGGAAGCGCGATCAAGCTGACGACCGACCATTATTATACGCCGAATGGAAATGATATCCATGGAAAAGGCATCGAGCCGGATCTCGAGGTGGAGCTGGATGAAGAGGCGGCGCAGGAAGTCGTGATTCCAGAGGAGAAGGATAATCAGCTGCAGAAGGCGGTTGAGGTTGTGAAGGGAAAGTAACTTCTTATTTACATGACCCCAAAACTTACGGCACTTTCGATTCCAAAAGTGCCTATCCGTGAACAGTAACTTTAAAAGTATCCAGAAAAATAAGTGCGTTAGATCCTGAAACAGCTTGAAAAGTGGCAGTTTCAGGATTTAACGCTTAAAGTCGTGTCTGTTTTGGCTTTTTGAGAAAGACGATGAGTGAAGAATCTGGTATTTTTGATACTATAGAAAAAGAGGGAGAAATAGAATTATGTATGTAATTGCAGGACTTGGAAATCCGGGAAGAGAATATGAGGGAACCCGCCACAATGTGGGATTTATGACGCTGGATGCGCTGGCGGACAAGTATAACATTGATGTCCGGGAGAAAGCATTTAAGGGACTGATCGGAAAAGGCGTGATCGAGGGAAATAAGGTCATTCTGGTAAAGCCGCAGACGTATATGAACCTGAGCGGCGAGTGCATCCGTCAGGTGATGGATTATTATAAGGTAGATCCATCGGAGTTTATCGTGATTTATGACGATATCAGCCTGGTTCCGGGCGGCATCCGGATCCGCAAAAAAGGCAGCGCGGGCGGCCACAATGGAATCAAAAATATCATCGCCCATCTGGGAACGCAGGAATTTCCACGCGTGCGGATCGGTGTGGGAGAGAAGCCGGCGCGCATGGATCTGGCAGACTATGTGCTGGGACATTTTCCGAAAGAGGAAGCCGAAACGATGACGACGGCGTTTAAGGACGGTGCGGCGGCAGTCGTGGATATGATGACAGAGGGCGTTGAGGCGGCGATGAACCATTTTAACGGCGCGGCGCGCGGGGAGAAGGAGAAGCTAGAGAAGCAGAAGGCGGAGAGGAAGGAGGAAGTCAAGACACAATGAGCGATTTATTTGCAAATCCGTTAGAGGAGATGATCGAGTTTCAGGATCTCAAGACGGATTTACAGCGCGGACAGGGACCGCTTCTTGTCACGGGATGCCTGGATTCGCAGAAGGTGCATCTGCTGTCCGAGCTTTCGGATCTGACGCCCTGGAAGCTGATTGTCACCTACGATGATTCGAGGGCGCGGGAGATCTGTGAGGATTACCGGTGCTTTGATACGGATATTTCGCTGTACCCGGCGAGGGATCTGCTGTTTTATACGTCGGATATCCACGGAAACCTGCTGACGAAACAGCGGATTCAGGTCATGCGGCGGGTTCTGGAGAGTTCCGGCGGCGTGGTGGTCACGACGATCGACGGGCTGATGGAACATCTGCTGCCGCTTGCGTGGATGAAAGAGCGGAGTCTCACGATCGGGGCAGAAGATGTGGTCGAGGTCGGGAAGCTCGTGCACGCCCTGGCAGAAATGGGATATGAGAAGGTCGCGCAGGTTGAGGGATCAGGGCAGTTTTCGGTGCGCGGCGGTATCATTGACATTTTCCCGCTGACGGAGGAGGTGCCGTACCGGATCGAGCTGTGGGGCGATGAGGTCGATTCGATCCGTACCTTCGACCCGGAAAGCCAGCGATCGATCGAGCAGGTGGACGAGGCAGTGATCTATCCGGCGACGGAGATGGCGCTGACGCCGGAGCAGATTCAGGATGGAACCGAGGCGATCGAGAAAGACCGCAGGAAATACGTGAAAAAGCTCCGGGATGCCATGAAGACGGAAGAGGCGTACCGGATGGATTCGGCTGTCTCGGAGGTCTTAGAGGGGCTTCGCGAGGGCTTCCGGGTGCATGGGCTGGGAAGCTATATCCGGTATTTCTGCAAGGAAACGGTATCGTTTTTAAACTATTTTCCAGTCGATGAGCTGACGATTTTCCTGGATGAGCCGCTGCGCTTGAAGGAAAAAGCAGAGACGACCGAGACGGAGTTCCGGGAGAGCATGTCGCACCGTCTCGAGGGTGGCTATCTGCTTCCGGGGCAGACTTCCTTCCTCTATTCGGCGAAGGAGACGCTGGCGATGGCAATGCGTCCGCACACTCTTTTACTGCTGGGGCTGGATCAGAAGCTCTCCGGCATGACGGTTAAGAAAAAATACAGTCTGAGCGTTAAAAATGTCAATTCCTACCAGAATGGATTTGAGCTTTTAATCAGCGATCTGGCGCGCTGGAAGAAGGAAAAATACCGGGTGGTATTGCTGGCTGGTTCGCGGACGCGCGCGAGCCGTCTGGCGGGCGATCTGCGGGAGTATGATTTAAGGGCCTTCTGCCCGGATGAGGGCGAAAACACCGTGAAACCGGGTGAAATCCTGGTGACTTACGGAAAGCTGCATCGGGGATTTGAATATCCGCTGATTAAGTTCGTCGTGATCACCGAGGGAGACATGTTCGGCGGCGGACGGGGGCGGAAAAAGAAGAAAAAGACCTCCTACCAGGGTAAGAAAATCCAGAACTTTTCCGAGCTTTCGATCGGCGATTATGTGGTGCATGAGAGCCACGGACTCGGCATTTACCGGGGCATTGAGAAGATCGAGCAGGACAAGGTCGTCAAGGATTACATCAAGATTGAGTACCGCGACGGCGGAAATCTCTACCTTCCGGCGACACGCCTGGAGGGAATCCAGAAATATGCCGGTTCGGATGCCAGGACGCCGAAGCTCAATAAACTGGGCGGAATGGAATGGAATAAGACGAAGAGCAAGGTGCGCGGTGCGGTCCGTGATATTGCAAAGGATCTCGTCGAGCTTTATGCAGCGCGTCAGCGGAGCGAGGGCTACCAGTATGGACCGGATACGGTCTGGCAGAGGGAATTTGAGGAAATGTTCCCGTTTGAGGAGACGGAGGATCAGCTGGAGGCGATCGAGGCGACCAAAAAAGACATGGAAAGCCGCCGCATCATGGACCGCCTGATCTGCGGCGACGTTGGATACGGCAAGACGGAGATCGCGCTCCGGGCGGCATTTAAGGCGATTCAGGAGGGTAAGCAGGTTGTGTATCTGGTGCCGACCACAATTTTGGCGCAGCAGCATTACAATACCTTTGTGCAGAGGATGAAGGATTTCCCAGTGCGGGTCGATATGCTGTCGCGTTTCCGCACGGCGGGCGAGCAGAAAAAAACGCTGGAAGATTTGAAAAAAGGGCAGGTGGACGTCGTGATCGGAACGCACCGCGTCCTTTCTAAGGATGTTGTCTTTAAAAATCTGGGGCTTCTGATCATCGATGAGGAACAGCGCTTCGGCGTGGCACATAAGGAAAAGATCAAGAAACTAAAGGAAAATGTAGACGTTCTGACGCTGACGGCGACGCCGATTCCGCGTACCCTGCATATGAGTCTCATTGGCATCCGGGATATGAGCGTCCTGGAGGAACCGCCGGTGGATCGCCTGCCGATTCAGACCTACGTCATGGAGTACAACGACGAGATGGTGCGTGAGGCGATTCACAGGGAGCTGGCGCGGGGCGGACAGGTATATTATGTCTACAACCGTGTCAATAACATCGACGAGGTGGCAAACCATGTGGCGGCTCTGGTGCCGGAGGCAAACGTCGTGTTCGCCCACGGGCAGATGCACGAACATGAACTGGAAAAAATTATGCTGGATTTCGTCGAGGGCAATATCGACGTTCTGGTGTCTACGACCATCATTGAGACGGGACTGGACATTCCGAATGCGAACACGATCATCATCCACGACGCCGACCGGCTGGGGCTGTCGCAGCTCTACCAGATCCGCGGTCGCGTCGGACGTTCCGGGCGGACTTCGTATGCGTTTCTCATGTACCGGCGCGACAAGCTGCTGCGTGAGGAGGCGGAAAAACGTCTGCAGGCGATCCGTGAATTTACGGAGCTGGGAAGCGGTATCAAGATTGCGATGCGCGATCTGGAGCTGCGCGGCGCCGGAAATCTTCTGGGCGCGGAACAGCATGGCCACATGCAGGCGGTCGGTTATGACCTGTACTGCAAGCTCTTAAACGAGGCGGTGCTGGCACTTCGCGGTGAGAACGAAGCCGAGGACTTCGAGACGGTGGTGGACTGCGACATCGACGCGTATATTCCGCCGTCCTACATCCGCAATGAATACCAGAAACTCGACGTTTACAAGCGGATTTCCGGTATTGAGAACCAGGAAGAGTACATGGATATGCAGGATGAGCTGATCGACCGCTTTGGCGAGATTCCACGTTCGGTGGAGAACCTGTTAAAGATCGCCGATCTAAAAGCGCTTGCTCATCAGGCGGGTGTCGTGGAGGTCGATGTAAAGAAGCAGGATATCACGATTCAGATGTACCAGAAAGCCGATCTGGACGTCTCCGGCATTCCGGCGCTGATGGAGAAATATAAGGGCACGCTGACCTTCAGGACGGGTGATGTGCCGTCGTTCTATTACCGCGACGTGCGGCAGAAACATACGGACTGCGAGACGATGCTTGTGAAGGCGCGGGAGATTCTTTCCGGGCTGGCGGCGCTGGCGAAGAAATAAAAGGTCTCTTGACAAATAATAAATTTCGCTTATAATACAGAATATACTCAATAACCTTATAAAGGCGATGAAGGGAACAAGTAGAGATCCGCAGGGGAGCGCACAGAAAGCAGCCGGATGATGAGAGGCACGCGTAAACTGGATATTCGAATACATCCCGGAGCTTCGCACCGAAGAATCTGAAATCCGATCCGATGGAGGAGCTGCATGAAAATGTGCGGCGGTTGATTTGGTAGGCTGCGACGTGAGAGACACACGTTATCCGGTCGCGGTATCAGAAGGTACCGGCAGAGGCAGATAGGCGCGAGCTATCTGTGAATAAAGGTGGTAACACGGGAATTTTGCCCCGTCCTTTTTGGAGGACGGGGCTTTTTGTACCCCAAATTTTAATAAAGGAGTAGAGAGAAGATGCAGATTTACGAAGAATTAGTAGCCAGAGGCTGATCGCCCAGGTTACAAACGAAGAAGAGATCAAAAAACTGGTCAATGAAGGAAAAGCCATTTTCTATATCGGTTTTGACCCGACCGCAGACAGCCTTCATGTAGGTCATTTCATGGCACTGTGCCTGATGAAACGTCTGCAGATGGCAGGCAACAAGCCGATCGCATTACTGGGCGGCGGCACCGGCATGATCGGCGATCCGTCCGGACGTACGGATATGCGCCAGATGCTGACACCGGAGACGATCCAGCACAACTGCGACTGCTTCAAAAAGCAGATGAGCCGTTTCATCGATTTCTCCGATGACAAGGCGCTCTTAGTCAACAACGCAGAGTGGCTGATGAATCTGAATTATGTAAACTTACTGCGCGAGGTTGGACCGCATTTCAGTGTCAACCGCATGCTGACTGCTGAGTGCTACAAGCAGAGAATGGAGAGAGGTTTAAGCTTCTTAGAGTTCAACTACATGATCATGCAGAGCTACGATTTCTACATGCTGTACCAGAAATACGGCTGCAACATGCAGTTCGGCGGCGACGATCAGTGGAGCAATATGTTAGGCGGTACCGAGCTGATCCGCAGAAAGCTTGGCAAGGACGCACACGCGATGACCATCACCCTGCTGTTAAACTCCGAGGGCAAGAAGATGGGCAAGACCCAGTCAGGCGCTGTATGGCTGGATCCGAACAAGACCTCCCCGTTCGAGTTCTACCAGTACTGGAGAAACGTCGCTGACGCGGACGTATTAAAATGCCTGCGTATGCTGACCTTCCTGCCGCTTGAGCAGATCGATGAGATGGATAAATGGGAAGGCAGCCAGTTAAATACTGCAAAAGAGATCCTGGCTTACGAGCTGACCAAGCTGGTACACGGCGAGGAAGAGGCTGAGAAGGCACAGGCAGCAGCGAAAGCACTGTTTTCCAGCGGAAATGCAGCGAATATGCCGACCTACGAGCTGACGGAGGATGATTTCAACGGTGATGAGATCGATATTCTCTCCATCCTGCAGAAATCCGGTCTGGCTCCGTCCCGTTCCGAGGCAAGAAGAAATGTCGAGCAGGGCGGCGTATCTGTAGACGGAAACCAGGTAAAGGATATTAAGACAGTCTTTACGAAGGATCAGCTTTCCGGCGAAGGAATGGTTGTCAAGAGAGGTAAGAAAAACTTTAAGAAGGTTGTTCTGAAGTAGGATGTCTGGGGAAATTCACCTGCCTTGTTTGAGAGCAGAATGAAACTCAGTATAAAAATCAGAATCATGCCGCCGGCGATCTCTGCCCGGACTTTCAAGCAAAGCCCGAAGAGATGTCCGGCGGCGTTTCGGATCATGGAGAGAAACAGAGCAAATCCGAAACCATATCTTACATTCACTCCCACAAAAATTACCCAAATTTTACATAAACGATACCAAAACATGATTTCTGTAAATCGAGGAATCTTTTATACTGCGTACTGTAAGAAATCAAGGATAAAAAACTCTGAGAGAAAAAAGAGAGAGGAAAGAGGAATTTTATTATGAAGAAAAATATTCAGAAAACAATCGCAGTATTAGGAGCAGCCGTTCTGGCAACTGGAATGGTAGGATGTGGTTCCAGCAATACAAATACAAGTACAGCAGACACAAGCGCAGATAGCAGCGCAGCTGAAAGTGGTGCAGCAGCAGATACAACCGAGAACAGCGCAGATACAAAAGATTTAAGTGGTTCTATCACCCTGGCAGGTTCCACTTCGATGGAAAAATTTGCAAATGCACTGGCAGAAACGTTCATGGAGAAATATCCGAATGTGACCGTACAGGCTGAATTTACCGGTTCTTCCGCAGGTATCGAGTCCGTACTGGCAGGTCAGTGTGATGTCGGTGATTCTTCCAGAGCGTTAAAGGACGATGAGAAGGCAAAAGGTGCCGTTGAAAATATCGTAGCCATCGATGGTATCGCCGTTGTCGTTGACCCGTCCAACGCTGTAGATGGTCTGAGCAAGGATGACCTGACCGGCATTTACGACGGAAGCATCACAAACTGGAAGGATGTAGGCGGCAGCGATATGCCGATTGTCGTAGTCGGACGGGAAGCAGGTTCCGGTACAAGAGGCGCATTTGAGGAGCTTCTGGGTCTGGAAGATGTCTGCAAATATGCAAACGAGCTGGATTCTACCGGTGCTGTTATGGCAAAGGTTGCATCCACACCGGGTTCCATCGGATACGTTTCATTGGATGTAGTTGACGATACCGTTAAGGCAGTTAAACTGGATGATGTAGAGCCGACGGAGGAGAACATCAAGGCAGGCAGCTATTTCTTAAGCCGTCCATTCGTTATGGCAACCAAGGGAGAAATTTCTGAGCAGAACGAGCTGGTACAGGCGCTGTTTGACTATGTATACTCTGCAGAAGGCGATGACCTGATTAAATCTGTAGGCCTGATTACTACGAAGTAAGAAACTGCATCGGAATTTGTGAATGTGGATAAAATTACCGGTGGAAACCGGTAAGGATAGAAAAATCAGTAATTCACGAATACACATAATATTGAATAGATTCAAATAATATCGAGTCGCTTGCAGTCAAGCCGCAGAAAGGAAACTCTGCTTTGACCGAAAGCGGCTCGCTGTTCAATCCGGGACAGGAGAGACATATGCACGAAAAGAAATTTACCATTTTTGGAAGCCATGCCACGAAATCAGCGGTAGAGAGGGCAGCGGAAATTATTTTTACTGCCTGCGGCCTGCTGGCGGTGGTGGCAGTTTTTTCAATTACCTTATACATGATTATCAGCGGTACCCCGGCACTTTTTAAGGTGGGTGTTCCGGAAATCTTATTTGGAACCGTCTGGAAGCCGACTGGAAATCCGGCGTCTTTCGGAATTCTCTACGTTATTTTAACTTCCATCGTCGGAACCTTTCTGGCGATCCTGATCGGTGTTCCGATTGGGCTGTTTACCGCCATCTTTCTGGCAGAGGTTGCGCCGCCGAAGGTAGCGGCAGTGGTCCGCCCGGCAGTTGAGCTTCTGGCAGGTATTCCGTCGGTTATCTACGGACTCTTAGGAATTTTGATTTTAAATCCCCTGATGTATAAGCTGGAAATGAAAATCTTTGCCGGTTCCACGACGCATCAGTTTACCGGCGGTGCGAACCTGATATCGGCGGTTCTGGTTCTGGCAATCATGATTCTTCCGACCGTCATCAATATCAGCGAGGCGTCGCTTAGGGCAGTCCCGAAACATTTAAAAAGCGCATCGCTGGCGCTCGGTGCAACGCATATCCAGACGATTTTCAAAGTAATCGTTCCGGCGGCGCACTCCGGCATCATCACGGCGGTGGTTTTAGGTTGCGGACGTGCGATCGGGGAGGCAATGGCGATCAGCCTGGTATCTGGAAGTTCAGTCAATCTGCCGCTTCCATTTAACTCCGTCCGTTTCCTGACAACCGCGATCGTGGCGGAAATGTCTTATTCAGAGGGACTTCACCGGGAAGTGCTCTTTACCATCGGTCTGGTGCTGTTCGTATTTATCATGTTTATCAACACGGTGCTCAGCCGGATGTTTGTGAAGGAGGGCGGCGCAGATGACCGATAATAGAATGAAAAGTATTTACCAGAAGCGCACCCGCATCGGGGACAATATCTTAAAAGCGCTGATTTATCTGGCAGCTGGCGTGGCGATCGCGCTGTTAGTTGGCATCATGGGGTATGTGTTTGTGCGCGGCCTGCCGCAGGTTTCCTGGCAGCTTCTGTCCACGGTGCAGAGCTCTTTAAAGGGCACCTTTGGTATTCTGGGAAATATCATCAACACGATTTACATCATTGTAATTACCCTTATCATTGCAGCGCCGATCGGAATCGGCTCCGCCATTTATCTGAACGAATACGCAAAGCCGGGAAAACTGGTGCGGACGATTGAATTTACAACCGAGATCCTGTCCGGTATTCCGTCGATTATTTTTGGCTTGTTCGGTATGGTCTTTTTCGGAATGACGCTGAAGCTGGGCTATTCGGTTCTGACCGGATCCTTCACGCTGACCCTGATGGTGCTTCCGCTGATTACGCGGAACACACAGGAAGCACTCAAAACCGTTCCGGACAGCTACCGCAGCGGCGCACTGGGAATCGGTGCAACGAAATGGTATATGATCCGGACGATCCTGCTGCCGAGCGCGGCACCGGGTATTCTGACCGGCGTCATCCTTTCGATTGGCCGTATCGTGGGCGAGTCGGCGGCGCTTCTGTTTACTGCCGGAAGCGGCTTCCAGCTTCCGAAAAACCTGTTTGGAAAACTGTTTGAGTCGAGCGGCACGCTGACCATCCAGCTCTACCTGTCGATGCAGAAAGCAAAATACGATCAGGCGTTTGGAATCGCGGTCGTGCTTCTGATTATCGTGCTGGGAATCAACCTGCTGACGAGATTTTTGACCAACCGGTTTGATGTGACAAAATTAAAATAAAGTAAAAAATGAGGAAATGATATGGAGACAAAAATTTCTACGTCGGATTTGAATCTGTACTATGGAAATAATCATGCATTAAAAAATATCAATCTGGATATATATGAAAATCAGATCACAGCTTTCATCGGACCGTCCGGCTGCGGTAAGTCTAGCTATTTAAAGACATTGAACCGCATGAACGATCTGGTGCCGAATGTGACAATCAATGGAAAGGTGTTGATCGACGGCGAGGATATCTACGATCCGAAGGTGGATACGACGCTTCTTCGCAAGAAGGTCGGCATGGTATTTCAGCAGCCGAACCCATTTCCGATGAGTATTTATGACAATATCGCGTATGGACCGCGGATTCACGGTATCAAGGGAAAGGCAGAGCTGGATGCGATCGTAGAGAAGAGTCTGCGCGGCGCGGCTCTGTGGGATGAGGTCAAGGACCGCCTGAAATGTTCTGCACTGGGACTTTCCGGTGGACAGCAGCAGCGTCTCTGCATCGCACGTGCGCTGGCGGTTGAGCCGGAGATTCTTCTTATGGATGAGCCGACCTCGGCACTGGACCCGATTTCCACGCTGAAAATCGAGGATCTGATGGGCGAACTCAAGAAGAATTATACCGTTGTCATCGTTACCCATAATATGCAGCAGGCGACCCGTATTGCGGACTATACGGCATTTTTCCTGGTAGGAGAGGTGGTCGAGTATGCACCGACGACGGATCTGTTCTCGCATCCGCGGGAGAAGAAGACGGAAGACTATATTACCGGACGGTTTGGATGATAGGCGTAAGATTGAGGATTTAAAAATAAGTAGAAAATCAGTTTACTGTTCAGAAGTGGAAAATTTCTGGGCAGAAAACATGGGAGATGGAGAGGAGATACGGGATGGCGACTAGAGAGGCATTTATACAGGAGTTAGAAGGGCTGAATCAGGAATTGAACGCGATGAGCCAGATGGTGCAGGATGCGATTGACAGTAGTTTTCAAGCGCTTACCGAGCATAATGAAAAGCTGGCACAGAAGGTCATCAAAGGAGACCGGGATGTGGACAATATAGAGCGAAAGATCGAGACACACTGCCTGATGCTGATGTTAAAGCAGCAGCCGGTTGCCAGTGATCTGCGCCATATCTCGACGGCGCTGAAGGTTGTGACTGATCTGGAGCGGATGGGCGATCAGGCGGCGGACATTGCCGATCTGTCCCTGCGTTTGGAGGATGCAGATATTAGTCTTGTAAGCAAACATCTTCCGGCCATGGTGGCAAATGTGAAAACGATGGTAAAGGATGCGATTCACGCGTTTATTGAGCGTGACACCGAGACGGCGGAGACATTTGAACAGAGGGATGACCTGATCGATGCCTTCTTTGAGCGGGTAAAACGAGAAGTGATTGAGTTTCTGAAAAAAGACGGGGATAAATCCGATGTGGCAGTCGATCTTTTGATGGTTGCTAAGTATCTGGAGCGAATCGCGGATCACGCGGTCAATGTATGCGAGTGGACAGAGTTTTCGGACACAGGGGCAGTGGGGGATGTGATGATTCTCTAGGTTTAATTAAAATCCGGGCATGAAAAATGAAAATTAGATGCCTGGATTTTTTCCGTTCCGCATAAAATAAATAGAATATGTGGAAATAACGTGGAGTGCGATATATCATGCGTGATATAGTGCTGGAACTTTTAAGTTCATACGGATATGCGGGAATGTTTGCCCTGATTCTAATTGAGAATTTGTTTCCGCCGATCCCGTCGGAAGTGATTTTAACCTTTGGTGGATTTATGACAACATATACACGGATGAACATAGCCGGGGCAGTTCTGGCAGCGACGGCGGGCTCGGTGCTGGGGGCGCTGATTCTGTATGAGCTGGGGCGGCACATTCCCGTGCAGAAGTTTTATGCATTTTTGGGCGGGGCATGGGGAAAACGGCTGGGAGTAGAAGTGGAAGATGTGAAAGATGCAGACGGATGGCTGGAGAGAACGGGACGGTCAGCCGTCTTTTTTTGCCGGTTCGTTCCGATCATCCGAAGCCTGATCTCGATTCCGGCGGGGATGGCAAAGATGGAACTGCTGCCGTTTCTCCTTCTGACAACAGCGGGCAGTCTTATCTGGAATACGGTGCTCATCGGAGCCGGCGCGGTGGCGGGGGCATCGTGGGAACGTATTCTGGTGCTGTTAAAAACATATTCCCGCTTCGCCGTGATGGGAGCGGGAATCTTGGGATTTGCGGTGGCGAGTGTGTATTTTCGGAAACGATAACAACAAGAGGGGGAAAATGTGCAAAAATTCCCCAAAATCGTTGTTTATAAAGAGTGATAATTCATGCAGAAAGAGTTTATTCATTCAAGTAAAAATATATGGTGTCATTCTTTACTTCCAGCCGTGCCGTCCCATCGATCACCAGCTGTTCCAGATATGGGCGCAGGTGGCGTTCCTGACGGATGAGCTGGTCGTAGGTACCGATATGCATTCCGATCAGGCGTCGGCTTTCCTGATAAAATTCATCACGCGTCATCGGTCTCTGCAAAAGCTTTGCCAGCTCTGCGAGACGCAGACGGACAAGATCCATATTTTTGTCCGCCAGTTCCCGGATATTGCCATCAAATGGACCTTTGTGCGATAAAATCCAGTGCTGGTAAGGCAGTTTTGTGATTGCTTCCTTGCTTTCCAGATCCAGACCGACGTGGTCGCAGTATGGAAGCTTGACGTGACGCAGGACATTTTCGGTTAAAAGCGCGTCTCCGGCAAAGCAGACGCCGTCCGGTGTGCCGATGACGATGTGGTCGAGGGAATGCCCCGGCAGATGGTGAACCGGGAAGGTTACGCCGCAGAGTGTCACGGAAGTATCCTCCGGCTGGATGATACAGTCAACCGGGCAGCGCTGCTCGGTGTCGATGGAAACCTTTTCCTCCTCGGAGCGCCCGAAATAATTGGTATACCGTTCCAGCGCCGCCTGGGAGGCGATCAGCCCGGCTTCGCCAAGCGACATAGCCAGTGGAATCTGAAAGGCTTCGCGCAGGCGTTTGCTGTTTCCATGATGGTCGATGTGCGCGTGGGAAACGATCAGCCCCGCCGGGGTCAGCCCGGCGTCTTTCAGAGAGCCGACCAGCTCGTCATATTCCTTTGAGTAACCATTGTCAAACAGGATGCAGCGGGTGTCGTCGATGCGGTAAACGCCGATGGCTGTTTTGCCAAGCAGACAGTCTGTATTTCCAGAAACGTGTATGAGTTCCACGGGAAGAGTCCTCCTTTTATCATGAATAACGCAAAAAGCGACGGCTGAGATATCTCCGCTGTCGCTTTTTAAGAATGCGTCTGATAGGAATCGAACCTACGCCTCAGGCTCCGGAGGCCGGCGCTCTATCCACTGAGCTACAGACGCATTACTTGTATGATACTATAATATTTAGAAAATTGCAAGTTTTTTTTCGGAAATACCGCTTGCCGAGTAACCAAATCACCGCTATAATATTAACAATCGAATAAGTCAGGAGGCGGTCGGGTGGGAGAACCGAAAAAGAAACCGGGACGCAGCCGGAAGAACGGAACGGACTGGGAACTGCGCCGCTATGTGATGCTGCTTGCGGCGGTGATTGTATTGATTCTGATTGGCGCGGTGGCGATGTTTTCCGGGAAAATAACAAACATTCTGGGGAAAAAGGATGGCTTACCGGCAGAAATGGTGGATACAGGCGGATCTGGAATGGTGATTGAGCCGGACACGAAAGAATATATTCAGGACTTTGGCGGATGTATTCTGACAGAGAATGGCGAGCCGGGGATCACAGAGCTGATGAATACTTATTTTCAGGCGGTTTCCGACTGTGATATGGATACGTTTGTGAAGTTGTTTACCTCACAGGATACGAGTGAGGAAGAACACTACCGTCAGGAATTTGAAGAACAGAAGCAGTACATTTCCGGGTACCAGAATGTGAAATGTTATACGACGCCGGGGCTTAGGGACGGCGAGATGGCAGCGTATGTGTATTATGAGATTTTGTATACGGGCGTGGAGACACCGGCACCGAGTCTGGTGCGGATCTATGCGGTCCGGGCGGAGGACGGAAGCTGGCAGATCGATGACGGGAAAATGTCCGAAGAGCTGACGCAGTATTTTGAAGAGCTGTCGGTCAATGAGGATGTGCGCCTTCTCAGCAAGCAGACGGATGAAGCAATGGATGCGGCGATGGAGCAGGATGAAGCGCTGAAAGAGCGCGTGGAATTTATGAAACAGGGCGCATCTTATATGCAGGAGGAGTCAGAACCGGCTGCGTCAAATCCTTAAAATGCTTTATTGAATTCGTCTGGCTGGAAAAATAAAGTTTTTAAGGTATGGAAAGCTGAAAAGCGGATATGCCGGAGTATGGAGAAATGGTTGATAGCATATAAGATATAAAACTGATTGATTTATAAAAAGTGAAAGTACAGATATAGAAAGACAAAGAGGCACAAAGAATGGATGTAAAAGATTTTTATTATGATTTACCACAGGAGCTGATCGCGCAGGATCCGCTGGAAGATCGTTCTTCTTCCCGGCTTTTAGTGCTGGATAAAAAGACGGGCGAGATGCAGCACAAGGTGTTTAAGGATATTGTCAATTATCTTCATCCGGGCGATTGTCTGGTGATCAATGATACGAAGGTTATCCCGGCGCGTCTGATCGGAAGCAAGGAGGGAACGGATGCACATATCGAGATTCTTCTTCTGAAACGTCGTGAGAACGATATCTGGGAGACACTGGTAAAGCCGGGTAAAAAGGCAAAACCGGGAACCGTAATTAATTTTGGCGATGGTTTGTTAAAAGGAACCGTCATTGATGTGGTAGAAGAGGGAAATCGTCTGATTCAGTTCTCCTATGAGGGTATTTTCGAGGAGATTCTCGACCAGCTCGGCCAGATGCCGCTGCCGCCGTATATCACACACCGCCTGCAGGACAAGAACCGCTATCAGACGGTTTATGCGGAACACGAAGGATCGGCGGCTGCACCGACGGCAGGTCTGCATTTCACGAAAGAGCTGCTGGCACAGATTCAGGAAATGGGCGTCAAGATCGCGCACGTCACACTTCATGTGGGTCTGGGAACCTTCCGGCCGGTCAAGGTATCGAATGTACTGGATCATCATATGCACTCGGAGTTCTATCGTATCGAGGAAGATGCCGCCAACATGATCAATGAGACGAAGAAAAATGGCGGACGCATCATCTGTGTCGGTACGACAAGCTGCCGGACGATTGAATCCGCAGCGGCTGAGGACGGCACGATCCGCGCATGCAGCGGCTGGACGGACATTTTCATTTATCCAGCTACCAGTTCAAGATTCTGGACTGCCTGATCACAAACTTCCACCTGCCGGAGTCCACGCTCGTCATGCTGGTATCCGCACTGGCAGGCAGAGAACATGTGCTCACGGCGTATGAAGAGGCGATCCGGCAGAGATATCGGTTCTTTAGTTTTGGGGATGCTATGTTTATCCAGTAGAGAAAAGGGATGTATGAAAAAGACTCATAGTGAAAGGCTATGGGTCTTTTTATTTCGAAAAATGTTTGAAAAACGGCACACCGCGTTCTCGTTACTTTAGCCTGCAAATAAAAAGTCAAGACTTAATGGGGAAAAAAATATAAAATTTTACATGGTTAAAATTAGGCACTAAAATAAGACCACCACAAGCAGTGCGGGTCTGCAAATAAAAGTTTTGAATTAGCTTGACTCAGAAAGAATACAGAGATATTCCTTCACTCGTCCATAATAAATTCTGAGAAATTTATTAGCGCCTGCAGTCATGT
>NZ_QUGD01000013.1:0-80341 GCF_003478795.1 Clostridium sp. AF21-20LB | reverse complement strand
TTCGCTTGGCTAATTTTAACCGTTATTACTGTTGTTTTGGTTTTGTTCTGAATGTTCTCTTGAACTTCAAGGCTTAACCAAAAGCCTTTGTTCTTAGAATTTTCAGGGTTTTACATACTGTTCAGTTTTCAAGGTTCTTTGTTGTCTCAGCGATAGCTCATATATTTTATCATAAGCATTCTTGCTTGTCAACAACTTTTTTTAATTTATTTTTTGTTTTTCTTTTTCAAAAGCGCCGTTTCTTCAACAGCTCAGCTAGTTTATCACGAAAACTCATCAGTGTCAAGCACTTTTTTGTCTTTATTTTTTCTAGCTTTTTTAAAAAAAGAAACGGAGAAAGAGGGATTTGAACCCTCGCGCCGGTTGCCCGACCTACACCCTTAGCAGGGGCGCCTCTTCGGCCTCTTGAGTATTTCTCCGCAGTAATAAAAAAAATATTCAATTGCATCTTAACGCATTTCTTTGTCAGACGCGTATCTCATTGTATCAAAGAAAATTTAAAATGTCAAGCAAATTTATCCAAGTTTTTTCTTTTTTTTTATTTCCTTTAAACCACCATTTTTCAATATATTTTATGATATGATACTATAGATGTTTGGCGGATTGCAGGAGTGCATCGCATCGCACGCAGCAATCCAGATTAGGATTCAGAAAGGAGTTTTTTTATGAATTTAAAATATATGATCCTGGGAGCCGGCGGTACTGGTGGAATTCTTGGCTCTGCTCTTACAAAAGCTGGAAAGGATGTTACATTCATTGCCCGTGGTTCCAACCTTGATGCTATGCGTAATAACGGTCTCATCATTCGTCATCTCTGGGATCAGACGGAAGAACATCTTGAGGTTCGTGCATTATCCATGGAAGAATCCTGTGCTCTTTCCCTGGCTCCAGAGGTTATCTTTATATGCGTAAAAGAATATTCCCTTGATTCCGTCCTTCCTTTTATCCGACAGACCGCTGGTCCCCGCACAATTATTATTCCCATCTTAAATATATATGGAACCGGTGCCAGGGTGCAGAAAGAATTACCGGATTGTACCGTTCTGGATGGATGCATCTATGTTTCTGCATCCTTAGAACATCCCGGTGTTCTGGTTCAGCACGGTCCTATCTTAAGGGTTGTCTTCGGTCCCAGGGATCCTTCCTATATTTCTCCGATTTTATCAGCCATTCAATCGGATCTTTGCGAAAGCGGTATCGATGGAGTTTTATCCACCCATATCCAAAGGGAAGCTTTGGAGAAATTTTCCTATGTCTCCCCTATCGGAGCTGCCGGAGTCTACCTTCATGCCGTAGCCGGAGATTTTCAAAAGGAAGGAGCTGCCCGTGAATTATTTAAATCCATGATTCGTGAAATCAGCGCTCTGGCTGCTGCCATGGGATATCCCTTTGAAAAAGACTATGTAAAAATAAATCTGGAGATTCTTTCCAACTTATCTGCCGATGCCACCACTTCCATGCAGCGTGACATAATGGAAGGAAAACCATCGGAACTGGACGGACTTGTCATGGAGCCCCTCCGACTTGCAAAAAAATATTCTGTCTCTATGCCCTGTTATGAGGAGGTAGCAAACGCATTATGTCCATTGGAATTTTAGTTGGTAAAATTGCGGCATTATTTATCGTCATGTTTTTAGGCTTTGTTTTGGGAAAGACTGGCATTTGCCGCTCAGATGACAGCCGCATTCTTTCACGCCTGTCTGTCTATATCGTAGTCCCCTGTTCGATTTTATCTGCTTTTCAGGTCAGCTGCAGCCCTTCCATCCTAAATGGGCTTCTTTTGGCGGTGGCTGCTGCTGTATTGATCCATCTCATCCTGATTGTCCTTTTTTACTTTATAGGACCTCTTCTTCATCTTAACGGAGTCGAAAAAGCCTCTATCATCTACTCTAATGCAGGAAATCTTGTTATACCGCTTGTTTCCTCTATTCTAGGACCAGACTGGGTTATTTATTCCAGCGCCTACGTCTCTGTACAGCTTTTTCTTCTCTGGAGTCATGGCAAAATGATGATCTGTGAAGAAAAAAAGCCTGATTTTAAAAAAATCATAACAAATACAAATATGATTGCCATTTTATTCGGTATTTTTCTATTCTTGGCACAGATTTCACTTCCCGGTCCAGTGGACAGCGCTGTCCGCTCCCTGGGAAGCATGATTGGTCCTTTGGCCATGCTGATCTCAGGAATGCTGATTGCCGGAACCACGCCCCAGGAAATTCTGTCTTTTCCCCATATTGGACTTGTCACGATTCTGCGGCTCATCGGTGTACCGTTTTTGACAATTTTACTTCTTAAATTCAGCGGCCTTGCTTCTTTTGCTGAGAATGGTTCACAAATTCTGCTTGTCACCCTGTTAGCCACAATCACCCCATCCGCCTCCACAATCACGCAGATGGCCCAGGTATATGGAAAAGATGCCCGCTATGCTGGTGCCATTAACGTAATTACCACTCTATTCTGTATGATAACCATGCCAATCATGGTTTATCTCTATCAATTATAACTTTATTCTTCACGACAAAAGAGAGGTTATTTGCCAAACAGCCAATAACCTCTCTTCATAAAACTTTAAAATGCATCTGCATTCTTGCTGCGGGATGGGAGTCATCCCACATCTGATATCTTATTATCCTATCTCTGATATTCCTTTACTGCGGTCTCGTAAAGATTGTTTCCTTCGGAATCAATTACCACGATCATAGGCATATTTTCTACCGTCAATTTTCGGATCGCCTCTGTTCCCAGATCATCGTATGCAATCACTTCCGATTCCTTAATGCACTTTGAAAGAATTGCTCCGGCTCCGCCCACTGCCGCAAAATAAACGGCACCATTGCGAACGATGGCATCGATGACTGCCTGGCTTCTCTTTCCTTTTCCGATCATGGCTCCCATGCCGAGATCCAGAAGTCTTGGAGTATATTTATCCATACGGCTGGCTGTGGTCGGACCTGCAGAACCAATCGGACGGCCCTCTCTGGCCGGTGACGGTCCCATATAATAAATTACATTATCTTTCAGATCAAGGGGAAGTTCTCTTCCTTCATCCAGCGTCTCTATCATGCGCTTATGAGCTGCATCACGTGCCGTATAGATGGTTCCGCTTATATATACATAATCACCTGCATGCAGGCTTTTTAATGTCTCCCTGTCAATTGGAGCTGTGATTGTTCTATCCATATTTTCCTCCAAATCTATCTTATGTGCTCTCGGTATCTTTTTGTGCAGGAAAAACTCCGAGAGTACATTCTTTATACTATCAAATGATGTTTGGGTCACAAGAGATTTTTCCCCTTTTGATACCGGATTGCTATGTGCTTCGCACTTTCGCAATTCTAAAATTATTCATCAAATCACTCTGTGCGCATGACGGTTTACATGACAGCAGATATTGATGCCTACCGGCAGCCCTGCAATATGGGTCGGGTAGGTTTCAATATTGACAGCCAGTGCGGTTGTCCGTCCGCCTAAACCGCCAGGACCGATTCCAAGGTTATTGATCGTTTCAAGCATTTCTTTTTCCAGATCACGCACATACTCAACCGGTGATTCCTCTTCCAGATTTCTGGTCAGCGCGTGCTTCGCCATCTCTGCACACTTTTCAAAGGTTCCGCCGATTCCGACACCTACTACCATCGGAGGACAGGCATTCGGTCCTGCATCCCGCACCGCTGTCAGAATAGCATCCTTGACTCCTTCGATTCCATCTGCCGGTTTCAGCATGAACACACGGCTCATATTTTCACTTCCAAATCCCTTCGGAGCCACCGTGATCTCTACCTGCTCACCCTCTACGATCTCATAATGAATGATAGCCGGTGTATTATCCTTCGTATTCTCACGGTAAATCGGATCCTTAACCACGGATTTACGGAGATATCCGTCTACATATCCCTGACGCACGCCCTCATTGATAGCATCAGTCAGAGAACCGCCGATCAAATGTACATCCTGTCCCACCTTGATAAACACAACTGCCATTCCGGTATCCTGGCAGATCGGAATCATCTCCTCACCAGCGATACATAAGTTTTCTTCCAGCTGGCCTAAAATCTGACGTCCCAATGGAGATTCTTCACTCGCTGCCGCCTCATCAAACACCTTTTTCATATCCGGTGACAGAAAATGATTGGCCTCAATGCACATTTCTTTGATATTCTGTGTAATGGTTTCAACATTGATTCTTCTCATTTGAAAACTACCCTTCTTCCATGAAATTTTTATCTGCTTACGCAGATAGAACCGTATCTCTTAATCATTAATGACTCTTATATCATCATAATAGAAATTAAATAATCTTGCAATCATTTCTGAATAGATGTAATAAAAATACCCCCTGAATAGATTTCGAATTTATCTCTATCTATTTAGGAGGTATCATATTGTTACAGTTCAGCCATGACATCTTCTTGTTTCCATATTCATGAAAACAAGAAGCACGGTGGATCCACCATATGCTGATTTGAATGAAAAAGTGCTTATACAAGCAAGCTTGCAACACACTTTCTCATTCAAACCAGCGCATGGCTGAACTGTAACATCATATTATCTTGAAATTTCTCTTGTCACGTGTTTTAACCACTCTTTTTCTTCGTCATTCATATACGGAGAAATGGTTTCGTATACGTCTTTATGGTATGTATTTAAGCGCTCGATATCCGCGTCATCCATGAAACGTGTATCCAGTGCCTCTAAGTCAATCGGCGCCTTGGTCAGGAATTCGAATTTCAGGAACTGTCCGTACTCGTTCTTTTCATCCTCGACACATAAGATCAGGTTCTCGGTTCTGGTTCCGAAATCGCCAGCAAAGTACAGACCTGGCTCATCGGAGCAGATCATGCCCGGCTCGATGACAGCGCTGTCCTGACGCTCCGGAACAACCTTCCAGCGCAGTCCGTTCGGTCTCTCATGTACGTTAGAAAGATATCCGACACCATGTCCGGTACCGTGTGCAAAGTCAAGTCCACGTTTCCAGAATGCTTCACGGATCGTGTAATCTAAGTTAATGCCCCGGCATCCGTGAAGGAACTTCATCGTTGATACCTTCAGCATAGCGGCTGCTACGATTGTGTAATACTCTTTTTCCTTCTCGGTCAGAGGTCCTAACGTATAGGTTCTTGTGATATCGGTAGTACCCTCTAAATACTGTCCGCCGGAATCTACCAGAAGAAGACCTTCCGGTTTTAATTCCTTGCATACCTCATCACTTGGATGATAATGGCACATAGCTGCATTTTCTTTGTATGCGGCAATGGTTACGAAGCTTGGCTCAATATAATTTCCCTGCTCTGCACGAAGCTCTTCGATCTTGTGTGCAGCGGTCATCTCTGTCATCGGGCAGGTTCCGATGGTGTGCTTCAGCCAGTACATAAACTTGGTAACAGCAATACCGTCTTTTAAATGAGCCTTACGCATATTTTCAATCTCAGTCGCATTCTTTACAGCCTTCATGGTCGCACATGGATTCATCTCGTCTATGATGCGGCAGGAAGCATCAATACTCTCGCATACGGCAAAGCTTGCTTTCTTGCGCTCCAGAAGAATCTTCTCATTTTTCAGAGCTGCCACATCCTGTAAGAATTCTGCATACTCTTTTATCTGAACCTTTGCCTCAGCTAAAGCCGCACAAACTTCTTTTCCCATCTTAGTATCTTCTTTGATGGCTTCTTTCTGTACGTATAAATAGGCTTCATCCTGTGTAATAAGTGCATAGGACAGGAATACCGGGTTATTTACAATATCGTTTCCACGAAGGTTGAATAACCACGCGATTTCATCCAGAGCCGTCATCAGATGAATCTGTGCTTTATTTTTCTTCATGACTTCGCGAAGATCTGAAAGTTTCTCTACGGTACTCTTTCCGGCATATTTTACATCCAGACTCCAGATAGGCTCGCAGGACATAGCCGGACGGGAAGTCCAAATCTCACCTACCAGATCATTGCCGCCGTTGATTGTTACATTTTTTTCCTGCAGTAAGTTCTGAAGACCATAACCCAGCTCAGAGTTTACAACACGACCGTCAAATCCAAGGCATCCATCAACCGGAAGCTCCGCCTCTAAAAACTCGTCCAGAGTCGGGAATTCAGGTTCGCCCATGCAGTATAATTTGATCTCACTGCCGGAAAGCTGCTCTTCCGCCTGTACAAAATATCTTCCATCTGTCCAGAGTCCGGCTTTGTCCATAGTGATAACAGCCGTTCCTGCGGTTCCGTTGAAACCGGTCAGAAAATGACGGCATTTAAAAAACTCGCCTACATACTCAGATTCATGAAAATCCGCAGTCGGAACTAGATATGCATCGATTCCCAGTTCTTTCATGCAATCTCTTAATTGTCCAATTTTTACATTTGTCTGGTTCATTATTTCCTCCTTCATGCATGATCCTCGTCCCCCTTTTTTGTAAATCGATCAAAATACAGGAAAAAGCCTCGAATCATACAATTTTTTTGAAAAAATATGTACTCCTGGAATGTCTATGCATTCCGCATAAAACATTCCCAGAGTACATCTTATTCTAGTTATTTAAATTATCGTAACAATTCAGCCCCATTAGCCAAGAAACATTCCAACACCCGGTCCTAACGGAAGGTTAAGTACGATCCATAATACTAACAGGATACTCCATCCAATCAGGAAGCAGATACTGTACGGAAGCATGGTGGAAACCAGAGTTCCGATACCAGCCTCTTTATCATATTTCTTCATGAATACGATAATCATTGCGAAATAGGACATCATCGGAGTGATAACGTTTGTACAGGAGTCACCGATACGGTAAGCAACCTGAGCGAACTCCGGTGTGTAACCTAACAGCATGAACATCGGTACGAATACCGGCGCGATCAGAGCCCATTTTGCAGATGCAGAACCCATGAACAGGTTGATGAATGCTGCAAAAAGAACGAATAAGATCATGGTCGGGATAGTTCCGATACCGGAGTTTCTAAAGAACTCAGCTCCCTTTAATGCAAGGATCGTTCCTAATTTGGTATAACCAAAGAAGTTAATAAACTGTGCTGCCACAAAGGTCAGAGCGATGTAGGAGCTCATGGTTCCCATGGCACGTCCCATTGCGTTGCAGACATCCTTCTCTCCGTGATATACACCAGTCATATGACCATATACAACAGACGGTACGAAGAAAAGTACAGTGATAATTGGGATGATGCCCTCCATGAACGGGGAGTTTCCTAACAGTGTTCCGTCCTCAGCTCTCATAACAGAGTTAGCCGGGAGACAGAAAGCTACCAGAACCAGAATCATAACCAGCAAGGTTAAACCAGCTACTTTCAGAGCCTTTCTTTCCTGGTTATTTAATTTATACTCAGAGCTTGTTTCATTCTCTTCCCCATTGCCGTGATACTCACCGAAACGCGGTGCAACGACTTTCTCAGTGATGATAGTACCTAAGATTGTGATCAGGAAGGTAGATACCATCATGAAGTACCAGTTTCCGGTCGGCTCAACTACATAAGTCGGGTCTACCATCTTTACAGCCTCGTTGGTAATACCGCAAAGAAGCGGATCCAGAGTACCGATTAATAAGTTTGCAGAGAAACCACCGGATACACCTGCAAATGCTGCAGCCATACCAACTACCGGATGACGATTGTATGCCATGAACATCAGTGCTGCGATCGGAATCAGAACGATGTATCCAACTGCGTCAGCCAGGTTGGACATAACGCCTAAGAATACGATCATCGGAGTGATTAACTTAGCCGGAGTAACCTCTACAGCAGACTTTAATGCGCCGCCGATTAAACCACTGTCCTCCAGAAGTCCGATACCGAACATAGCTACCAGAACAACTCCTAAAGGAGCGAATCCTGTAAAGTTAGTGATTGCATGTGTCAGCATGTACACAAGCCCCTCACCATTCAAAAGACTGACAGCCTGAACCGTCTGAGTCTCTACGACTCCCTTAGAACGGTTAACCAGTTCACCTGTTGCCGAAACTCCAGCCATCTCACAGACAGCAGAAAGAACGATAACAAAGAGAACTAAAATTGCAAAAATAGAAATCGGATGCGGAAGTTTATTTCCGACTTTCTCAATTCCGTTCAGCCAGCGGTTTAATAACGAAGGCTTATCTTTTGCTTGTTCGTTTGCTTTTCCCATTTTTTCCTCCATTCTCAACTTATACGTATAAGTGAATTTTGTATTGTTAGAATATCACAAAAGGATCGGCATTTCAATTATTTTTTTAGCAATATTAAATTATTGTGTATTTTAGTGAATTTCTATAGACATTTTTAGAGAAATTTAATAAACTGTAAAAGTGTTATAAGGAGTCTACAAAATTATGAAAAAAAAATGTTACTGCAAAAGACATCGCAAAACTCTGCGGAGTCTCTCAGGCGACTGTATCTTATGTGATCAATAATCGCCAGAATCAGAAGATCAGTGAGGAAACCAGACGCAAGGTTTTAGATGCCGTTGAAACACTTCACTACTATCCCAATGCTTCCGCCAAAAGCATGCGGACCAAAAACTGCACGTCCATCGGAATTGTATGTGCAAAGGATTACAGCCGCCAGGCTTTCTTAAACGCTTTTACCGGAATCAGCCAGTACCTGTCCCAGATCGACTATACCATCACGATTTTCAATGAAATGGATGATATAGATTCTTCTCTGGATTATGTCAAAAGCTATTATTCCAACGTGATCGATGGACTCATTTTTATTTCCAACGATGATCACGCTGCTTTTACAAAACCGGCCGATGAAAATCATATTCCCTATGTGGTTATCTGTATGGACGGGGTTTTCTCAAAAAAAACGCCGTTCCCCCATGCATTTGAATATGCCCTGCAGGAATGTGCCTCCTTCTGTCTGGAAAAGAGAATCCGCGAAGTGCGGTATTTTTCCATCAGCAATGACGGTCTTTTAGTTAATAATAAATATCCGCTTTTTGAATCCCTGCTTCGCCGGACGGCACCGAACTGCCATCTGGAGCACGTGATCTGCCCTATCAAGGATCGTGATCTGATTCATTTGCAGCAATTTTTAGCTAAATACATGGAAAACCGCAGTTTTGATCTTGCCATTTCTCAAAACTACGACATTGGACTGCTGCTGCAGCGTGAAATATTAAAAACAGGCTTTTCCATCCCTCAGAGAATTCGCCATATCTTCCTGAACGAGGTGAATTTCTATGAAATGGACTATCCTTCTATCAGCGGCATTGATATTCCCTACGATCAAATGGGCGAGTATGCTGCCAAACTTCTTCTTGCTATGATCGAAAACCGTGAATCTGAATTTACCTACCAGGAATTCAGGTGCCGCCTCATTCAGAGAGAAACGACGCTGTGACGCTGTTAAAATACTGCGCCTTATAAAGATCAAAAAGAGAACACCCGCTAATTCCAGTTTATGAATTGCCGGATGTTCTCTTTTTTATGATTTTCTTTTCAAAGATCAAGGATATCTGATCTTTTTTACTTTTTATTCGTTACAGTTCAGCCATGACATCTTCTTGTTTCCATATTCATGAAAACAAGAAGCATGGTGGGTCCACCATATGCTGATTTGGATGAAAAAGTGCTTATGCAAGCAAGCTTGCAACACACTTTCTCATTCAAACCAGCGCATGGCTGAACTGTAACTTTTATTCTTCCGTATTCTCAGATTCGGTTTCTTCTCCGTCCTGTTCCTCCAGAAATTCGTCTTCTTCATCCTCATCCTTGTCGCTCTCCCGCACCTTAGCGATGCTTGCAACTGCTATGCCGGATTCAGCATCAATACTCATCAGCTTCACACCGGAGGTATTGCGTCCGATAATCGAGATGTCGCTGACTGCCATCTTGATGATGATGCCTTCATTGGTAATCAGCATGATCTTGCGCTCATTATCTACCAGCTTTGCACCCACCAAATCACCGGTTTTGTCGATGATCTTATAGCAGCGCACGCCCTTGCCGCCTCGGTTCTGGGCTGTAAATTCATCAATCGGAGTGCGTTTTCCATAACCATTTTCCGATACTACCAGCAGGCATTCTCCCTGGCTGGCCATCTGCATACCGATGACTTCATCGCCTTCATCAAACTTCATGCCGATAACCCCCATGGAAACACGGCCTGTCACGCGGACATCGGTCTCATGGAATCGGATACACATACCTTTCTTTGTGATCAGGAAAATATCTTCGGTATTATCGGTAGCCTTAACTTCGATCAATTCATCGTCATCACGAAGTACAATCGCCTGAAGACCGTTCTTGCGGACATTGCTGTATTCCTTCATCGGAGTCTTCTTAACCATACCATTGCGGGTTGCCATGAAGAGATATTTCTCATCATCGATCTCCTTCATAGGAACGATGGATGTGATCTTCTCGCCTGGCATCAGCGGAAGCAGATTCACGATGGCAGTACCTCTGGCAGTGCGTCCTGCCTCCGGAATCTCGTATCCCTTCAGACGGTATACGCGTCCCTTGTTGGTAAAGAACATCACATAATGATGGGTTGTGGTCATCAGCAGATCTTCGATATAATCTTCCTCAATAGTCTGCATGCCCTTGATTCCCTTGCCGCCGCGGTTCTGGCTCTTGAAATTATCGCTGGACATTCTCTTAATATAGCCAAAATTGGTCATGGTCACAACGATATCGTCATCCGGGATCAAATCCTCCGCAGACATATCGTATTCATCATATCCGATGGCGGTACGGCGGTCATCTCCGTATTTATCAGCGATGAGGGAGATCTCCTCCTTGATAACACACAGAAGTTTCTTCTCATCTGCCAGAATCGCTTTCAACTCTGCAATCTTTGCCTCCAGCTCTTTATATTCATTTTCCAGTTTCTCGCGTTCCAGACCGGTCAGAGCACGCAGACGCATATCTACGATGGCCTGTGCCTGTGCATCCGAAAGATCAAAACGCTCCATTAACTGAGCTTTCGCCGCCTGAACATTGGCAGAACCACGGATAATCTTGATAACCTCATCGATATGATCCAGTGCCTTTAAAAGACCTTCCAAAATATGGGCTCTCTCTTCTGCCTTGTTCAGATCATATTTGGTTCTTCTGGTTACCACATCCTCCTGGTGCTTTAAGTAATATTCCAGGATCTGCTGCAGATTTAAGATACGCGGCTCATTATTAACCAGCGCCAGCATAATCACACCAAAGGTGTCCTGCAGCTGTGTATGCTTCAGCAGACGGTTCATGATGACATTGGCATTCACATCACGGCGCAGTTCAATGCAGATCCGAAGTCCCTCACGGTTGGATTCATCACGCAGATCCGTGATTCCATCAAGCTTTTTATCCTTTACAAGCTCTGCGATCTTTTCGATCAAACGAGCCTTATTCACTGCATAAGGAAGCTCTGTCACGATGATACGGCTCTTGCCATTTGCCATGGCCTCGATATTGTATACAGCCCGTACACGGATCTTGCCGCGTCCGGTTCTGTAAGCTTCTTCGATGCCCGCTTTTCCAAGGATGGTTGCTCCTGTCGGAAAATCAGGTCCCTTTACGATCTCCATCAGTTCTTCAATGGTAGTCGGGCGGTCTTCCTCCACCCGGTTGTCTATGATCTTGACAACGGCAGCAATCACCTCACGCAGGTTGTGAGGCGGAATATTCGTTGCCATACCAACGGCGATACCGGTGCCGCCATTTACCAGAATATTGGGAAAACGAGCCGGAAGAACCGTCGGTTCTTTCTCAGTCTCATCAAAGTTCGGCATGAAATCAACGGTATTTTTGCCGATATCTGCCAGCATCTCCATGGAAATACGGCTCAGCCTTGCCTCGGTGTATCGCATCGCTGCAGCGCCGTCGCCGTCCATGGAACCGAAGTTTCCATGTCCATCTACAAGCGGGTAACGGGTAGCCCATTTCTGAGCCATATTAACCAATGCGCCGTAAATGGAGCTGTCGCCGTGCGGATGATATTTACCCATTGTATCACCGACGATACGGGCGGATTTACGGTGCGGCTTATCCGGACCGTTATTCAGCTCAACCATCGAATAAAGCACTCGTCTCTGCACCGGTTTCAAGCCGTCGCGCACGTCCGGGAGTGCCCGGGCGGCGATAACGCTCATCGCATAATCGATGTAAGACGTTTCCATTGTCTTTTTCAGATCAATGTCATGAATTTTGTCAAATATATTTGGTTCCATCTATACTCCTTTCGTCCTCAAAAGGATTTAAGTGACTTAAATTTAATTAAATATCCAGGTTCTTTACGTACTTCGCATTTGCCTCGATAAACTCACGGCGCGGCTCAACCTGATCACCCATCAGGGTAGCAAATGTCAGATCAACCTCCGAAGCAGTCTCACTGTCGATCTGTACACGGAGAAGAATTCGGCGCTCCGGATCCATGGTAGTCTCCCAAAGCTGTTCCGCATCCATCTCGCCCAGACCTTTATAACGCTGGATCTTATTGTTGTTGTCACGGCCAATCTCAGTCAGAATCGAATTCAGCTCATCATCGCTGTATGCATACCAGACACGCTTATTCTTCTCGATCTTATAAAGCGGCGGCTGTGCCAGATATACATGTCCATCCCGGATCAGATCCGGCATAAAACGATACAGGAACGTCAGAAGCAGGGTACTGATATGAGCACCGTCCACATCGGCATCGGTCATGATAATGATCTTGTTGTAACGAAGTTTTGAAATATCAAAATCTTCATGAATACCGGTACCAAATGCCGTGATCATCGCACGGATCTCCGCATTGCCGTAAATTCGATCCAGTCTTGCTTTTTCTACGTTTAAGATCTTGCCTCGAAGAGGCAGAATAGCCTGATTGGATTTATTTCTAGCCTCTTTCGCAGAACCACCCGCGGAATCTCCCTCTACGATGTAGATCTCGCAGTTTTCCGGATTCTTGTCGGAACAGTCGGCTAATTTTCCTGGAAGCGCCATGCCGTCAAGCGCTGATTTACGTCTCGTCATCTCGCGCGCCTTGCGGGCTGCGTCGCGGGCTCTCTTGGCAAGAATTGATTTCTCACAGATAATCTTGGCAACCGTTGGATTCTGCTCCAGGAAATATGTCAGCTGCTCGCTCACGATCGCATCGACCGCCGCGCGGGCCTCGCTGTTGCCAAGTTTCTGCTTCGTCTGTCCCTCAAACTGAGGCTCCTCGATCTTGACGCTGATGATGGCTGTAAGGCCCTCACGGATATCCTCACCACTGAGTGCCGGCTCATTTTCCTTGAGAAGCTTATTTTTCTTTGCATAGTCATTAAAAGTCTTGGTCAGAGCACTCTTAAAGCCGGCCAGATGGGTACCGCCCTCCGGTGTATTGATATTATTGACGAAGGTGTAGATATTTTCCGTGTAGGAATCGTTATGCTGCATCGCCACCTCGACAAATACCTTGTCCTTGATGCCCTCGCAGTAGATAACCGGTTCATAGAGCTTCTCATTGCTCCGGTTCAAGTAGGTGACAAATTCCTTGATACCGCCCTCATAGTGGAAGGTCTTCTCATGCTTCACTTCTCTGTCATCCCGCAGGGTGATCTTTAAGTTTTTCGTCAGGAATGCCGTCTCACGCAGGCGTACTTTTAACGTATCATAGTCGTAGACCGTTTCCTCGAAAATCTCCTTATCTGGCAGGAATACAACCCGTGTGCCGTGCTTATCCGGAGCACATTCACCGACTACTTTCAGCGGATACATGGTTTTACCGCGCTCATAGCGCTGCTTATATACCTTTCCATCCCGCAGATCTCAACCTCCAGCCACTCGGAAAGGGCGTTTACAACCGATGCACCTACACCGTGAAGTCCGCCTGATACCTTATATCCGCCACCGCCGAATTTACCGCCTGCATGCAGGATCGTAAATACAACCTCAACCGCCGGAAGTCCGGCTTTTTTCTGAGTATCAACCGGGATACCACGACCGTCATCCTGTACCGTGATGGAATTGTCCGCATTGATCTGCACCTCGATGTGACTGCAGAATCCGGCTAACGCCTCATCCACGGAGTTGTCAACTATCTCATACACCAGGTGATGGAGGCCTCTTACAGATGTGCTGCCTATATACATACCAGGACGCTTTCTGACCGCCTCCAATCCCTCCAATATCTGTATTTGATCTGCACTGTATTCTGAACCCATAGTTCCTCCTTCACTTGCTGTTTTATGTCTGACTAGTTGTCTTGTTTGGACGTTCACAGGTGACCGTCCCGCTCACGACCCGAAAGGTCTTATCTATCTGGAAGCTGTGGCTGATAAAATCATCCAAGCCTGTACAGGTAATGATCGTCTGTATGTGGCGGATGCTGGCGAGCAGATGATCCTGCCGTTTCCCATCTAACTCCGACAAAACATCGTCGAGAAGCAGAATCGGATACTCCTTTTTGATCTTTTTAACCAGCTCAATCTCCGCCAGTTTGAGCGATAATGCCGCCGTCCTCTGCTGTCCCTGTGAACCGAAGCGCCGGATGTCAATCCCGTTGACATAGAAACTTAAGTCATCCCTGTGCGGTCCGACCAGCGTCGTCTTCTGCTTCCGGTCCGCCTCGCGGCTCTTTTTGACAGCCGCTTCCAGCTGATCCGCCTCCGTGTTCGGCTCATACTGAATAACAAGCTCTTCCTTTCCGCCCGACAATTTCTGATGGATCGGACGGATCAATTCGTTTAATTCACCGATAAATTCCCGCCGGTACTGGCTCACCTCCCGCCCGTAGGAAGCAAGCTGCATATCCCATATATCCAGCATCTCCTCGTACTCGGGATGGAAAAACAGCTCCTTTAAGAGCTTATTTCTCTGTATCACTACCCGGTTGTACTGCACCAGCGAATGAACATAGAGCCGGTTTAACTGGCATAATTCCAGATCAATAAAACGGCGCCGATCCGCCGGCCCGTTCTTAATGAGATTCAGATCTTCCGGCGAAAAAAACACCACGTTAACGATGCCGAAAAGCTCGCTCGCCCGCCGGATCGGAATCCCGTTAACCGCCACGCCCTTCGTCTTATTTTTCTTTAGGTGCATGTCGATCCGGTATGGCACATCGTCCTTGCGAAGCTGCATCTTGATGTGGGACTCGTCCTCTCCGAATTCGATGATCTCCCTGTCCTTGCTGCCGCGGTGGGACTTGGTCGTCGCACACACGTAGACCGCTTCGAGGATATTGGTTTTACCCTGCGCGTTGTCTCCGTAGAGAACATTCGTCCCCGGATCAAAATCCATATGTAATTCCCCGTAATTGCGATAATTTTTGAGTTCGATCGATTCGATAAACATGAAACCATCCTTTATTTGGTGATTGTTACGGTCTCTCCGTCATACTCGACTTTGTCCCCGTCGTAAAGCTTCTTGCCGCGCTGCATCTCCACCGCGCCATTGACCTTCACAAGCCCGTCCTGAATCGCAAATTTGGCGTCCACGCCGGACTCTACCAGACCAGCTGCCTTGAGCGCCTGACCCAGTTTTATAAATTCATCTCTCAGTTTGATCTCCATCTTATTTCAGATCCTTTCTGTTACTGTCTGCACCTGCCATGTCTAAAAATGGCAGGTTAGATCGCTGCCGCATTGAAATTGACCGGCAGGATCAGATAGATGTAAGTCTCCTCCTCGTCCCGGATAAAGCACGGGGATTTCGGATTCATCATGTACAGAGTCACTTCCTCATCATCGATGATTCGTAACGCATCACCCAAAAACTTCGGGTTGAAGCCGATCATCAGGTCTTTTCCAAACTTGGTAATGGCCAGACGGGCATCCATCGTACCGAAGGCGGAGTGCATCTTTAACTCCATTTCTTCATCGGTAAAGTTTAAGATCAAAGGTTTCTTATCATTTTCACGGACGAGAATGCTCGCACGGTCGATCGCATCCATGAAATCACGGCGGTTCAAGGTAACTTTCGTCTCATAATCGGAGGAAAGCATCTGATTGATCCGGAAATACTCGCCCTCAATCAGGCGGGATAACACGATCGTGTCGTCAAATTCAAACATGATGTGGTTGGTGCTGAAGAAAATCTGTACCTCAGAGTCGTTGTCACCGTTTAAGATCTTGCTGATCTCACCTAAAGTCTTGCCAGGAACGATGACTTTTATATCACTGTACTGTTCTTTTAATGCAACTTTGCGGATCGACATGCGGTGTCCGTCGAGGGAAACGAGCTTAAGTTCATTGCCGGTGACCTCCATCAGCTCACCGGTCATCATCTTGTTGCTGTCGTTCGGCGAGATCGAGAAGATCGTCTGGCGGATGATCTCTTTTAAGGTAAACTGGGAAAGTGTGATGAATTTATCCCGCTCAATGTGGGGAATATAGGAAAATTCATCGCCGTCCTTGCCCTGAATCTGGAAAATAGCCTTGTCACAGGTGATCGTCGTGTTGTATTTTTCATCCGATTCGATCGTGATCGTAGAATTTTCGCCGGAGAGCTTGCGGATAATATCGGAAAAAAGCTTGGCATCAAGAGCGATTTTTCCACGTTCCAGGATCGTTCCTTCGACCTTCGTCTCAATTCCCAGCTCCATATCGTTGCCGGTCAGTTTGATCTCATCCGAAACAGCATCGATCAGGATGCATTCGAGAATCGGCATGGTGGTTTTGGAAGGAACGGCCTTCAGAACAATGTTGATGCCGTTCATTAAATGATCTTTTTCAAATGAAAGCTTCATGTTTGTTGATAACTCCTTTGCTAAAAATAACGTGGAACGGAAAGAAAAGATATATATAAATTTCGTCGCAATCGTAGTAGGGGCTGTGAATATGTGGAATTCTCCGGACAGCCCTGAAAATACAGGGGTTCAGACTCCTTTTGAATGGTTAAAAAGGCTGTGTAAAACTGTCCGGAACCGGCTGGATAACTTTTGAATTATCCACAGCCCTGAAATGGAGCAAAATGTGGGAAAAGTTATCCACAGGTTTTCAACCACTTTTCCACGCGAAATTGTGGAAGAAACCTACTGTGGGCTGATCTTTTTCATTAAGATTTCCACTGTATTGCGAAGCGATTCGTTTTTCTCCATATCGGCAGCGATCTTGTCGTGACCGTGGATGATCGTCGTGTGATCCCGACCGCCTAAATATTTGCCGATATTCTGCAGGGAAGTTCCGAGCATCGAACGGCAGATATACATCACGATCTGGCGCGGGAATACGATCTCCTTGTTGCGCTTCTGGGAGGAGATGTCAAGCGGAGTGATACCGAAATGATCGGCAACGACCTGGATGATCAGCTCCGGGGTCACTTCTTTCTCCGCGTTCGGGGAAATGAGATCCTTGAGCGCTTCCTCCGCCAGCTCCGTCGTGATCTCCTTGTTATTTAACTTGGAAAGGGCGACGATCTTGGTGAGGGCGCCCTCGAGTTCACGGATGTTGGACTTGACGTTGGTGGCGATGTACTTGATCACTTCATTATCTATATTGTAGCCCTCGAGTTCCTCTTTTTTGCGGAGGATCGCCATACGGGTTTCATAATCCGGCGACTGGATATCGACGGTCAAGCCCCATTCGAAACGGGAACGAAGCCGTTCTTCCAGCGTCTCGATCTCTTTCGGCGGTTTATCTGAGGAGATAATGATCTGTTTTTTCGCTTCATAGAGTGCGTTGAAGGTATGGAAAAATTCTTCCTGTGTCGATTCCTTACCGATAATAAACTGGATATCATCGATGAGGAGGACGTCGTTGTTTCTGTATTTTTCACGGAACTCCGTGGTGGAAATATTGTTTTTGTTCCGGATCGCATCGATCAGTTCGTTCGTAAACTTCTCACTTGTAACGTAGAGAACCTTCGCTTTTGGATTGTTTTTTAAGATAAAATGTCCGATCGAGTGCATAAGATGCGTTTTTCCCAGACCTACACCCCCGTAAATGAAGAGAGGGTTGTAGATCTCACCCGGAGATTCTGCCACGGCGAGGGAAGCGGCGTGCGCTAAGTTATTGTTCGCGCCGACGACGAAGGTGTCGAATGTGTAGCGCGGATTTAAGTTCGCATCCTGGATGAGCTGGCGGCTGACCTCGGACGGGCGGTTGATCAGATGGCTTTTGTCCGTCTCTTTTTGCGGCTCATCGACCTGTTCGATGGTGACAAAATCGACCTCACACTCGATTCCGGTTAGTTCTTCGATGGTAATCTGGATCAAAAGTCCGTATTTTTTTTTGATATAGCCGAGAAACTGCACATCCGGAACCAGGATCTGAAGGGTGCCGTCTTTCATGGAATAAGGCTGCGTCGGAAGCAGCCATGTTTTGAAAGAAACGTCCGTCAGTTCGTGTTCTTCTTTAATATGGAGGAGAATTTCATCCCATTTTTCCTTAATTTTCTCTATCATACTGTGTCTCCTAAACGTAAAAAGCAGCCAAAACTGCAAAATAACCCAATCTAAGTTCTATTCTACATGATTTGTCCACATTTTTCAATAAAAACCCGCAATGTGAATAAGTGAAATTCAGTTATCCACGTGGAAAAAATGCCGAAAAATAAGGCTTTTTGATGAATGGGTGTGAACAATCAGAAGCTTATCCAGATCGTATTCCACGGTTTTTCCACAAGTTATCCCCAAAGTGTGGATAAGTGGAGGATAAGCTGTGAATAGGTGGCGGGAATGCTGATAAAATAAGGATTTTTTTATCCACAAAATGGAAATGCCCCGGTGTGTATACTGTATACAATAAGGTACCTCGACAGCAATCGACGATCGATCTGTGGGGACGCAGGATCGAAATGGTGGAAAAACCACAGAAATTCCTTGTTCTATGGGGATTAAAAAGATCAAAATAGTGGTTGACGAATGCGGAATTCTTCTATATAATGGAGAAGATGTTTAATTACAATAGTCTAACTATGTTGAGAAGAATGCGGATTTCGGCGTGAGCCGGAGGAAGCGTGGATTTCTCTTACTATATTATGGATGAGGAGGTGTATGCAGACATGAAGATGACATTTCAGCCGAAGAAAAGACAGAGAGCAAAAGTTCATGGATTCCGTGCGAGAATGAGCAGCGCAGGTGGAAGAAAAGTTCTGGCTGCCAGAAGAGCAAAAGGTAGAGCAAAATTATCTGCTTAATGAACGAGGCCGCAATCGAGTTATAGATTGTGGCCTTTCTTAATATTCATAGAAAAAGTTCTAAGAATATTAAGAAAAGCTCTGCGATGTACACTCGGTGCAGGGGAAAATGATGCTAATGCAATCGCACCTAGGTGCGTGAATCCGGCGAGCCGGATTCTATTTTATATTATTTATCATTGGTGATTTTAATGAAGCGTTTTAATTCAATTAAGAAGAACAGCGAATTTCAAAAGGTTTACAAGACAGGGAAATCCTATGCCAATAAGCTTCTGGTTATGTACGTGAAGCGGGTGGATGACGGGAAGGAGCCTCGGATCGGTATCTCCGTCAGCAAAAAGGTTGGAAACAGCGTGGTCCGCCATCACGTGACAAGGTTGGTACGGGAGAGCTATCGGTTAAATAAGGACAGAGTCAGACTCGGATTAGACATCGTAGTCGTTGCCAGACCGGCAGCGAAAGAAGCAGACTTCAAAAAAATTGAGAGTGCATACCTGCACTTATGCGGACTGCATAACATTCTGGAGAATCGAAGTGAGAATATTGATTAAGAAGATCTTGATAAAGATGATTCGGGGATATCAGCTCTATATTTCCCCTATGACAGGACCTCACTGCAAGTACACGCCGACGTGCTCGGAGTACGCCATCCAGGCACTTAAAAAGTACGGCGCTGTAAAAGGTATGATTTTGGCATGTAAGCGGATTCTTCGCTGTAATCCATTTGCAGAAGGCGGTTATGATCCAGTTCCGTAAAGGATGAGGAGGTAGTTCATTGGACGTTAGCGTTTTAGTTGCGACAAAGGCAGGTTCGATCATGGGACCGATCGCCAGCGTGTTTGGTTATATCATGGACTTTTTATTCCGGATTACCAGCAGCATGGGGATCATGAATATCGGTCTGTGTATCATCCTGTTTACCATTATCACAAAGTTACTGTTATTTCCTCTGACGATCAAACAGCAGGAATCGTCAAAACTTATGTCGCTTATGAACCCTGAAATCAAGGCGGTTCAGAATAGGTATAAGGGAAAAACCGATCAGGCATCGATGGCTAAACAACAGGTCGAGATGCAGGCAGTCTATGAGAAATATGGCTCGAATCCGATGGCAGGATGTCTGCCGATGGCGATTCAGCTTCCGATTATCTTCGCTTTGTACCGGGTTATCTACAACATTCCGGCATACGTACCGTCAGTACGTGTCTTTTTTGACAACGTAGCGAACCCGCTGATGGGGCAGCCGGATTACATCAACAAGATTTCCGAGCTGGCAAGCGGCGTCGGCATGGCGGTGGACAAGGTAGACTACACCGTGGCAAACAAAGTCGTAGATATGTTATATAAGTTGACACCGGCTGGATGGGATACGCTGGAAAGTTTATTTCCGCAGATTTCTTCCACCATCGCGGAGAATGCGGACAAGATTGAGAGTATGAACTATTTCTTCGGCATCAATCTGGCAACTCCTCCGTTTACCGGCTTTAACCACATCACGATCGCATGGATCATCCCGATCCTCGCAGGTCTGACCCAGTGGATCTCCACCAAGCTGATTTCCAATTTACAGCAGGTGGATCAGGACGCACCGGGCGCGAGCATGATGAACAGCATGATGATCACGATGCCGCTGATGTCCGTATTCTTCTGTTTCTCCCTGCCGTCCGCGATCGGTATCTACTGGGTCGTTCAGGGTGCATTCCAGCTCGTTCAGCAGCTGATCGTAAATGCACATATGAACAAGATCGATGTCGATGATCTGATCCGCCGCAATGTGGAGAAGATGAACAAGAAGAGAGCGAGAAAAGGTCTGCCGCCGGCCAATGTCAGCGAGAAGGCAAGCGTGAATTTAAAGGCGCTTCAGGCACGCGAGGATGCGGAAAGCAAGGCGAAAGAGGACAAGATCTCCCGCAATAAAAAGCAGATGGAGGCGTCTGAAGCATTTTACAATTCCGATCCGAAGCCGGGTAGTCTGGCTTCCAAGGCAAAGATGGTGCAGAAGTACAACGATAAGCACGCGAAAAAATAGAAGGAGGGCGCAGGATGGATATGATTACGGTTACCGCTAAGACAGTCGATGAGGCAGTAACAAAGGCACTGATTGAACTGGAAACCACCAGTGATAAATTAGAGTACGAAGTGGTCGAAAAAGGAAGCGCCGGATTTCTGGGGATCGGCGCGAAACCGGCGATCATCCGTGCTAAGAAGAAAGAGACGCTCGAGGATCGTGCGATCGACTTTTTAAGCCAGGTATTTGATGCGATGAACTTAGATGTGAAGATCGCAGCGGCTTTCAATGAGGAAGAGTGCGAGATGAACATCGACCTCTCCGGCGAGGATATGGGTATTTTGATCGGTAAGAGAGGTCAGACCCTGGATTCTCTCCAGTATCTGGTCAGCCTGGTTGTCAACAAGAAGAGCGAGAATTACGTCCGCGTGAAGCTCGATACCGAGAATTACCGCGAGAGACGGAAAGAGACGCTTGAGACACTGGCAAAGAACATTGCTTACAAGGTAAAGAGAACGAAACGTTCCGTATCTTTGGAGCCGATGAACCCGTATGAGAGACGGATCATTCATGCAGCGCTGCAGAATGACAAGTATGTCACCACCCGCAGCGAGGGCGAGGATCCGTTCCGGCATGTGATTATTTCGCTGAAGCGTGAGGGCAGACGCGAGAGAAGTGACGGGTATGGGAGATATGAGAAGTAAATAAGTGTGACGAAGAAGGTCTGGAGGTATCTAGACCTTCTTTTTTGTGGGGGATCGAGCGCGAGAGGTACAGGATGACAGCCCTGGCTTCTCAGTTTTTCGTTGTTCGCTTGCGATTTGTTCACTCCGTTCACAAAACGGCAAAAATTCATGCAAATTTGTCTTCGACAAAGAATTTTTGCCAATGCAGGCGTGAGTATGTATTACGGACCGCACAGGAAAGTGGAGTCCTATTGTAAAGTGGACTACATCCGTCCCATTCGGACAGATGGCTCAAAATGCGTACAACTGGAATAACTGAAAGCCGGAACTGCCATCCTGCACTTCTCGCGCGCCAAGGTTTATCGTGAAAACATGAAAAAAGAAATAAATATTAGACTAGATTTGTAAATAAAGATGGGAAAATGCTTCCATATGGTATAGAATAAGAAGATAAAAAGCAAGGAAGGATTTATATATATATGGTATATACAGATACAATCGCCGCGATCGCGACGGCGCTTTCGAGTTCGGGGATTGGGATTATCCGGATTAGCGGTTCGGACGCTGTGGCGGTGGCGGAGCGGATGTTTGAACCGGCGGTGGCGGGGAAGAGGCTTTCGGAGCAGAAAACGTATACGATTCATTATGGATATATTCGGGATGGAGAGGAACGGATCGATGAAGTGCTGCTTCTTTTGATGCGCGGTCCGCACAGTTATACGGCGGAGGACACGGTAGAGATTGACTGTCACGGAGGCGTGCTGGTGATGAAGCGGATTCTGGAGCTGGCGGTAAAATGTGGGGCGCGGCTAGCGGAACCAGGCGAATTTACGAAGCGGGCGTTTTTAAATGGCAGAATTGATCTTTCGCAGGCGGAAGCCGTGATCGATGTGATCCAGTCGAAAAATGAGTATGCGCTGCAGTCTTCGGTCAGCCAGTTGAGCGGTTCAATGTCGCGGAAAGTGCGGGAACTTCGCGAAAAACTAATCTATGAGATTGCCTTTATTGAGTCCGCACTTGATGATCCGGAGCATATTTCTCTGGACGGATACCCGGAGCGCCTCGGGAGACGCTGCAGCCGATTGAGATGGAACTGGAGGCGTCGATCGGGACGTTTGACAACGGGCGTATCATGACGGAGGGGATCAAAACCGTGATCTTAGGTAAGCCGAATGCAGGAAAATCGTCCCTGATGAATGTACTGCTGGGAGAGGAGCGCGCGATTGTGACAGAGATCGCCGGTACGACACGCGATACGCTGGAGGAAAATATCCGTCTGCGCGGGCTTAGCTTAAATTTGATCGATACGGCGGGCATCCGGGAAACGGAGGATATCGTTGAAAAGATTGGCGTGGAACGGGCGAGAAAGATTGCGGATGAGGCAGATTTGATCTTGTATGTGGTCGATGGATCAAGGGAGCTGGATGAAAATGACCGTCAGATCCTCGATTTGATCCGGGGACGGAAGGTGATCGTCCTCTTAAATAAGACAGATCTGGAACCGGTTCTCACAGAAGAAGCGCTTCGCGAAGCGTGCGGGCAGGAAGTGATCCCGGTATCGGCGAAGGAACAGCAGGGAATTGATCGATTGGAGGAAAAAATTCAGACGATGTTCTTGCAGGGAAACCTGAATTTCAACGATCAGTCATGCTGACAAACGTCCGTCACAAGACGGCGATGGAGCAGGCGCTGAAAAGCCTGCGCCTGGTCGAGACAAGCATCGACAATGCGATGCCGGAGGATTTTTTCTCGATTGATCTGATGGATGCCTATGAACATCTTGGAACGATCCTTGGGGAATCACTGGAAGAGGATCTGGTGAATGAGATTTTCAGCCATTTTTGTATGGGGAAATAGATCAATTTTTTTGCAAGGTTTCTTTCCTTGTGGTATGATAGGGTGGATCTGAAAACAAGAAAGAATATAAGGCGTTTGATCGAATTGAAATGTGCAGCTGCAGTAAAATCGGCTGCGAAACATACGGCGCATGAGCCGTAGCGTTTATCTCAGTCGAGAAGACTCCCACCTCTTCAGGTGGTGAGTAATAGCAAATTTGTCTCAGTGGAAGCCTTGTCTCCGACTGAGATAAACGCTCCGCGAGGATGCGCAGTGATTCTGTAAAGAATATGTCAGCTTACGCTGACCAGAATCACGCGCCAAGTCTCACGGATGTTCGACTTGAATAGAACGCAGAGATAGAGAGGAAAGAGGAAACATGCCCTGTTTAACAGAAAATTATGATGTAGCGGTCGTCGGGGCGGGACACGCCGGCTGTGAGGCGGCGCTGGCAAGCGCGAGACTGGGACTCGAGACGATCGTGTTTACCGTCAGCGTGGACAGCATCGCCCTGATGCCGTGCAACCCGAATGTCGGCGGAAGCTCGAAGGGCCACTTGGTGCGCGAGCTGGATGCGCTCGGCGGCGAGATGGGAAAAAATATAGATAAAACCTTTATACAGTCCAAGATGCTCAACCAGTCTAAGGGACCGGCGGTGCATTCGCTCCGCGCGCAGGCGGACAAGCAGGAATACACCCGCCAGATGCGCCGTACCATGGAAAATACCGATCACCTGACGATCCGTCAGGGAGAGGTGGCAGAGCTGATCGTGGAAGAAGATCAGATCAAAGGACTGAAAACGTACTCCGGCGCGACGTATTACTGCAAGGCGGTGGTGCTGGCAACGGGAACGTACCTGAAAGCGAGATGTATCTATGGCGATGTGAGCAATCCGACCGGACCGAATGGTCTGCAGGCGGCAAACCATCTGACAGATTCCCTGAAAAAGCTGGGAATCGAGATGTTCCGTTTCAAGACGGGCACACCGGCGCGTGTCGATAAGCGCAGCATTGATTTTTCTAAGATGGAAGAGCAGTTCGGCGATGAGAGGGTTGTGCCATTTTCTTTTTCCACCGATCCGGAGTCGGTGCAGAAGGAGCAGGTGTCCTGCTGGCTGACCTATACCAATGAGAAAACACATGAGATCATCCGCAACAACCTGGATCGATCGCCCCTCTTTTCGGGCGCGATCGAGGGAACAGGTCCGCGTTACTGTCCATCGATCGAGGATAAGGTGGTAAAATTTCCAGATAAGAACCGTCATCAGGTTTTTGTCGAGCCGGAGGGAATTTATACGAATGAAATGTATCTGGGCGGTATGTCCAGTTCCCTGCCGGAGGATGTGCAGTACGCGATGTACCGTACCGTGCCGGGACTTGAAAATGTCAAAATTGTTCGAAATGCATATGCAATTGAGTACGATTGTATCAATGCACGCCAGTTAAAGGCATCGCTGGAATTTAAGGCGATCCGGGGATTGTTCAGCGGCGGTCAGTTTAACGGAAGCTCCGGTTATGAGGAAGCGGCGGTACAGGGCTTTATGGCGGGTGTCAATGCGGCGCGCGAAGTGCTGGGAAAAGAACCGATCATCCTCGACCGTTCCCAGGCGTATATCGGTGTCTTGATCGACGATCTGGTTACCAAAGAAAACCATGAACCGTACCGGATGATGACGTCGCGTGCGGAATACCGCCTGCTTTTGCGTCAGGACAACGCGGATCTGCGTCTTTCCCCGATCGGGCATGAGATTGGACTGGTCAGTGATGCGATGTATGAGCGTGTCCTCTGGAAAGAAAAAATGATCGAGGAAGAGGCAAAGCGTCTGGAGAAGATCAACATTGGCGCTGGAAAAGAAGTACAGGAATTTTTAGAGCGCCACGGAAGCACCCCGCTCAAGACCGCGGCAACGCTGGCAGAGTTGGTACGCCGTCCGGAGTTAAGCTATGAAGCACTGGCAGAGCTGGATCCGAACCGTCCGGAACTTCCGGAAGATGTGATCGAGCAGATCAACATCAACATCAAGTATGACGGCTATATCCGCCGCCAGCTGCAGCAGGTTGCACAGTTCAAGAAGATGGAGAGCCGGAAGCTGGATGAAAACTTCGACTATTCCACGGTCGGAAGCCTGCGCCGTGAGGCAGTACAGAAATTAAATCTCTATAAACCGGCAAATATCGGTCAGGCATCCCGAATCGCGGGCGTGTCACCGGCGGATATTTCGGTGCTGCTGGTACACTTAGAGCAGAGCCGCCATGCGGGGCATGGGGAAGAGAAGAAAGAACTGTAAATATAGAAACGAGCGGATTCAGAGTTACTGTACACGGGCAGGCACTTTTGGAACCGAAAGTGCCGTAAGAAAACCTGGTGGCAGGAGGAATTTGCCGTATTTAAATGCGAAGCCACGGCAAATTCCGTTACTGGGCACGTATGCGTGAACAGTAACGAGTCAGAGACTGCATGGAAACAGGTAAACGCATTGCAGCAACTCAAAATGTAAGATAGATAAGAACCTGAGAAAAAATAGAACATATCATAAAGGATATATTTATGGCAGAAGAAAATAAAGTAGAAAGCGGTGTGGTTCTGCCTCCGGCAGACTTTACCGAGCAGCTTCAGAAAGAAGCGCAGGAGATGGGCGTCACGTTAAATGAACACCAGATCAAGCAGTTCTACGATTACTATGAACTGTTGATTCATTGGAATACGATGGTGAATCTGACAGCGATCACGGAACAGAAGGAAGTTGTGACCAAACATTTTTCGGATAGTCTGGCACTTGTGAAAGCGGTGCCGGATCTGGCAGAGAAAGAGTATACGTTGATCGATGTTGGAACGGGAGCTGGATTTCCGGGTATCCCGTTAAAGATTGCATTTCCAAATTTAAAGGTCACGCTTCTCGATTCTTTAAATAAGCGGATCAACTTTCTGAACGAGGTAATTCAGGCATTGGAACTGGAAAAAATTCAGGCGGTTCACGGACGGGCGGAGGATGCAGCACATGATAATGTTCACGTGAAACATTTGATTTCTGCGTTTCACGCGCGGTGGCAAATCTGTCCACGCTGTCGGAATACTGCCTGCCGTTTGTCAAGGTGGGTGGCTGGTTTGTGCCGTACAAATCGGGCAAACTGGAGGAAGAGATGAAGACGGGAAAAGGTGCGATCCGCAAGCTGGGCGGCGAGCTGGAGGATGTGATTTCCTTCCACCTTGCCAATGAGGATGAGCGTAACCTGGTCCGGATTCATAAGACAGAGAGGACGGGAAAGAAGTATCCGAGAAAAGCGGGAACGCCGTCGCGGGAGCCGCTGAAATAAAGCAATCAAAAGGTAGATAGAGAAAGACTGTATATGGAACACGTAGGATATACAGTCTTTCTTTTTCATATAGGCGGGGTTTAAACAAAAATGTATGACTGAATATTTGTCCTGGAAGATTGTGTTCCAGAAGCCGTATCAGGCATATGACAGAGGAAATCTGGAGAAGCAGGTAGAGGCGATGGCAGAGCTGAAGATAATAGGAAAAATTTATAAAATTTGAGTTTTCGTTACAGAATATAGTTTTTTGTGCGAAAGCCGAGGAGATCGAGTGGGAATAATGTAGAATAAAGAGGAGCATTCCGGGGGTTTTGTTTGTATATAGATAGTGCGGCGGGACCTGGATGAAACATTAGGACCGTTCCTATCAAGAAGAAACAAACAAGGCGCACGGAAGGATGACGCTGTGAATATGAAAGATACTGGAAAATGGTATCTGCATCATGGTATGAGTATGAAAAAGCAATTTTTATGGAGATGTGGGAAAGAGAGAGTAACTGTTCGCGGGTAGGCACTGTTGGAACCGAAAGTGCCGTAAGAAAACGTGGTGGCAGCAGGAATTTGCCGTATTTAAATGCGAAGCCACGGCAAATTCCGTCACTGGGTACGTATGCGTGAACAGTAATAAGCTTCGTACTATGACGAAAAAAACGCTCCGCGGTATGCATACGCATTATCCTTTTTTAAGAAAAAAACATATGGATCGCATCCATCACGGCATCCGGCTGTTCTAACTGCGGCAGATGTTTGGTCTTCGGGATGATAGAGGACTCGATTGCGGAATTATAAATCTTGTAATCCTGAATCGTCGCCTCGATCATCGGTTCCTCGGAACCGCCGATGATGAAGATGCTGTTGTCGATCTTCCTGAGAGCATTGGAAATATTGCACTTGGTATAGCGGCATTCAATACTGGAGAAGATCGCTTTCGGACATTCACCGAGATGTGCGGCTTCGTGGCTGCGGTCGATCTGAACCGGTTTTACGGTATACGGATTGTAAAAATATTTGGTGCGGAATGCCTCTTCGATCATAGAGCGGCTGCACGCAATGTGGTAAATGAGCGTTCCAGCCAGCGGGAGATCCAGAAGAAGCTTATAAAGCTTGGCATTTTTACCCGGAAGCTGACAACAGTCGGTAAGGCTGCTCGGGTTGATGAGCATGATCTGATCAAACAGTTCTGGAGAGTTGCTGCACGCCATGATAGACAGTGCCGCTGAATCACCGGTGGAGAGAATGTTGGTCCGATGTCCGATCTCAGATTTGATAAAATCACAGATCAGCTGGACAAACAGGTAATTTGTGTAGGTCAGGTTCGGCTTCTCGGAGCGTCCGCAGCCGAGAAGGTCGAGCGTGTAGACGGTGTAGGAGCGGCTGAGCTGTTCGCGGATGGATTCCCACTCATAGCCGCTCGATGCAAAGTGCAGATCGTGAATTAACAGAAGCGGTTTGCCGGAACCGCATTTTGTATAGTAGATATTTCCCAGCCGCCATTTGTAGCAGAGAGAATTCTCTTCCCGGGTCAGACCGCGGGAGGTGGCAGAAAATTGAATATATTTATTTAAAAGTGCCAGTGAAACTGCGCCGCCGGCGGACAGCATCAGGCAGGTCATGATCTTGTTTTTTGTGTTCATATAGAAAGCTCCTTTTGAATCGAAAAATTAAACTCGAAAATATCTCATCAAGTAATTCTATTATACCATAAATACTAAATTCAGCTATCGCCTTTGTCTTGGCTTCATTAAGTATTTAGGTATGACTCGCACTAGGATCGAAAATGCATCGCTAAGTGTTCATATATATCATATGAACGTATTCTCACCCGTCCACTCACGAACCCGCGCTATCGCGTTCTACCGCCCTGCTTCGCATGGCTGTTCGTTCCTTAATGGCGCAAGAAAAGAATATGTCTGCTTCGCAGCCGCATTCTTTTCTTCTGCGCTCATTATATCATATTTTCCTGTATTCCAGTTCAGCTATTTCCAGCGTGTTTTTCACAGAATATTTGTTCACAGATGTGTGCCCAAGTAACGGGATTTTGCCGATGCTTCGCATTTCAAATCGGAAAAATCTGCAACCAGAACGGTAGCGTTCGGAATTTTCAGTTCAGAAAATTTCTACCTGTGAACAGTTATGAATATGCTATTTTATGTAAACAAAATTTCATTGAAAATCGATATTAAATTCATTATAATGTTCACGTATCAAAAAATCAATCAATGGGGAAAGAAATGCGCGATATGATAAAGAAGGAAAATAAGTTATGCTTTCAGCATCGTATGGAACGGAAGACAGAGAAATCTTTTCAGTTGTCGGCGGGCAGGCAGCGGCTGCTGGCGGAAACGATACGCGAACTGAAGCAGGAAGGGCGCTTAGACGAGGAGAAGCTGGCGATGCAGCATGGTACGACATCCATTTACCGCCACAGCCTCAATGTTGCCTACACAAGCCTTTGGATGATGGAACGGTGGCAGATTCGCTTGGAACCAAAATCACTTGTGAGAGGGGCACTGCTGCACGATTATTTTTTGTATGACTGGCATCAGAAGGATTCCTCGCACCGCCTGCACGGCTTCCGTCACCCGAAAACAGCGCTTGGAAATGCACAGAGAGATTATCATTTAAATTGGAAGGAAAAAAATATCATCGCACGTCATATGTTTCCGCTGATACCGGTGCCGCCTCAGTGCCGCGAGGCATGGATTGTGTGTCTGGCAGATAAATGGTGTGCTCTGGGGGAGACGGTGGAGCCGATGTTTCACGTGAAACATTTTAAATGAAATTTTTCTAAAAAAGTAGGAAATGAGTTTTAAGTGTGTTATACTATTAGGCAAGACAAGAACGGGAAAAAGCTGGAAATCGCTGTGCGGATGCCTGCGGGAAGGCTTTTTCCTGTCTTTCATGTGAGATAAAACCGAGGAAATGGAAGGAATACGGTATGGGACGAACGATTGCGATTGCAAATCAGAAGGGCGGCGTAGGTAAAACGACAACGGCGATCAACCTGTCGGCATGCCTGGCAGAGGCGGGACAGAGGGTTCTGACGATCGATTTTGATCCGCAGGGAAATGCAACCACTGGTTTGGGATTGGAAAAAGAACAGATTGAAGATACAGTCTATGAGCTGCTTTTGGGCGATTGCACACTGGAGGACTGTCTGATGCGCGATGTTCAGGAAAATCTGGATGTTCTTCCTTCGGATTCGAATCTGGCAGGAGCTGAGATTGAACTTCTGGATGTGGAAAATAAAGAGTCGGTGTTAAACGGTTATCTGGAGACAATCCGCGATCAGTATGATTTTATTATCATCGACTGCCCGCCGTCGCTGAGTCTTTTGACGATCAATGCGCTGGTAGCGGCAGATACGGTGCTGGTGCCAATCCAGTGCGAATATTATGCGCTGGAAGGACTGAGCCAGGTACTCCGGACGATCGGTCTGGTCCGGAAAAAGATGAATCCGTCGCTGGAGCTGGAGGGCGTGGTATTTACCATGTATGATGCGAGAACGAATCTCTCCCTGCAGGTCGTAGAGAATGTAAAACAGAACTTAAATGAGCGGATTTACAAGACGATCATACCGAGAAATGTGCGACTGGCGGAGGCGCCGAGCCACGGAATGCCGATCAACCTGTACGACAGCCGTTCGACTGGTGCAGAGAGCTACCGTCTGCTGGCAGCAGAGGTGATCAGCCGGGGAGAAGAGCTGTAGGCAGGAAAATAACGGTGAAGTGAAATTCAGAAAGGATGCCTGCCGGGGCGTCGGGAGGTTCGTGAGGAGGAAGGAAATGTCAAAGAGAACGGGGCTTGGCAGAGGACTGGGAGCTTTTTTTGGAAATGATTACGAGAATGCAGAAGCGGGAAAAAGCAGCGCAAAGCCATCGGATGAAGCCGGAAAAAAGACTTCCGTTCGTGAGACGGAACAGGAGATAGAGAAAAAGAGCCTGGAAGAGCTGGATATGGTGCTTCCGGGATCTAAAAAACAGAAAAAATCGGCGTCTGCCGGAAAGACAGCTGCGAAAACAGTGGGAAAAGGAAGCCGCGTGGGAGTTGCAAAGGCATCCGGAAAGACGACGGCAGAAGGAAAAACCCGCACAGCCGGGGAGACGGCGGCAAAATCGAAGACACAGACGGCAAAAGCGGAGCCGGTCGTAAGGATCGTCGAGGTGGAAAAAGAGAAATTTCTAAATATTTCGGAGATTGAGCCAAATGTCAGCCAGCCGCGTAAGATGTTTGATGAAGAACAGCTCGGAGAGCTGGCAGAATCCATCCGCCGTTACGGCGTGCTGCAGCCGCTTCTGGTTCAGAAAAAGGGCGATCGTTATGAGCTGATTGCCGGAGAGCGCCGGTGGAGAGCTGCCAAACTGGCAGGATTTCGGGAAGTTCCGGTGATCGTGCGCGAGTATACGAGACAGCAGACGATGGAGATCGCCCTGATCGAGAATGTACAGCGTGCAGATTTAAATCCGATTGAGGAGGCGAAAGCCTACCAGATGCTGATTCAGGAGTTTGGGCTGCGTCAGGAGGACGTGGCAGAGCGCGTAGCGAAGAACCGTGCGACGATCACGAACAGCATGCGTCTTTTGAAACTGGATGAGAGAGTGCAGGAGATGCTGATTCAGGACCGGCTTACCGGAGGTCATGCGAGAGCGCTTCTTTCGCTGGAAGATGGTGAAAAACAGTACCAGTTGGCGCTTAAAACAGTAGAAAATCATTTGAGCGTCCGCGAGGTCGAGCGTCTGGTGAAAGAGCTTTTGAAGCCGAAAAAGGCGAAAAAGAAAGCAGAGCCGGAACGCGATATGGAGGTCTTTTTCAAGGATGTGGAAGAGAAGCTGAAAGGAGTTATGGGAACGAAGGTTTCGATCAACCGCAAGGATAAGAATAAAGGCAGAATCGAGATCGAATACTATTCATCAGCGGAACTGGAACGTCTGATTGAGCTTTTGGAGTCATTAAGACAGTAATCACACAAAATTCGTCCCAGGGGACGGATGATGGGAAATGAGGAATGAAAGATGGAGAGCAGTATTTTTAGCGGGATTGGCATCGATCCGGGGGTTATCGTGATCGTTCTGGCGATCCTGACACTCATATCATTTATTGCGTCCGTCATCTGTTTTTCGCAGTATAGGAAGTTGTATCGCAGATATGATATGTTTATGCGGGGAAAAGATGCGGAGACGCTCGAAGACACGATCATGGAACTGGTGGATGAGACCGAGTATCTGCGGGCAAAGGACGGAGATACAAAACGCTTGGTGGATTCGGTTGTCTCCAAGGCGCAGGCTGGATACCAGAAAACCGGTATTGTCAAGTACAATGCGTTTAAGGGCATGGGCGGCAATCTGAGTTTTGTCATTGCCATGCTGGATGATAACAACACGGGATTTGTGCTGAATTCTGTTCACAGCCGTGAAGGCTGTTACCTGTATCTGAAGGATGTCGTAGAGGGCAAGACCGAGGTGCTTTTAGGAAGTGAAGAGAAGGAAGCACTGGAGCGTGCGCTTGGGTATAAGTAAGGAAAATAAAGGATAGAAATGAGGCGGCTGTATGTGTTGGCAGCAGCTGCGGATTGTAGTTAGAAGGAGTCAATATGCATCGTTTTTTGCGAGCTGCCGGATTTAGTATGTATCAGAAGAAGAAGGACATCCGTGCCTGCTTCGCTGTCTGGCGAGAGAGGCGGGAACCTCCAGCTGTCTTCAGCTTGACAGGGAGACCGAATTATATGAGATCAAGACAGAAGTTGCGCCGGGGATCGGCGTGGCGATGTATGGGGAGCTGAATGAGCAGGATGAGATGGAGATAGAGTATTATTATCCCTATATCCTGAACGAGGAGGTAACCTCGCGGGCAGAATGTTCCATTCAGCGTCATACGGAGAAGGAAACCTATGCGGGGCTTCTGGATGAGTATAAGGTAGGGCTTTCGCTGATCTTTTATCTCTTGAATCCGATCGAATACAGGGAGTGTTACCGGAAAGAGCGCGAGCGCTTACAGGTGACTTCGGTCAGCCTGGCAGGATTTGCCAATCGGGGCAAGGTGCTTCTTCCGATCAAAAAGACGGCGCTGCAGATTGAAAAAGCCAAAGTGGCGGCGAAAAACCGGGATGAACTTTTGGAAGCGGCAAAAAATGGCGACGAGGATGCGATGGAGTCCTTAACAATCGAGGATCTGGATCTCTATTCGATGGCATCGCGCCGGGCGACGAGAGAGGATATTTATTCGATCGTCGATACAACTTTTATGCCAAGCGGGATCGAGTGCGATCAGTATTCGATTTTAGGCGAGATCAAAGAGGTTGTATGTAAGAAAAACCGGTTTACCGGCGAGGAAATCTATGATCTCAAGGTGGAATGCAACGAGCTGTATTTCCGCGTAGGTATCAATAAGATAGACCTGCTTGGAGAACCGCTTCCGGGACGTCGGTTTAAAGGAAAAATATGGATGATGGGAACGGCTCATTTTGCGTAAAGGTCTATAAAAAATCGTCGGTTCCAAAAGTGCCTACCCGTGAACAGTTACACAGAAATTACATACGGAGCAGGCAGGAAGAGAAAATAGTTGCGGAACACATGAAAATGAATTATAATAAAATGCAGTATGAAAATACGATATATGTTTCACGTGAACATATAAATCTCTGTAGCTCAGTAGGATAGAGTATTCGCCTCCTAAGGTAGAACCATGGCGGAACCTTTTTGAAGAAAAAGGGTAGCGTTTGAGGGTCACTTAAGGAAGCGAAATCTGAAAAATTAGAAGAGATAAGAAAGAGATAATTCATCACGAAAGTGATTGAGTTCATAAAGTTGGTCGCCGTGACCGAAAAGGCTGAAAAAGCCCGAAAATACGGCATTTGTTCCCATAGTTAAATGGATATAACAAGCGCCTCCTAAGCACTAGTTGAGGGTTCGATTCCCCCTGGGAACGTGCATTTTTTGCAGCAATGATCGTAAAAGTTCATTGCTGCTTTTTCTTTTTTCCGGTGCTCGTGAGCACCGAGAGAACACTTAAACGCAGATATTGAGCACCGAAATTTCTTAACGGGCACCAATGCAATAATTCAATCCTGGTACCGAACGGAGATAACTACAGCGTAGGATAAGGATTGGGGTGTCAATGAATGTAAATATGGTTTTCTTGCCTGAACAAAACAGGCCTGACGGATCTATCCGCTCAGATTAGATTAAGAATCTATTCTGGGCGGATTTTTTCGTTACAGATATTTTAGAGGAGGATAGCTTATGGATAAAAAAACGGATGTAAGAGATCCGGATGAAAAAGTTGTTGAGATTGAAATGGAACGGTTAAGAGCATTTTCAAATCATCCATTTAAAGTGATCGGAGACAGTCAGATGATTGAGCTGCAGGACAGCATAAAAAAGTATGGTGTACTGAATCCATTGATTGTTCGTCCAAAGATTGAAGGCTACTACGAAATTATTTCTGGCCACAGAAGAAAATATGCGGCTGAGAAGCTGGGATATAAGAAAATTCCGGTAATCATTTGTATGTTGCAGGATGATGAAGCAGTAGTGATCATGGTCGATTCCAATTTGCAGAGAGAGCAAATTACACCAAGTGAAAAGGCCTATGCCTATAAGATGAAATATGATGCCATCAAAAAAAAGGCAGGCAGAAAGAATTGTAGTCAAGTTGACCACAATACAGGAAAGAGGAGTATTGACGTAATCGGAGAACTTTGTGGTGACAGTGCGAAGCAGGTGCATAGCAGTATCAAATCAAAAAGGTGGAGTTGGAAAGACGGTATCGTGCGTGAATTTAGGAATCGGACTGGCACAGGAAGGGAAAAAGGTTCTTCTGATAGATGCAGATCCGCAGGGCAGTCTCACAATTAGTTTAGGGTATGAGGAACCGGATGAAATGGAGTATTCTCTTGCAACGCTGATGCTAAATATTGTGAATGATGAAAAACTGAACATGGAAAAAACAATCCTTCATCATAAGGAAGGTGTGGATCTGATACCGGCCAATATAGAATTATCAGCGATTGAGGTATCTTTGGTAAACGCAATGAGCAGGGAACTGATTATGAGGTCACTTATTGAGAGATTAAGGGAATTTTATGATTTTATCATTATAGATTGTATTCAGAAGTAGTAGATACGAATAGAAGCGGACATGGTGCATTGGCAGGAGTTCTTAATGCATTAAATGCCGATGTTTTGATCTGCGGCGGAATAGGAGGAGGTGCCCAGACTGCGTTAGCGGCAGCAGGCATTAAGCTTTTTGGCGGAGTTTCAGGAGATGCAGATAAAGCAGTAGAAGCTTTTATCAATGATACACTTGATTATAATCCAGATGTTAAGTGTTCTCACCATGAGCACAGCCACGGAGAGGGACATACATGTGGTAAACATGGATGTGGAAACCATAGCTGTCATTAAGAAGAATAGCAAAAAATACAATACGAAAGGATGCGTCAAGGTAATGAGAGAATTATCGTGATACATCCTTTTGTATTATTTGATAAGATGGCAGATTACATTTTCAATAAGGCGGTTAAAAACTGTGAATGCTACATCGATCTCTACATGGATTGAGTATTTTTCTTTTCTTACTTGTAGAAAGTGATGAATGGAAGGTATAATATTGTTAATGATCCAGAGATATTTATTTTGGAAACAGCTTAATCAATTTGGAGGTATAAAATGAAAGCACATAAATATTGGTCAATCGGAGCAATAGTTACAATGGTTGGAACTTTTTATACAGGATATAAAGGGTTAAAAGCAGCACACAAATACTTTGCATTTGGCTCTCTGATATGCATGATTATGGCAGTCTATTCTGGTCATAAAATGATTTCAGGTAATAAAAGAACAAGAAAACAGGTGGAAAATACAAAAGCGGAGGAATAGTAAATGTTAGAGATAGGAACAAAAGCACCGGATTTTGAATTGCCGGATCAGAACGGAGAAGTGCATAAATTAAGTGATTATTTAGGTAAAAAAATAATTTTATATTTTTATCCAAAGGATAATACACCAGGATGTACGAAGCAGGCATGTGGCTTTTCTGAGCGTTATCCACAATTCACCGAGAAAGGTGCGGTGATCCTTGGAGTCAGTAAGGATTCTGTAGCCTCTCACAAGAAATTTGAGGAAAAATATGGATTGGCATTTACACTTTTGGCAGATCCGGAGCGTAAGGTGATCGAAGCATATGATGTCTGGAAAGAAAAGAAAAAATATGGCAAGGTTTCTATGGGTGTGGTAAGAACCACATATCTTATTGACGAGCAGGGAATCATTAGAAAGGCAAATGATAAAGTCAAGGCGGCAGATGATCCTGAAAATATGCTTAAGGAATTAAATTGATGAAGATTATATTGTCACCTGCAAAAAAGATGATTGTAGATACAGATAACATAGCACCGGTTGAACTGCCTGCCTTTATTGATAAGACAGCAGAGATATTGAGCTGGATGAAAAGCAAATCAAAAGAGGAACTGAAAGCTATCTGGAAATGTAATGACAAGATTGCAGAGCAGAACTTTCACAGATTGGAAAATATGGATCTTTATAACAGACTTACTCCGGCTGTTTTAGCATATGAAGGAATTGCATTTCAATATATGGCACCAGCTGTGTTTGAAATCCAGCAGTTTGAGTATCTGCAAAATCATTTAAGAATCCTGTCTGCGTTTTATGGCATTTTAAAACCACTGGATGGTGTGACTCCTTATCGCCTTGAAATGCAGGCAAAAGCTGAGATTGAAGAAACAACAAATCTATATGATTACTGGGGGGACCGGTTATATCATTCAGTAATTGATGACAGCAGGATTATCATTAATCTTGCATCAAAAGAATACTCGAAATGTATAGAAAAGTATCTGACACCACAGGACAGATATATTACGATTGTATTTTGTGAGTTATCCGGAGATAAATTGGTAACAAAAGGTACCTATGCCAAGATGGCTCGTGGTGAAATGGTCAGATTCATAGCGGAAAATAATATTGAAAATCCGGTGGAGATTCAGAAATTTGACAGACTCGGATATTCGTTTAGGTCTGATTTATCTTCAGATTCAGAATATGTATTTGAACGCAAAATAAAATAGTTATTCAGGTAAAAGATGCTCAGTTTAGCACCTTTTATAATAATGAGAATTATTACTATTTTTATTGACAACAGGATGATGGCGGTATATAATCATTATTAAGAACTAATCCTAATAAGGAGGACGGATGACAAGTAGGAGAAATACCATTCAAAAAGATCTCGTAAGAAATACCGTATACGAAATGAGAAGACACGTTACGGCAATTGAAGTGTATGAATTTATAAAAGAAGCATATCCATCAATTGGAAAAGGAACTGTATATAGAAATCTTGATATATTGGTAGAGGAAGGTGCATTAAGAAAGGTTGAAGTTCCGAATGGACCGAACCGATTTGATTTTACATTGAAAAATCATTACCATGTAAGATGTATAAAGTGCGGTGAAATTTTTGATGTGGATATGGATCAAATACCGGATTTGCTGGAAAGAATTCATAACACTCATGGAATTGAATTTGTGGATTACGATATTTCATTTAAAGGCATTTGCCCGAAATGCAGGGAGAAGGTAAAGGAGGAACAGCATGGATAGGAAAGCAATGTATAAGTTGAGTTATGGACTGTTTATATTGACCGCTAAAGAAGCAGAAAAAGATAACGGATGCATCATTAATACAGCCATTCAGGCAGCTTCGGAACCAAACCAGTTAAGTATCTGTGTAAATAAGGCAAATTATACGCATGATATGATTCAAAGAACCGGAAAATTTACTGTATCAGTCTTAAGTCAGAAGGCACAATTTGAATTGTTCAAACATTTTGGCTTCCAATCAGGAAGAGATACCAATAAGTTTGAAGCATTTGAGCAGTGTGCCAGGGGCACGAATGGTATTTATTATATTACAGAAGGTACAAATGCATACATTTCTGTGACAGTTACTAAAACAGAGGACTTAGGTTCACATACGATGTTTATCGGTGAGATAACCGATATGGAAGTTTTAAGCAATGTTCCTTCAGTAACATATGATTATTATCAGAATAACATTAAGCCTAAGCCACAGGAGGTTGGAAAAACAGAGGACAGTCAGACAATATGGCGTTGCAGAATTTGCGGATATGAATATGTAGGCGAGGAATTACCGGATGACTTTATATGTCCTTTGTGCAAGCACCCGGCATCAGATTTTGAAAAAGTAGTAAAGAAAACGGAGGTAAAAGAGATGGCAGAAAACAAATATGTAGGAACACAGACAGAGAAGAATTTACAGGAGGCATTTGCGGGGGAATCACAGGCAAGAAATAAGTATACCTATTTTGCTTCTGTAGCGAAAAAGGAAGGTTACGAGCAGATGTCAGCATTGTTTTTAAAGACTGCAGATAATGAGAAAGAACATGCAAAGATGTGGTTCAAGGAATTAGCAGGAATTGGTGATACAAAGGAAAACCTGGCGGCAGCGGCAGAAGGCGAAAATTATGAGTGGACAGATATGTATGACGGCTTTGCTAAAACAGCTGAGGAAGAAGGATTCCCTGAGCTTGCAGCAAAATTCAGGGCAGTAGGTGAGATTGAGAAGCACCATGAGGAAAGATATCGTGCACTTCTTAAGAATATTGAAACTGCACAGGTATTTGAAAAGAGCGAAGTTAAGGTATGGGAATGCCGTAACTGCGGACATATTGTGGTAGGAACAAAGGCTCCTGAGGTATGTCCGGTATGTAACCATCCACAAAGCTATTTTGAAGTACATGAAGAGAATTATTAAGGAGATAAGATTATTAGCAGTCAAGAACAGTGCTTATGAAATAATAAATAAAAAGCACGCTACATATTATGGAATGGCAATGTCTGTAAAAAGAATCTGTGAAGTAATTATGAGAAATGAAAAATCAATACTTCCGGTATCGCACATAATTCATGGCGTATATGATATTGACGGAGTATCGTTAAGTATGCCAGTTATTGTAGGTGTTGATGGTATTGAGTCTAATATACCTATTAATTTAAGTGGTGAGGAAGCATTAAAGCTTAAGAAATCTGCAGATTCTTTGAAAAAGATTATAGAGACGATTGAACTATAAATTATACACATGGAAGGAGATAAAAGCATGGAAGTAAAGTATTATATATGTAAGCATTGTGGAAACATTGTTGAAAAGGTAAAGGATAAAGGTGTTCCTGTAATTTGTTGCGGAGAACCTATGCAGGAATTAAAAGCCGGTGTGACAGATGCGGCTGTTGAGAAGCACGTGCCTGTATATACAGTGGAAGGCAATTATGTTCATGTCGTGGTCGGAGAGACAAAACATCCAATGCTTGAAGAACATTTCATTGAGTGGATTACATTAAATACCAATCAGGGAATATACAGAAAACAGTTAAATCCAGGGCAGGAGCCGATAGCAGATTTTTGTCTTTGCGATGGTGAACAGGTAGAAGAAGTATATGCATATTGTAACCTGCATGGATTATGGAAATGCTAAAAGCATTTATACATATTAAGATTTAAGAACAACACAAATATAACCGTAATATAGGCTGTGTATTAATGTATTTACAAGGAGGAACAACAAATGAAATATGTATGTGATGTTTGCGGATGGGAATACGATGAGGAGAAGGGATATCCAGAAGGTGGTATTGCACCTGGTACAAAGTGGGAGGATATTCCGGAAGATTTTGAATGTCCGTTATGTTTTGTAGGCAAAGACCAGTTTTCAAAGGCTGAATAAAAATGAAAGCAGGACTAATGGATGTATGAAATGAAACCAGAATATTATAATGGAATAAATATGATAGAATTGACATAATATTGGAAAATCTTCGTGATTATACAGTAAAACACTTTACTGATGAAGAGCAGTATATGGAATCTATTAATTATAAGAAGTTATTTACACAGAAAGTTCAACATCTGAAATTTATACACAAACTTGATGAATTTATAGAACATCATAATGATGAGATAGAAGATCAAGATGAACAGATTATGGTTATATGTGTAGAGTCTGCGGATAGAGGATAGGGGAATGTGCAGCATGTTTCCGTATTACTCCCATGTTGTTACCAATTGCTATCCTTTTGCTACCATTCTACCTCTTTTTTTCAGAATTGACCTGTGCTAATATTATCATAGACAAATGAGACATGAGCTACAAACTTACATTTCATTTGTTTCTCTTTTGCAAAAGAATACGGACAAAATATAAAGCGTCTGCTCATTGCCGGAATGGTGATGAGTATGGCGCTTTTTTTGATGCCGAAAACCGGGTGATGACCTGAAAAATGAAACAGGAGGAAATAGCATGGCATATGAATATGGCCACGATTGCCCATTTGAAGCTTACATCACGAATCTCGGAAAATATAACGAAGGGGAGTTGGTAGGCGAATGGGTAAAGTTTCCTACCACATCAGAAGATCTGAAAAAAGTATTTGAACGAATTGGAATCGGTTCAAAAGATGACTTTGGTAATCCTTATGAAGAATGGTTCATAAGAGATTATGACTGTTATGTCGATGGGCTGTATGAAATGCTGGGAGAATACGAAAGTCTGGATGAACTCAATTATCTGGCTTTCTTTAAAAAGAAGCCGGTCATATTTTTTTATGAAAAATAAATTTTGTTGAGGTTAAATTGAGATTGACTTTGTATTGTATAAGTATGAAATAAAAAGGAATCAGGTGCTGTACAATGAAAAAGCATAAAATATGTAAAATCCTTCTTGTTATACTGGCAATTTTTTTATGTGTGGCTTTTTATGAATTGCTCGGAATCTGCGTTGCATATAAAAAGCAGCCGGAAGTGTCCAATACAACCAAAAAAGAAACAAAAAATGGGTCATGGAACGAATGCAGTGAAAATACAGAACGGGCAGTAATCATAGAAAAGAATCCAGAAGCGCTTTTACAAAGAGTGCGTTTGATCAAGAATGCAAAAGAAGACATTATTCTTTCTACTTTTGCATTTCAATCCGATGAAAGTGGAAAATTGATCTTAGGAGCACTGCATGATGCGGCAGACAGAGGTGTGCATGTTCGTCTGTTAGTAGATGGAATGGAGAGCTGGATTGATATGGAAGGAAATCCGTATTTCTATGGATTATCTTCCCATGAGAATGTTGAAATTAAACTGTATAATAAGGCCAATCCGTTGAAACCATGGAAGATGATGGGGAGAATGCATGATAAATATTTGATTGCAGATGGTAAGACATATATTCTTGGTGGAAGAAATACATACAATTATTTCCTGGGTGATTTTCTGGGACATAAGAACTATGACAGAGATGTGTTAGTGGTTTGCAATGAACCTGAGAAAGAAAATTCAGTTAACCAGTTGTTAGAGTATTTTGAAACGATATGGGAACAAGAAGACAGTGGTTATTTTCATGACAATAAAAAACTGGCAAATAGAAAATCTGTAAAGAACGCAGTTTTAGAGCTGCAGAACGGCTATCAGAAATATTTTGAAGAGAATAAGGAAAGAATCTGCGATACCGATTACACGGACGAAACTTTTGAGACAGAAAAGATTGCATTAGTGTCAAATCCTATCCACACAGGTCCCAAGGAACCAGTAGTCTGGTATCAACTGGGAGAACTAATGAAAAATGCAAAAGAGCGCGTGAAAATTCATACACCATATATTATCTGCAATGATATGATGTATAATACATGGAAAGAGATTGCGGAGAGAGTTCCGGATTTTTCTATCATGACCAATTCGGTTGCCAACAATGGAAATCCGTTTGGTTCTGCTGATTATGCGAGAAACAGAAACAGAATTTTAAATACAGGAATTGATATCTGGGAGTATGAAGGCGGCTATTCTTACCACGGAAAAAGCATCCTGATCGATGATGATCTATCCGTAATCGGTTCCTTTAACATGGATATGAGAAGCACGTATCTGGATACGGAACTGATGCTTGTAATACGTAGCAAAGAGATTAATAAACAGTTGGAAGAAGGCATGATGGAATATGAAAGAGTGTCCCGACAGGTATTGGAAGATGGAACCTATCGTGATCCGTATCATGTAGAGCCAATTGAATTGACAAAGAAGCGTCAGAGAAACGTACTTTTGGTACAGCATCTGCTTGGATGGGCAAGATATCTGTTCTGATAAAGGAGGAAGAAGATCGTGTTTCAAATATTAATTGTAGAAGATGATAAAGAATTAAGCCAGCTATTCCAAAAAGTGCTTGAGAAGAATGGATATCAGGTCAAAAGTGCATCGGATGGAGCACTGGCATTAGAAATATTGGATAAAGAGTATATTGATCTGATCATTTCCGATATTATGATGCCGGTTATGGATGGTTATGAACTGGTGTCGAAACTCCGTTCAGCAGGATATCAGATACCGGTACTTATGATCACTGCGAAAGGTTCCTTTGATGATATGCGCCAGGGATTTCTTTCGGGAAGTGACGATTATATGGTAAAACCGGTAAATGTGAATGAAATGGTTTTAAGAGTCGGAGCACTGCTTCGCCGTGCACAGATACTGAATGAACACAAAATTGTGATCGGTTCAACAGAGTTTGATTATGATGCAATGACGGTTACAACTGATAAGGAAAGTCTTGTTTTGCCTAAAAAAGAATTCCTGCTTTTATATAAGCTTGCAGCTTCGCCAAGCAGAACATTTACAAAACAACAGTTGATGGATGAAGTATGGGGATACGAGACGGAGGCAGACCCACATACGATAGAGGTACATATAGGAAGAATCAGGGAGCGTTTGAAAGATAACCCGGATTTTGAAATCGTAACAATGCGTGGAATTGGATACAAGGTGGTGAAAAAATAATGGAACAAAAGAAAGAAAAAGGATTGCGGATCCGATCCTGTCTGACTGGTGCAATCTGGCTGGCACTTGTATTTTCAACAGTCATATCTGCGTTATTATTTGCTTTTTTGAATCATTTTTTTAATCTGCCGGGCAGCATACCTGTGCTTGGCTGGCTTTTGATTTTCAATACATTGATTGCAGGGCTGATCACTTCCTTTATCAATGCAAAGTTACTGGAACCAATTACCAGACTCAGTAAAGCAATGAAGGAAGTTTCGCAGGGAGATTTTGAACAGCACTTGGAAACGAACAGCCGTATCGCAGAAGTTGGAGAATCTTATCAAAGTTTTAATGTGATGACAAAAGAGCTTCGTGCAACAGAAGTACTGCAGATGGATTTTGTCTCCAATGTTTCTCATGAGTTTAAGACCCCGATCAATGCCATTGAAGGATATACAATGCTGCTTCAGGGAGAAGAACTGTCTCCGGATCAAGAGGAATATGTAGAAAAAATCTTATTTAACACCCAAAGACTTTCTGGATTGGTTGGTAATATTTTGCTGTTATCCAAGTTAGAGAATCAGAACATACCAATGAAAAAAACAGAATATCGTTTGGATGAACAGATCCGTCAGGCATTTCTTTCCCTGGAGACAAAATGGACAGAAAAAGAAATTGGTTTCCAGGTAGAGCTGGAGGAAGTTAAATATACTGGGAATGAAGGACTTTTTATGCATATATGGATGAATCTTTTAGATAATGCGATTAAGTTCAGTCCTGCAAAGGGGACAATTATGATGTTTCTGAAGCAGGAAAAGGATTCTGTAATGTTTATTCTGGAAGATGAAGGACCGGGAATAGAAGATGATGTGAAAACCAGAATATTTGATAAATTTTATCAGGCAGACGGTTCTCACAAAGCAGAAGGAAATGGTCTCGGCCTTGCACTTGTGAAACGGATCGTAGATAGTGCTGGCGGGACGATCAAGGCAGAAAACCGGGAATATGGTGGATGCAGATTTGTTGTAGAGCTTCCAATACAGAAAGATGAGGCCATATAAGTTTAAGAAAAACAGATAGAGGAGGAATTACATGACATTTTATCAGGAATTGCAGTTAAATCAGGCAGGTTCTAAAAACTTGTTGAAAAAGAGTGAAACAGTGAAAGAAAAATCATATCATATGCTGGTATATTTGGTAAAGATAGCTGTTACAATGGCATTTTGTTTTTTATTTGTTACTATTTTCAGTATCTTATTTGGAAATGAGAATAGTATTGTGGGTGTAGTAGTTTTATTATGCCTTATGGTATTTCGGAATGCGGATCTGGGGATCCACACCGGACAATCTACGATGCTTTTGGCTTTGTTCTTTGTAATTATGACTGTATGTCCGCATTTAGCAAATCAGTTTTCACCGGTACTTGGAATGCTGTTAAATATTGCGGCACTGGCTGTGTTGATTCTGTTCGGATGCCATAATCCATTCATGTTTAATCAATCTACATTGGTTCTTGGGTATCTGCTGCTATATGGTTATGATGTTACGGGAAAAAGCTATCAGATGCGATTAGTCGGAATGGCTTTAGGTGCAGCACTTACCTGCTTCGTATTTTATCGAAATCATAAAAACAGAACTTATAAAAGAAATCTGAAAGATCTGATACAAGAATTTGATATCACTTCTTCCAGAACAAAATGGCAGATATGTCAGATTTTATGCGTACCGATTGTCCTTTGCATTGCAGAACTTTGTAATATGCCACGTGCAATGTGGGCTGGTATTGCGGCCATGTCCGCGATTTTGCCGTTTATGGAAGATATGCACTATAGAGTCCGTAAAAGAATTGTCGGAAATATTGCAGGTGTTATATGTTTTACAGTATTATATTTTCTGCTTCCTTCGTCAATCTATGCATATATAGGAATTCTTGGTGGAATCGGTGTAGGACTTTCTGCAAAATATGGCTGGCAGGCAGTATTTAACACATTTGGTGCTTTGGCCATTGCTACAGAGAGTTATGGACTAAAAGGAGCAGTTGGTCTTAGAGTGATTCAGAATGTTTTTGGCGTTGTATTTGCATTAATATTTTGTGCTGTGTTTTATTGGCTTATGTCAAAAAAAGGAAACGTGGTAACCGTAGATGCAGAATAACGTGGGATGGAAAGAAAAAGGGTTAATCCGGAAATGGCAGCTTTGCTGACGAGTCTGGCGAAGAGTATGAAGATGTAAGGGAAAATTTAAGATCTGTTGGCTTTGGGAAGAATCCTAAGGGTGACAGATCTTTTTTTATACCTGCCTATCTTCCTTCATTTTAACACAAAGGTATTCTTCGTATTTAAAAAAGTCCAGGAAAAGAAGAAGGAACAGGAAGCGGCAAAGCCTGATCCGGATGCTGATTATGTGGACGATGACGAGGACTATGGGTACGATCCGGAGTTTGAGAACGATGATGCAGATAGCTCTGTCGATGAAGATGATAATGAACCTGTGTAAACAGGATAGGCTTGATGCCTGGGGCAGCCTTCGGGTTGCCTTTACATAATTTCCACTTTCAAAAAATAAAAAATTTTATGTTTTTGAAAGCGACATCTTGCATATACTATTAGCAGACAGTATAATAAGTACAGTGAAGCGGTTTCGAGAAATGAAAAAATTTCAATTTTTGAAAGCGGGTGACGATATGAAAACAATTACGAGAGCAAAATATCTCAATAGAATCATTGAACTGAATGACACTCCTGACATCAAGATCATCACGGGCATTCGTCGATCCGGTAAGTCCAAGCTGATGCAGGCGTATATTGAGTATCTGAAAAGCCATTTTGAAAACATCAATATCATATTCATTGACTTCATGGATTTGGCGTATGAAGAAATCAAGGAATACCATGCCTTACACGCCTATGTGGAAGAACATTATCAGGAAGGTAAAACGAACTACCTGTTTGTAGACGAGGTTCAGATGTGTCCCAAGTTTGAGTTGGCAATCAACAGCCTGTACTCTAAGGGAAAATACGACATCTATGTAACCGGCTCCAATGCTTTCCTGTTGAGTGCGGATCTGGCAACTCTGTTTACCGGACGCTATATTGAAATTCATGTGTTTCCTTTCAGCTTCCAAGAATATTGTCAGTATTATGATGATGTTAGTGATAAAGATAAGCTCTTTGATGATTACGCTATCAAGGGCGGTTTAGCAGGTTCTTACGCTTACAGAACCGAAAAAGACAGAACAAACTATATCAAAGAGGTCTACGAAACGATTGTAACAAGGGATTTGGTGCAGAAATATGCGCTCCCGGACACTTTGGTTTTACAGCGTCTGAGCGAGTTCCTTATGGATAATATCAGCAACCTGACTTCTCCTAATAAGGTCAGTCAGCTACTGACAGCAAATGAGACTCCGACCAATCATGTAACCGTCGGCAAGTACATTAAGTATTTGTGCAATGCTTTTGTATTTTATGATATTAAGAGATACGACATCCGAGGCAAGAAATACCTTGAAAGCTCTGAAAAGTTCTATTTGTGTGACAGCGGTATTCGATATGCAATACTGGGAAGCAGAAATATGGATTATGGCAGAGTATATGAAAACATCGTTTGCATCGAACTTCTTCGCCGTGGATACGATGTCTATGTCGGCAAGCTCTATCAAAAGGAGATCGACTTTGTTGCTCAGAGAGGCAGCGAGAAGATTTATATTCAGGTCAGTGACAACATTTCCGGGCAGGAAACATTTGAGAGAGAATGCTCTTCTCTGCTTCAGATCCGAGATGCTTATCCGAAAATGATTATTGCCAGAACCAAACATCCAAAATATAGTTATGAAGGAATCGAAATCCATGATATAGCCGATTGGTTGCTACAAGAATAAGCAGGGCGAAATATCTCCGCCATTCTCTTTTGAAATGATGGAGATATTTTTATGTTGATGGAGATTCAGGGACAGAAAACTGTGTCCGGTTGCAAAATTCTTTCTGAACTTTTTACATAGCAGTCATGCATTACGGTGTGTGGCTGCTTATTTTTTTGCGAAAGGAGCAGATGCAAATGAAATTAGTTTTGGCTGAAAAGCCTTCGGTTGCACAGAGCATTGCCAAGGTGCTGGGTGCAAACAAACGTGAGGAGCGGTAAACTTTTGGCTCTATCCCTATCAAGAATATAAATCACGCGAAATGCAGATTATATCTAAGACACGATAGATGCGATAGGAGGAGTGAACAATGGAACAGAAAATGTTTTGTTATCAATGTCAGGAAACGGCCGGATGCAAGGGCTGTACGGTGGTCGGTGTCTGCGGTAAGCAGCCGGATGTGGCGGCAATGCAGGATTTGCTTGTGTGGGTGACGAAGGGTATCTGCGCGGTGACGACACGGCTTCGAGAGGAGGGACGTGCGGTGGCAGATGAGGTCAACCATCTGGTTACCGAAAATCTGTTTACGACGATCACGAATGCCAATTTTGATAAGGCGGCGATTGAAAAAAGGATTGAAAAGACGCTGGAAATGAAGACGGCACTGTGGGAGCAGCTGGAACGTCGGGACAATCTGCCGGAGGCGGCTGGCTGGACAGGTGAACCGTCTGAATTTATAAAAAAAGCGTCGGAAGCGGGCGTTCTGATCGGGCAGAACGAGGATATTATTTCCCTTCGCAGCTTGATTACGTATGGCTTGAAAGGTTTGTCTGCCTATACCCGGCATGCGAACGTTCTGCTGCAGGAGGACCGGGAGGCGGATGCATTTTTACAGCGGGCGCTTGCGGCGACGCTGGATGACAGCCTGAGTGTGGATGATTTGATTCACCTGACGCTGGAAACTGGCGAATATGGTGTCCGGGGAATGGCGCTTTTGGATCGAGCAAACACAGAGACTTATGGAAATCCGGAGATTACTACGGTTGATATCGGTGTCGGAAGTAATCCGGGTATTCTGGTTTCGGGACACGATCTGCGCGATATGGAAATGCTTCTGGACCAGACGCAGGGAAGCGGCGTCGATGTATATACGCACTCGGAGATGCTTCCGGCGCAGTATTATCCGGCATTTAAGAAATATCCGAATTTTAAGGGTAATTACGGCAATGCGTGGTGGTGCCAGAGGGAGGAATTTGAGACGTTCAACGGACCGATCCTGATGACAACGAACTGCATCGTGCCGCCGAAGGACAGCTACAAGGATCGCCTCTACACAACCGGTGCGGCGGGATATCCGGGCTGCACATATATCAACGGTGGAATCGGAGGAAAGAAGGATTTTTCAGTGATCATCCAGCATGCGAAGCGCTGTGAGCCGCCGGTCGGGATTGAGCAAGGACAGATTGTCGGCGGCTTCGCCCATGCACAGGTGCTGGCACTGGCAGATAAGGTAGTGGATGCGGTCAAATCGGGAAAAATCCGAAAGTTTGTCGTCATGGCGGGGTGTGATGGGCGTGCTAAGAGCCGCACTTACTACACCGATTTTGCAAAGGCGCTGCCGGAGGACACGGTAATTCTGACGGCTGGCTGTGCGAAATACCGCTACAATAAGCTGAATCTGGGCGATATTGAAGGGATTCCGCGTGTCCTAGATGCGGGGCAGTGCAATGATTCATATTCCCTGGCGGTCATTGCGATGAAGCTGCAGGAGATTTTTGGGCTGGATGACATCAACGACCTGCCGATTATTTACAATATTGCCTGGTATGAGCAGAAGGCGGTCATCGTTCTTCTGGCGCTTCTCTCACTCGGTGTCAAGAATATCCATCTTGGGCCGACGCTTCCGGCATTTTTAAGTCCGAACGTGGTAAATGTATTGGTGGAAAAGTTTGGAATCGTGGGAATTGACAGCGTGGAGAGCGATATGGAATTATTTTTTGGAAAAAAATGATAAATACAGGACGGAACTGGATAAAAGGGAATCAAACAAAGTCGGAATTTGGAACTGAAATCTGGAGATAGATTTGCAAAAAATCTGTGTTGGTTTTACAAAAAGCGGTCGGAACGATCTTGAAAATAGGAATTAATGAAATAGGGGGCGGTTCTCTGGCAAATGCAGGGAACCGTCTTTTTTCGTCTATAGAAATATTGATATGGAAAATGAAAGTGTGATATGATGGGAAAGATGAATGAGTTCTAAAATATAAAAGAAATTGATACGGCAGATCAATCGATAGAGGATACGGGAGGAAAACAACCATGTCACTGGAAAAAGCAGAAAATTACTTAAAGGAAGCCGGATTTTTGGATCATGTTATCGAGTTAAAAGAGTCCACAGCGACGGTTGCGCTGGCAGCGGAGGCATTAGGCGTGGAGCCGGGGATGATTGCGAAAACGATGTCCTTTTTGCAGGGAGAACAGCCGGTATTGATTTTGACAGAAGGTACTGCGAAAGTGGATAACCGGAAATATAAAGATACGTTTCACGTGAAAGCAAAGATGATCCCGTTTGAGCAGGTGGAGGAGGTTACCGGTCATGCGCCGGGTGGGGTCTGCCCGTTTGGTATCAAGGATGGAATCGAAGTGTATCTGGATGAGAGCCTGAAGCGTTTTGAGACGGTTTATCCGGCAGCGGGAGACGACCACAGCGCGGTACGTCTCACGATCCCGGAGTTGGAAGAAGTGTCTGGAGCGAAAGGCTGGGTGGATGTCTGCAGGGAGCCGGAGGATCAGCAGCACGAGTAGGTGTGGGAGATTTTAGGAGAATTCATATGAGAGATGTGAAAGCAACGGGGAGAAGCTGGGGAGAAAATGAAAACGGCGGAATCAGGGTGGGTTCCAGATTGGGAAAGAAAGGTCACTTGTGCCGGAAAACGTTCGTCCGTCTGCTTTGCCTGGCAGCAGCCATGATGGTTCTTGGATCTTTTACCGCCTTTGCCAGAGCGGGAGGTGCTTCCGGCGGCGGAGGCGGCGGAGGTGGCGGAGGTGGTTCTTCCCATCATCATACAAGCAGCAGCCGGGGACAAGGCGGACGGGCAGGTGCGTTTCAGGCGCTTTTGCTTACGGGAACCTTTGTGATTCTGGGAAGTGCCGGAACCATTACATACCTGCACCGGGCAAAAAAGAAACAGGCAGCAGCCCGTGAAAAATTGAAAGAATTTTCCATCGGAGAAGATCATTGGGATCGGAGTGAGATACAGGAGCGGGTGCGGGAATCATATTACCGGATTCAGGAATGCTGGCGGGATCGTGATTTGGAAAAAGGGCATCCTTACCTGAGCCAGAAGATGCAGCAGGAGTTTCAGACGAAATTTGAGTGGAGCAGGATGCGCCATGAGGTGTTTGTCATGGAAGGGATCCAGCTTCTGGATGCGATTTTGGTGGAAGCGGAGAATGAGGACGGCGACGACCGCGACTATATCTGGTATTTGATCCATGGAAAGATGATCGATTATGTGTATCACGAAGAAACAGGAGAACTTTTGAAGGGCTCCCGGAAAATGGAAGATTTCTTCGAATATTGGAGGTTTGTTCTGGAAGATGGAAACTGGGTGCTGGATGAGATCTGCCAGAAGGAAGAAGTGGATAATGGGCGGAAGTTGTGCTGAGAGGTGCTTTGAGTTGAGTGCTCGAAACACGGCAGCTGCGGATGCTGTCCGGTAGAGATGTTTGAAGAGGAAAAGTATAGAACCTAAAAGTGAATGGAGCAAGGAAAGCGGAGCAGCAGGAAGAGTGAGGAGACTTTAGCTGCGGCGCAGAAATGCCAGAATTGCGCGCAGATAAGGTGCCGGTGTACGGAATATGGAAGTATGCCGTCCCCCGGTCATTAAAAAAAGCCGACTGGTTGGAATCTGCCTTGCTAACCAGCGGGAGTGTGAGGGCTTAATGAGATCCCGGGTTCCGGCGATCAGCAGCACAGGAACGGAGATGGTTTGCAATTTCCGGGCACTTAAACGGGGCGAGTGAAGTAAAAGAGAAGTCAGATTTCGGCGGCGGAGGACGCGGTGCGTCAGCCGGGTAAGAAAGTCAGGCTTCTTTTTTTGTTCTGCCGGAATCCGGGGGAAAATTGACACGAAATGACGTTGCCTTTCTTTGTCGGCACAAACTGCGGATGTGGCGGAAACAGAGAAATTCTTCTGAAATGGCAGGGAAACTTTCGGGGTGGACAGTGCAGAGACCGCGGAGGCCCCGGAGGATGCAGAGGCAGAAGAGAAGCTGCATTTTAAAACAGGCAGCAGGAGATTCCCCAGGAGATTTAAAATGCTGTGCAGCATTTGGGCGGCAAGGTGCAGCGGCGTGAGCAGCCCGTCCGGTGAGGCGTTGGCGCTGATACAGATGAGCTTTTTCAGCCGCTCCGGGTATTTGCATGCAATCTCTAGCCCGATATTGGCACCATCGCTGAATCCCAGCAGGTGGACGGAGGAAAGATGTAAGTGGTTAAGCAGGGCGATAACGTCGTCTGCCATATCCTCTGTAGAGAACCCGTGGAGCGCTGTGTGGACAGACAGCCGGGAACGCCCATGTCCCCGGCTGTCCATCAGAATCACCTGAAAATCGGGCAGAAACGTGCGCAGAAATGGATAAAAGACGGCAAGGGACTGGCTGTTTCCATGCAGGATAAGGAGCGGTGTGCCGCTGCCGTACTGTTCATAGTAGATTTCTGCGCCGGAGGTGGTGAGATAGCCGGAATGTTTCATCGTAAGAGCGCCTCTTTTCTGGTAAAAAAATGAAATTTATCAGGCTGCATCCAGCATGATAAAAGCTGAGTTTAGTCTGCCTTTTTATCTGCATCTGTCTGCTTTCTTGTGTCGGGCTGCTTCGTGCTGGAAGAAGCAGTCCAACTTACCTGGCGAGATGGTTTACTTTGATGTGTCGGGGAAGTCCTCTTGTTTCTCAGTCGCTGCGCCCATCCTTTTACCAGATCCTCCGCTGCCTCGCGGATCTGATGCGGATTCTGAATCGTCACAAGGGCATAAAACATGTCTGGTGTTGGAATCTTCGGCAGGTAAATATAATAAGAAGGAACCCATTCGGTCGGGCTGTACTTTTCCTTGGCACGGTAGAGATCGCGGAATCCATAACAGTCATTCAGGTGGTTGTAAGCGAAGCAGAGCAGCTTTTCGACCGGATTAGAGCTGTCATTTTTCAAGCCAGCGAGCGGGGCAACACCGAGGCTGCCATACTCAATGCCCTCGTCTTTGAAAACCTGAAATGCGTCGTAAAGAATCGTCTCCATCACGCCGCTCGGTGCGCCGGTTCCGTGGCGGGTGACGTCCGCCATGTAGCCTCTTTTGCCGAGAAATGGGACAAACACGATGAATGCCACGATTTTTCCGTCGGCGTCGGTGGCGTAGAAATATCGCTTGTCCATCGGATTTTCCAGCCCGACAGTTCCCATAACGAAAGTCAGCATTGAACTCTTTTTCTGTTGCAGCCATTCGTTCGTGATGCGGTTCAGATCTGCCTCAATCTGTGCATCTCGCTGCTTCAGCGGGCAGTATTCATGGACGACGACCCCGGCTTTCCGGGCGTGGTTGATGTTCATCCGCATCTTGGCGCCTTTCTTGCCAGAGATTTCATAGTCCGCAAGGTGGAAACGGGCTTCCTCCCCGTTTTTGACCCATCCAAAGCCCTGCTTCTTATATTCTTCCAGAAAATGGTCAGTGACGCTGATAAAAAACAAGTTGTGAGCGCTGCGCTGGCAAAATTCTTTAAATTCTGCCAGGAGAACCGGAAAATCGCTGTCCGCGCAGATGGGATCGCCGTTGATGACGATGGTGCTGCCGACGACTCCGTAGGGGATGACGCCGTCTACCTTCTGACCGAAATATAGGAGTTTGTCATCCTCCAGCGTCAGGTAGGCGCTGGGATTCTGGCTGTACAGGTTGACGAGGGTGCGGGCATGCATCAAATCCGAAGCATGGCTGACTGGATGCAGCAGCCATGGGCGGACCGCATACAGAATGGAGGCGAGGATGCAGCCCCAGCTGAACCAGAATGTAACCAGTTCGACTACATGTGTTTCACGTGAAACATTGCTCGGATTTCCCATGCCGAAAATCATGGCAGTTCCCTGAATGAGACTATCCATCAGCGAGTCAAGAGAGGTTTCTCCCAGCGGTTTTACCGAAAAATGATAGCTGATACCGGCATTGACGATGATGCCTGCCAGTGCCAGCAGCAGAAACAGGAGAGAGCGTCCGAGGCTGCGCCGGTCAGACGGGCAGCAGAAGTCCTTCCGAAAACACAGGAGAAGCAGAAATAATACGGCTTCTGCCAGGTGGAACGGAAGATACAAAGGCGAAGAAAGTGCTGTCAGCCCGCGTAAAAAGCTTAAAAACAGCAGGATAACAGCAATGTTCCAGGCGGCGCGCTTCCGTTTCCAAAGCTGGAAGGTCAGGATGAAGAGCACGACAGAAAAAGCACGCTGTACCATGTGACCCATTTCCAGAAGGATACCGACGCGGTTTGCCAGTCCCAGCCCTGGCAGGAAGCTGAGAATAAAAAGTACAAGGGAAAGAACGCCAAGTGCGCCGATCAAGGTGTTTTCCAGTTGGATTCGTGAGTTCTGTTTCATATTATAATGTCCTCCGTGTCAGTCTTGTACAGATATAATCTGTAAGGTGCTATGAAACGGGCATAAGCGCACAGGCGGCTTATGCTTGCCCTTGTTATAGTACGGAAAAACAGGGATGTCAAGATAAGATTTTGCATGGAAATAGGCGTGGAGAAATTCCGTTACTGTTTACGGGTAGGCACTTTTGGAACCGAAGGTGCCGTAAGAAAACATGGTGGCAGCAGGAATTCTTTATGATAGAGGCAAAGGCACAGGGGGATTATGCAGACAGAAAAGGAACGGTTCAAAATGGAGAAAAGAAGCAGTTTGTTGGATGATTGACAAGCGAAGAACGCAGTTTCTATGGAAATCAAAGTAATAAAATGTAAAATTTTTGAAAAATACACAAATATATCAAAAGTGAATAGTTAAAACAGTTGAAATCCACCAGAATGCGTGCTATAATCTGGACATAGGGTGGTTAAAAAATTAACAGGAGGTAGTATCAATATGGCTAGATTTACATTACCGAGGGATCTCTATCATGGAGAAGGATCTTTAGCGGAACTGAAAAATCTGAAAGGCAAAAAGGCAGTCGTTGTCGTTGGCGGTGGTTCCATGAAACGCTTCGGTTTCCTTCAGAAAGTAGAAGATTATCTGAAAGAAGCTGGCATGGAAGTGGCTCTGTTTGAGGGAGTAGAGCCAGATCCGAGCGTTGAGACCGTTATGAAGGGCGCAAAGCTTATGCAGGAATTTGGTCCGGACTGGATCGTAGCGATCGGCGGTGGTTCTCCAATTGATGCAGCGAAAGCGATGTGGGCATTCTACGAGTATCCAGATACCAAGTTTGAGGATCTGATCACTCCGTTCAATTTCCCGACACTGCGTACAAAAGCAAAATTCTGCGCGATTCCGTCTACTTCTGGTACAGCAACTGAGGTTACGGCATTCAGCGTTATTACCGATTATCATAAGGGTATCAAATATCCGTTAGCAGATTTCAATATCACACCAGATGTAGCGATCGTGGATCCGGAGCTGGCTGAGACCATGCCGCAGAAGCTGACCGCAAACACCGGTATGGATGCGATGACCCATGCGATCGAGGCGTATGTATCCACACTTCATTGTGATTACACCGACCCGCTGGCACTTCACGCAATCAAGATGATTCATACCTATCTGGTTAAATCTTACAATGGCGACAAAGAAGCGAGAGCACGTATGCACAACGCACAATGCCTGGCAGGTATGGCATTCTCCAATGCACTGCTTGGTATTGTCCATTCTATGGCACACAAGACAGGTGCAGCTTACTCCGGCGGACATATTGTTCACGGTGCAGCGAATGCGATGTATCTTCCGAAGGTTATTAAATTTAACTCCAAGGAACCGGAGGCAGCTTCGCGTTATGCAGATATTGCGAAGTTCATCGGTTTACAGGGAGATAGCGACGAGGCTCTGGTTGACGCTCTGATCGCCGAGATCAAAGAGATGAACAAGCAGTTAAATATCGCTCCGAGCATTAAGCTCTATGAGGGTGGAATCATTGACGAGAAAGAATTCAATGACAAACTGGCAACCGTAGCAGAGCTGGCAGTTGGCGATGCATGTACCGGTTCCAACCCGCGTTCGATCAATCCGGAGCAGATGGCGAAACTTCTGACCTGCTGCTTCTATGATACAGAGGTTGATTTCTAATTTAAGAAGCTTCTGAATTTGGAATGCAAAATTAGAATGTAAAACATCGTGTTTCGATGTTGGAAGCGGTTCTGAAAAGAATCAAATATGTAAAATAAAGAAGCCATCCGGCTAAAAACTGGATGGCTTTTATCGTTGTGTCCTATGCGTTTTCTGCGTGGCTGTTTTTCTCGCCGTTTTCTCCGTCTGCCATTGCGTCATGCTGTCCGGTCAGCTGTGCCAGAAGTGCTTTCGCTTCCTCTGTACAGCGGAGAATCTGTGCCTGGTCCGGCAGCTCGATGTCGTGGATCAGGACATTCCGCAGCTTGCGGAGCTGGACAATTTGGTTGATCATTTCTTTGTCAAAGAGATCCATCCGCTTGAGTGTATTGATATTGAAGGCACCGCGGGAACGCGTCGAGGTGCGCCGCGCAGTCTTGTTGAGCAGGCGCTCTAATGGTACCCACTCCTCGAGGAACTGGTTGACTGCCTGCAGGGTTTCCGGTGAGGCGGTCTCCGGTTCCGTCCGCAGCTCCTGGTAGCACTGGTAGCGCTTTTCATTGCCGGAGATAATCTGATCGATGATCTGCTGGGAAATGGTGCGCCGATCCTTTTCAAATTTGACAGACCGCAGAATCGGGGTAATATCTTTGAGACCGGTGAGCTGTAAACGCTGCAAAAGCCGGTAGAGCAGGGCAATATTTCCCATTCGAAGCTCGATGTCCTCGGTTTTGAGATGGCTGCTCAGGAAATTATAGAGATAGGACGCCAGCTCGTACTGGCTTCCAAACGCGGCATTGCGGCTGCGGAGCCGCTCATTTCCGGCTGCCTGTAGGCGTTCCAGCGCGATCTCGCCGGCAAGGACCAGACCATTTAACTCATCTAAGATCGACAGCTCTTCCTCGGATAAAGTTCCCTGCATTGGCTTGTAAATCAGATCATGCTCAACCTCGGACCAGGCGTGCATGATCAGGGATGCCACCTGGATCTCGATGCGCGCCGATCCGTATTTTTTCTGTGATTCATTCAAAATTTCATCGCGCATCCGCGCGCGGTAATGGTTCGCCCAATAGCCGGAAAACCGTTTGTGGTAAGTCGGGGGTTTCGACTGTTCCGGGAACTGTTTAAATTCCAGGATGTTGAAAAGCTCCGAGATGATCGCATCTACCTTGCCGCGATCACCGGGGAAATACAGGGAGACGCGTACACCGGACAGATCGGCAATGTCGTCGTAGATTTCCTCGAGTGTCTGGTATGGTTCTTCACGTCTGGAATTGCGCCGCTGCACTTTTGTGCGGAGTCTGGCGGGATTCTTGGCGCGAGAGGTCACGATCGCCCGGATACCGGCATTTTGCAGAGCGAGCTGGAGTTTCTCTGCCGCGAGCCGCCCGGCGGCGTCGTAGAACGTCCATTTCATCTTGTATGTATCGATAAATTGTTGTATTAAATCCATAAGCAGCCCCTCCCAAGGTGCATAATAAAGCTTAGAAGAAAGCATTCTGATAAAAGAAATGCTTCTTCGTTCTATCATGAAGTATAGCAAAGATGGAAGCACTCTGCCAGTGGTTCTATGTAAAAAATATGTTACTGTACACGCATACGTGTCCAGTAACGGAATTTGCCGTGGCTTCGCATTTAAATACGGCAAATTCCTGTTGCCACCACGTTTTCTTACGGCACTTTCGGTTCTAAAAGTGCCTACCCGTGTATAGTAACAAAAAGATTACTGTCCCCACATGTGTGCCCGGTAACCTGATATGGACTTATACACAGATTTGTGGTAAAGTTATGGACAGTGACAACGTGAAGAAAGAAAAGTAAGAGGTAACGCGGAGAAAACGGAACCGTTACAAAGAGACGAGAATTATGGGACAGTTTATAGTATTGGATCTGGAATGGAACCAGAGTCCGGCGGGCAAGGAAGGCTCGATGAACCGGCTTCCATTTGAGATTATTGAGATAGGCGCGGTAAAATTAAATAAAAATCTTCAAATCATTTCGGAATTTCGCCGTCTGATCCGCCCGCGGGTGTACCGGCAGATGCATTATAAGATATCAGAAGTGACGCATATGTCGATCGAGCAGCTTGACACAGAAGGCGAGGATTTTGTGCGTGCGATGACCGAATTTTTAGAATGGTGCGGGGATGATTACCGGTTCTGTACGTGGGGCTCGATGGATCTGACCGAATTGCAGCGGAATATGGTATATCACGGGATGGAGCTGCAGTTTCCATCGCCGCTTCTCTATTATGATTTGCAGAAAATCTATGCCCTGATCCACGGCACCAAGCAAAAGGAGTCGTTAGATACCGTGGTAGAGGAATTGCACCTCACGGAAGACCGCCCGTTCCACCGGGCGCTGGATGATGCGTACTACACGGGGCGTGTCATGAGTGAGATGGACTTTTACAGCATGATGGAGTATGTTTCAGTGGATTATTACCAGCCGCCGCTGACGGAGGAGGAAGAGATCTACCTGGAATTTCCAGGATATGCGAAATTTGTGTCGCGTGAGCATGAGACGAAGGAAGAGATTTTGGAGGAACGGCGTGTGGCGGAGATGGTTTGTTACAAATGCCGCCGGACCTTGCGGAAAAAGATCCGCTGGTTTTCCTCAAACCAGAAATTTTACTTCTGTCTGGCGGTCTGCCCGGAGCACGGTTATATGAAGGGAAAGATCCGGATGAAGAAGTCGGAGGACGGATCGTTCTTTGCTGTTAAGACGACGAAGCTGGTCGGTGAAGAGGGAGCGGCCTACGTGGAGCAGAAGAAGGAGGAAACGAAGAAGAAGCGCGCGGAACGCAACAAGGCGAAGAAGTCTGGAAAGGCGGCAGAAGCAGCCGAGTAGGGTGAAGGCAGCCGGGCGGATGGAGCGTATGAAATAGGAATTAGAGAAAAGAAAAATTCATAGAAAAGAGTTACTGGATATGGAAATGTTTCTCCTGCCTGTTTAGAGTAAGGTAAAAGAAGAGAATTTCCACATCTGGTAACTCTTTTTGTGTCAGTTATGGGATTTTATGCGATCGTTTCTTCCTTTTTTTTGCCAGCGCCGTTCGGCGATCCTGCATCATCAGGTCGAAATCTGCTTCGGACATTCCGCTGTCGCGCAGACGTTCCGCGCGCCGTCTGCGGCGTTCTGCGAGGGCGTCCTCCTCCTGGCGGCGCTGCATCTGGAGAAAACGGATGCCGGCGGTGACCGCGCCGATCACGACAAGAATGGCGGTCAGTGCGGCGATGAATGCCGGTGGAACGCGGACGGAAATATGAAACAGCTGTCCAAAGGATTTACCGGTGGAACTATTTTCCTGATTAGCAGCCGATTCGGGCGGATTGGAGAGCGGCAAGGCCTCCGAGGAGCCGTTTGAGAGGGCAGTGTCGGAGTTGTCCTGCGCGGCAGCTGTTGCCGCCTGGGATACAAGCTTTTCAGGAATATCTGCCGCTGTCTGGCTGCTGTCGGTGAGGGTCAGATATGCCTGGCCAACCTTGTGATCGCCGAGCGAATAAGTGACACAGGCGATCGTGCCGTCCGGTGCGCCAGCCGGGATCTCATAGTCGAAGGAGGTCGTTGTCTCCGAGAAATCCGCTGTTTTTGGAAGTACCACGCGGCTATCTGGGTCGATGGACAGGGATTCACCTCCGGCGGTAGACACATCTGCAATTTTCAAATCTTTTCCGATATTTGAAAAAGTTTGATCATAATCTGTAATTTTGACCGACTGGAAATTGTTAAATCCAAAGTCGAGCAGCCGGCTGGTATCCTCATACTGCGTGTTGTTGCTGTGCAGGATGACGGTAATCAGTGTCGTATCGCCCTGTCTGGCACCATTGACCAGTGTGTTGAGGGCGATGGAGGTATAACCGGTTTTGCCGCCGAGGACGTCCGGACGGTAGTACTGCGGCCAGTTCTTTTTGACCAGCTTATTGCCCGGGGAGATGCCCTGTCCCTCGGGATTTTTCTGGTTCGGCGGCAGTTTATAGTAGGTTGTCTCGACGATCTTGGCAAACGTAGGATTTTCAAATGCCGCCCGCGTGATGAGCGCCATGTCGTAGGCGCTGACATAGTGTTCCTCGTTATTCAGGCCGCTCGGATTTGCAAAATGCGAATCCTGGCACCCAAGCTCGGCGGCTTTTTCATTCATCAAAACAGCAAATGCATCAGCGGAGCCAGCAACGTGCTCGGCGAGTGCGTTGGCAGCCTCATTGGCTGATTTTAAAAGCAGGGCGTAGAGGCAGTCCTTGACGCTGGCAGTATCGCCTGTATCGTATCCGGCGCTGCTGCTGTTGGACTCCACGTTGTAGACCGCGCTCTCGGAAAAGGTGACCGTCTCATCGAGGGAACAGTGCTCCAGAACGATGAGGGAGGTCAGAACCTTTGTGATACTGGCGGGAGAGTAGGTTTCATGGATGTTTTTTCCATATAAAACGACTCCGGTGTTGGCGTCCATGACGATCCCGGCATCGGAGTCAATGGAAATGTCCGACGGCCATTCAGTGGAGGCAAGCGCTGCATCGGGGCGGCGAGCAGGGACAGCAAAAGTGTACCAATTAAAAACAAGGACAACTTGCTGCCTGTGCTGCCAGCTATTTTCGTCTTCAAATCCGGAGCAGCCGGGTGGCTGGAACTACCTGGAGAGCTGCTGCCTCCGGAATTTCCGGAATTTTCTGCCCCTGATTTGCCCCTGCGGTGTTCCCGCAGGATACATGCAAGGCAGAGAAAAAACAGGGCGCCGGTCATCAGGCAGAAGGTGATGCCGATCCGGGCGGCGGTGTCCATGAAAAATGGTTCCGGCACGATGTTGATCAGAAGATCGGTCCGCGGATCGAGCTGCCAGAGATCGTTGGTAAAGAAGATTTTGTGGAAAATAATAAAATATTTCGTAAAATCAGTGGAAATGATCCCGGCAAGCAGGGCGGTCACGCCCAGAAATAAAACCGTCCCGGCGCAGAGCATCCGTGGCAGCAGGTGTTTTAACGGAACCTTGAAAAGTGCCAGCAGTGCAACCGATGCCGCTGCCAGAAACAGGCAGAGGCGGCGCAGCGCCAGTCCTCCGAGAAAGAGGTTGCGGACATCAGCCATGTGCGCCTTCTCCCTGGCGTTGAAAAATTCGCGCGGCGTCCCGTCTACGACGGTGTCAATGTTCAGATCGTCGCGGCTGCCGCGCAGATATGCCATCATCTCGTCCGTCACGTAAAGCAGGTCGTCCATCTCCATATGGACATCATCGGCAACCTGGTAGCGGGTATATTCATTTTCATAATAATGCGGCGTCCAGTAGGCGACGGCTTCCACCGAGGTAATCAGAAACACGATCATCAGACTGAAAGCACAGATAAGCCCCAGAAGCCAGCTTAAATATGTTTTTTTCTGTGTCATATAAAACCTTTCGCGGCTGTCAGGTTGTGGTACAGCTGCAGCCTTTCATTTTATGTGATAAATTTGTAAAGAGGTCGTTTGTTCTATTTTCCTTGAAACGGCTCTGTATGTTAAAGTTTCCGTTTCGTTATCCAGTATAACAGTTTCGGGGAAGCATGAAAAGGCGCGAAATGGAAAAATATGTGAAATTTTTGTTACTGTTTACGGGTAGGCACTTTTGGAAGCGAAAGTGCCGTAAGAAAACATGGTGGCAGCAGGAGTTTGCCGTATTTGAATGCGAAGCCACGGCAAATTCCGTTACTGGGCACGATGCGTGAACAGTAATAAATTTTTCGAAAGAATGGCGGGAGGGTGGAATAGGGGCTTGTCAGCTGGCGGGGGATTCCTGTATACTGGGGGAAGATGTTATAATCTGGAGCAGAAAGAGAGAGGATACGAATATGATAAAGGCAGTCATTTTTGATATGGATGGGGTCATCATTGACAGTGAAGGAATTTATCTGAATTATCTGTATGAATATGCAAAAACGAAAAATCCGGAGGTGACTCTGGAGAGTCTGCACGGGACGGTGGGGACGACGAAGCAGGACTGCTGGATGGTTGTGGAGAAGGCGATCCACAATGGTCAGACCTGGCAGGAGCTGCATGACGAGTATCTGGGGCGCTGGACGGACATTTTTAATTCGATTGATTATCTCTCGATCTTCCGCCCGGAGATTCTGGATGTGATGGATCGCCTGAAAACAGAGGGCTTCCGGCTGGCGGTCGCATCCGCGACGAATATTGAGCAGGTGGAGCGCATTTTAAAGGAAAATGGCGTGGCGTCCCGTCTGGAGCGGATGATCAGTGCGAGTACGTTCAAGCGCAGCAAGCCGGATCCGGCGGTTTACCTCTATACGGCGGAGCAGATGGGCCTGCAGCCGGAGGAGTGCCTTGTGATTGAGGATTCGACGGTCGGCATCACGGCGGGGCACTGCGCGGGAATGACAGTGGCGGCGCTCATCGATAACCGTTTTTCCTTTGACCGGAGTCTGGCGGACTATGAGTTAAATTCGCTGGAGGAGATTGTGCCGCTGGCGGAGAAAATTCGGGATTTGAAGTAAAATTTGAGTTGAGTAAATTCAGGGATTCATTGCGGAAAGTATAATTGCGAAAGTGATGAACCATTGTACAAAGAAAATGAAAAGGAACCATGTATGTCAGGGAGAAGAATCACTGCATGTATGGTTCCTTTTTTGGCTGATTACTGCGAAACCTGCCGGATAAAGTCTCTGGAAACGTAGGCTTCCTGTCCGTTGTAGCTGATTACTGCCCATTTTTCGTCGTAATCACGGAGATATTCCACATCGGTATCTGGTGCTAGAACGCCAATCCTGTCGGTGTCGGTGGATGGTTCCGGACGGACATTGACTGTGTCGGTGGTCCGGTAAACGGTCGATTCTGCGGCAACGGTCTCTGCCTCGGTTTCTGGAGCCAGCGATTCGGTGCTGACGGCTGCAGTAGAATCCGGTTTGGCATCCGTCGCAGGGCGTATCATCTTGATGATCAAAAGCAGCAGGATGATAATAATAATCAGAAGCACTGGTTTAATAATGCTTCGAAATTCAAAAGACGGACCGCCTGCATAGGCGCGCGGACGGCGTCCCTCGGAGCTGCCGGAACGTGTGCCGGCAGGTTTTCCGTTTCCAGAGCTGGCAGAGGAATGTCGGCTGTTCCCGCGAAGGCGGGAAGAAGCGGGGGTTGGAGCTGCACTTCGGGAAGCCCGGGTGGATTTTTTTGTGTCATTGTAGTCATTTGCGAAGGTGTAGACCTCCTGCGACAGAAGGTGATGCGCCTGATTGGCGTTGTAGGCGCTGTTGTCTCCCTCATGGATCGCCTTGTTGCCGATCGTGCGGATCTTGTGGTAATGTTCGCAGGTGGTCTTGCTGATTTTTCCGGCGCTGTAGAGGGCGTCGATCATCTCCAGAAGACCGGTTTCCAGAATGCCATACCGCTCGCAGAGGCATTTGACCATGTATTCAAGGGTCTGGCAGGCTTTCACCATCGCCAGGTTATAATTCTTCTGTCCGATCAGGCGCTCGGTCTCGCGGACCCCGCCGTGGATCTGTTCCCAGGTGCTCTGACCTGTGTTAGCTGTTGTTCCCATAGGCATATCCTCCTGTGTATATGATGCAGGTCCGAAACCGGCGTGCCGGCGGCTGTTCCCGGACGGATCCTGGCTTTTGAATGTCCGGCAAACGGGTGAAAAGACGGCAGCCATTTCGTGACCGTATGTTTGGTTTTGCTCTAAAATTATTATAATATAATCGCTTGAATTATTCATCTATAAAATGATAAAAATTGGAAAAGTTATGAAATTTGTAAGAAAAGGACACAAAGTCGGACGGATTAGAAAGGACGGCATGGAGGAGAGTGGAGGCTGTTTATGGGCAGGCATTTTTGGAGTCGAAAGTGCCGCAAGAAAACGTGGGGGCAGCAGGAATTTGCCATATTTAAATGCGAAGCCACGGCAAATTCCGTTACTGGGCACGTATGCGTGAACAGTAACACGGGGATCGTAAAATGGTGTGAAAATAGAGCACCTTTGCTTGCGAAATGGGGGCTTCAATGGTAAGATAAGGATAGATCCGGCGGGTAAGCCGGGGCGTCTCAACGGAATGATACGGTACGGAAGAAAGTCTATCCGGGACGGCGCAGATTGTAGACAGCAGGAGGAACGAAGATGAGATTACGCCATATACCGGGCGCAGAGCAGATGATAGAAGAAACCCCGCACGTGGTTCACGAGGCGAAGGAGAAGAAGGGAACCTGGCAGCAGATTTTTGGAAATGACCATCCGATCCGTATCGAGGTGGGAATGGGAAAAGGTCAGTTTATTTTGGAGCAGGCGTCCCGCAACCCGGATGTGAATTTTGTGGGTATTGAGAAATATTCGACGGTTCTTTTAAAGGCGATCCGCAAGAGAGAACAGATGGAACTGTCCAATGTCTATTTCTTATGTGAGGATGCCAGAGAACTGGCAGAGATTTTTGGACCGGGGGAAGTAGAGCGGATTTATTTGAATTTTTCGGATCCGTGGCCGAAAGACCGCCATGCGAGACGGAGACTGACCTCGCCGCCATTTATGGCAGTGTACGATCAGATTCTCCAGAAGGATGGAAGAGTCGAGTTCAAGACAGACAACCAGGATTTATTTTCCTATTCCCTGGAGGCGATTCCGGAGGCGGGCTGGCGCATCACAGAATATACTCGTGACCTGCACCACAGCAAGATGGCAGAGGGCAATGTCATGACCGAGTACGAGGCAAAGTTCTCGGCGCAGGGCAAGCCGATCTGCAAGCTGGTGGCGGTGCGGTAGGGAAAAGAGTGCTGCAAAGGCATTTCGCTGTATATATTAGTTATAATGAAAAAATTGGATAGCGGAATGGATATTAAAAAGCAGATTACACGGAAACTCATTCAGGCGACCAGCGATAAAGTGGAATTGAATAAACAGGCATTAAAATGGAAAAAATCGATGGAAGAGGCAGCAAAGGCACTGGGAGGCGGTAAAAAGAAGCCGTCGTAAAGAGAAACAGGGCATTTCTGTTGACTGCCTATATGGATAGAACGAAAGGAGGAAATGAGTGATGGAGATGAAGTTTACGACCGCGAATTTTGAGGAGGAGGTACTGAAATCGGAGATTCCGGTACTGGTTGATTTTTACGCAGACTGGTGCGGTCCGTGCCAGATGATGGCGCCGGTGATCGGGCAGCTGGCGAGCGAGTATGAGGGAAGAGTGAAGATCGGAAAGCTGAATGTCGATGAGAACCCGGAGGTTATGGCTGAATATAAAATCATGTCGATCCCGACGATGATTATTTTCCGGAATGGGGAAGTGTTCAGCAAGGAAGTCGGCGCTAGTTCAAAGAAGGAAGTGGAGAAGGCGATTGGGCGGGCGCTGTAAAAGCTGCGTCTTTGGAGTCCGGCGTGGGCAGTTTGAAAAGAGTCGCATCTTTGAAATCCGGCGTGCGGCAGCTCGAAAAAGCTGGCGCTTTTCCTCGCTGTCGGGCATTCGCCTATAAAGAAAAAAAGAGATAACGGATGCTGTTTATGTGCAAGCACAACGCGTCATCCGCCATCTCTTTTTTTCTTTGCACGCCTCATTGCTAACGCACAAAGTGCCTGCCCCACAGCTCTCAGTCTGCGAAACAAGCACTTGATAGTGCGCCTTCAGGGACTCGAACCCTGGACAAATAGATTAAGAGTCTACTGCTCTACCAACTGAGCTAAAGGCGCTTATTTTGTTTTCTTGCGGATGCCTCATCCGTAAGACATGTGTTATTCTACTCCATCCAGAATAAAATGTCAACAGTTTTTTAAATATTTTTAAAAATATTTTAAAAAGCATTATTTTCGGTATTTTTAAAACAGATAAGGGTATGGGCGAAGGAGACTCAGAGGTATATGGGATGCAGCCATGGGAGAAATGACGAGGTGGGTTTTGCACATGGGACGGTGGATAAGTCTGGAAAGAACGTCGTGGAAAGGGGATCACAGATTTGGGTGTTTGTAAAGGGAGAAAATGATTTTTGTGCAAAATTCTGATTCGAAAAAATATAGGGGAATCCTCTTCCATTTTTAATCTAATTGGTGTATGCTTAAATACGTCACGACGAACACACTATATATTGTGTTATGAAAGAAAACGAGTTCAATATTTTGTGTGTAATTCTAAAAATTACCTAAATACAAATCAAAAATAAAGCCAATCGTAAGACAAGTCGGAACGGAAAAGAATCCTGTCAGTGAAGGCATCCGGACATGAAAAATAGCCTGTCAGAAGAAGGCGTTGCTCTCATGAATGAGGAAATGAGAGTAAGCTGGGGGACGGGAAATGGATACAGATGGATGTTCGATGTATGCCATAAAAGTAGAAAGAGAAATCACAGAAACGGGAACCGGCGAGTCAATTTATAGATTATAGAAGACAAGTCATAAAACGGGCTTAAGGGTAAGGAGAGGGAACAGGGATGGAAGACACAGTAACAACCAATGTAATCAAACGAAATGGAGAAGAAGTACATTTTGACCGGGCGAAGATCGTAAATGCGATCACGAAAGCAAACGGCAATGTGGAGCGTATTCACCAGATGAACCCGTACCAGATTGAAGCGATTGCAGATACGATCGCCGAGCAGGTGCAGGAGATGCCGCACGCGGTGAATGTGGAAGATATCCAGGATATGGTAGAGACCAGCATTATGGAGATGCGTGGTTATGAGGTTGCACAGAAATATGTGCGCTACCGCTACCGCAGGGAGTTAAAACGCAAGTCCAACACGACCGATAACGGCATCCTGGCACTTTTGGACCATATTAATGAAGAAGTGAATCAGGAAAACTCCAACAAGAACCCGGTCATCAACTCGACCCAGCGTGACTACATGGCGGGCGAGGTCAGCAAGGACTTATCCAAGCGTGTGCTGCTGCCGGAGGAGATCGTCCGCGCGCATGAGGAAGGCATCATCCATTTCCATGATACCGACTATTTTGCACAGAAGGAGCACAACTGCGACCTGATCAATCTGGAGGATATGCTGCAGAATGGCACTGTGATCAGTGAGACGATGATCGAGAAGCCGCACAGTTTCTTTACGGCCTGCAACGTGACTACCCAGATCGTGGCGCAGGTAGCCAGCAACCAGTATGGCGGACAGTCCTTTACTCTGGCGCATCTGGCACCGTTTGTGGACATCAGCCGTCAGAAGCTGCGCAAGAACGTGATTGCAGAGCGCACCGAGTGCGGCGAGGCACTGGATGAGGATATCATCAACCGCGTGACCGAACGCCGTCTGCGCGAGGAGGTTAAGAGCGGCATCCAGACGATCCAGTACCAGCTTATCACCCTGATGACCTGTAACGGACAGGCTCCGTTTGTCACGGTATTTATGTATCTGGACGAGGTTCCGGAGGGACGGACCAGAGATGACCTTGCGATGATCATCGAGGAAGTGATGCTGCAGAGAATGCAGGGCGTCAAGAATGAAAAGGGCGTCTGGATCACACCGGCGTTCCCGAAGCTTATCTATGTGCTGGATGAGGACAATATTACGGAAGGTTCGAAATATTGGCACCTGACTGAGCTGGCAGCGAAATGTACCGCGAAACGGATGGTTCCGGACTACATTTCTGCTAAGATTATGAAAGAATTAAAGAAGGGCGAGGTTTACCCGTGCATGGGCTGCCGTTCTTTCCTGACGGTAGAGGATTCCCAGATGCTGCCGAACGGCAAGCATAAATTCTATGGACGTTTCAACCAGGGTGTTGTCACGATTAACCTGGTCGATGTGGCTTGTTCTTCGGAGGGAGATATGGACCGTTTCTGGCAGATTCTCGATGAGAGACTGGAACTGTGCCATCGTGCGCTCCGCTGCCGTCATGAGAGGCTGCTCGGCACGATCTCCGATGTGGCGCCGATTCTGTGGCAGAATGGTGCGCTTGCCCGCCTGAAAAAGGGTGAGACGATCGACAAACTCCTGTACAACGGCTATTCTACGATTTCTCTGGGATATGCAGGTCTGTATGAGATGTGTATGCGGATGTTAGGAAAATCCCACACCGATCCGGAGGCGAAGCCATTTGCACTGAAAGTTATGCAGCGTCTGAATGATAAATGCAAAGAGTGGAGAGAGGCGGAGAACATCAGCTATTCTGTATACGGCACGCCGATGGAGTCTACGACTTATAAATTTGCAAAATGCCTGCAGAAGCGCTTCGGTATCATTCCGGGCGTTACGGATAAGAACTATATCACGAACAGCTACCATGTACACGTATCCGAGAAGATTGACGCGTTCAGTAAGCTGAAATTTGAGGCAGAGTTTCAGAAGCTCTCCCCGGGCGGTGCGATCAGCTACATCGAGGTGCCGAATATGCAGACTAATATTCCGGCAGTTCTCTCTGTGATGCAGTTTATCTACAATAATATTATGTATGCGGAGCTGAACACCAAGAGTGATTTCTGTGAGAAGTGTGGCTATGACGGCGAGATCAAGATTGTTGAGGATGAGGCTGGCAAGCTGGTGTGGGAGTGCCCGAACTGCGGCAACCGCGACCAGAACAAGCTCTTTGTCGCACGCCGTACCTGCGGCTACATCGGAACCCAGTTCTGGAACCAGGGACGTACCCAGGAGATCCGCGATCGGGTGCTGCATCTGTAGGATGTGGTGAAAGCCTCCGAGAGTACATTGGTCTAGGGGAGGAAGATATGTATTACGGAACCATCAAAAAGCATGATATTGCCAACGGTCCTGGCGTGCGCGTCAGCTTGTTTGTGTCGGGCTGCCGCCATCACTGCAAGGGCTGTTTCAATGCGGAGACGTGGGATTTCCGATATGGACAGTTATATACAGAAGAGACGGAGAAAGAGATTTTAGCGGCATTGGAGCCGGGATATATACAGGGCTTTACGCTGCTTGGCGGAGAACCGTTTGAGCCAGAAAACCAGATGGAACTGGTACATTTACTCCGGAAGGTGCGCGAGACGTATCCGGAGAAGGATATCTGGTGCTACAGCGGCTATCTGTGGGATCGGGATCTGGCAGCCGGCGGCGTGGTCCATACAGAGGTGACAGACGAGATGCTGTCCTATGTGGATGTGCTGGTGGACGGAGAGTTCGTGGAAGCGGAGAAGGATCTGACCCTGCAGTTTCGCGGAAGCCGGAACCAGAGGATTCTGGAGCTTAAGAGAATAGGAAGAAAATAATAAGAATGAGATAAAAAGCTGCTGCAGATCGGAAAAAACTTTCTGATCTGCGGCAGCTTTTTGCATTACAAGGGAGGTACAGCAAGCATATACGTGCCTTTGTAATCCGGGGCAGGCTATCATAAGTGGATATTTTCTTCAAGGGGCATAAATAACCCACCTAGCATCCGCATTTGTGGTAAGATGGACTTAATAGGGGGTATAGCTATGGAGTCTGGAATTCTGATGATTGTGATAGTGGTTATTGGTGTCTTTTATCCGGTATATACAGCCTGGATTTCTCTGGTGGCGGCACCGGTGTATCTAAAGATAGGTTTCCTGTTTGCGATGGCAGGAGCACTTCTCGTCATGAGAATCCTGCGGAAAGAAAAGCAGATAAAATGGATAGTTCTGATCGGCATTCTGGGGGCATATGCCTGGAGTCTGTATAGTTGGTATGACGAAGAGTGCCATTACCAGTATGCGAGAAGCGTGCATGGAGATTCGGGCAATGCTTTGATGCTGTTTGTTGGCACCTTTACATGTCTGATACCGTTGTTTTTGCTGGATGCCGAACTGACCTTTTGGATGGAGTCCCGGAAGAAAAAGAAAGAAGAGAGTCCTGAATCTGAGAAGGAAACAGAGAAAAAAGAAAACCGTCTGGCAGCAGGAATGAAAAACTGGTTTGGAAAGCATCGCCAGACTCTCTGTACGCTGCTTATCTGTGCGATGGGCTGTGGACTTCTCGTGGTTCTGCTATATCCGTATAAGTGCTGGGAGGAAGGATGTTACAATCTGCCTTTGATGGCATATACTGTGAACAGCACAGGGCAGAGAAGATAGAAGAAAGTAAACGGGAAGAAGAGGAACGTAAAAAAAGAGAACGGGCTGAGCTGATAGAATTACAGAAGAAAAAAGAAGAAGAGGAATCCAGAAGCCATGAGGAATATCTTAAACGGATAGAAGAGGATCCCTTGTGGGAACTGAAACAACGGAGTCGTAAAAACACACCTGCGCAGAGGGGAATACCACCGGTGCAAAAGAATCTCCAGAATCCCTATGCAGCGTATGATGCAGGATATGATGATGTTATGGAAGGTGATGATTATGACTGGGATCGCTACCGCCGGGATTCAGAATATGCCGATGGTGTAGATGATGCCCTGGATGAGCGGGAAGAGTATGGACGGGATGACTGGTAAGGTATCTTGCTGGTGGACACCTTATATATAATATTCGGATAGGTTAAGCGGTACTGTCTTTTCAGAGGCGGTACCGCTTCTGTTTTTAAAAATAGGATCACCAAAAAGAGCTGTCACAAAAGCCGGTGCAAACCGTCGGTTGACAGCTCTTTTTTGGCGTGCGATCCGCACATGAAATCACTTGTTTCCGAATGTTTAATACATTCCATCGTAAGGATCTTCTTCCTCATGAACTTCAAATAGATCGCCGGGCGTACAGTCCAGTGCGGAGCAGATGCGGGCGATGGTGCTGAAGCGGATGGATTCAGTTTCATTGTCCAGAATTCGGCTGGCATTTTTATAGCCAAGCCCGGTCATGGCGATAAAACGGTATTTCGTCAGACGCTTTTCAGCCAAAAGTTTATGAATGCGAAGTTTAATCGTGACAGTTTTCAATTCGGAATTTCCTCCTTTGTATACACACAGTGTCACATTAAATATAAAGGATTTTCAATGTGCGGATAACTGGCTTAAACAATAGCTGATGTAAAGAAACTGATAGATACATTAAAAAACTGTTCACTGGTTTGTGTAAAAAAAAGAACTGCCACGCTCATGACAGTTCTTACGAAAACAAATAGATAGTAAAAAACATCAGCTGTGAATCGCCTCTAAGGCGCCTCACTCCCCCCATTCTCTTCTGCGTAAAACATCCGGTACTGCGCCGGGGTGATGCCGATCTCCTGCTTAAATACGCGGATAAAATAGGAGGGGATCCGCAGTCCTACCATCTCACCGACCGACTGGATCGTGGCGTCGGAGTGGAGGAGAAGCTGGGAGGCGTGTTCGATGCGTAGTTTTTTCAGGTACTGCATCGGGCTGGCACCGTATGCCTGGTGGAAGCTGCGGATTAAGTGGGACGGGCTGTAGGAATACTGGCGCGCCAGATCGTTTAAGGAGATCTCCTCCGTGTAGTGGGCATCCAGATAGTCGCGCAGCGTCCGGGCGATGCTTTCCTTCTCGCGGCTGTAGCAGTACGGCGCATAGAGAACCTGGAGAAATTCAATGAAATCATTCTGGAGCTCAAACGGCGTCCGCACGGAGGACGGAAAGCTCTTTTTCTGTGTGTATTTGCTGAAAGAAACCAGGTTCATCCGCTGCAGGTACTTTTCCAGCTTCTCCCGGTTGGCTTCCGGCACGGTGCCGGTGCGCGGCAGGGAGAGAATGAAATTCTGCGGCGAATAGTAAAATTTCGGCGCGGCGCGCCGGGTTACGTTGTCCGGGTAAAATTCATCGGACAGGCTGTATTTGCCGTTGGTATAGAAATGCACCCAGCTCGTCGTGGTCTTTTCCTGGCAGACGCGGCTGCCGCGGTGCGGGGTATCGGGGGTAATGATAAAAAACTGCCCGGCATTCAGTTCAACGCGGAACGGATCCTGTTCGAGATATAAAGTTCCGCTGTGAACATAGATAAGATCAAAGACATTTCGGATCGTCCGGCGCTCATGGATATCGCCGGGGCGGTAAACACATCCGCCTCCGACGATAAAATAAGGAAGGGGCGGACAGTTTAAATTAATAAAATTCATGATGTATGTACTCCCGTTTAAATAAAAACAGCCACGTAACAGGAATCCTGTCTGAACCGCAGAGAAGCAAACGAAAAACAGGACAACTTTGTCAGGTTGTTAAACAAATTTAAAATATCAATTTTATTATATCAAATAGAGAGAAAAACAGCAAGAATCTGTTTGGAAAATCCCTTGTATTTGCAGAAATAAAACACTCTACTTGGGAAAATAAGAGGGGATGAATGAAAAATAAAGAAAAATCAGAGAAAAAGAAAGAATGAAATCAGGCTGATTTTGTTCTATAAAAATGCGCGTATTCTTTTCTATAATATGCAAAATGTGTTAGATCGCTTTTCTACTATTTGAATGGTATACTTATAAGAAAACATACAAAAAAAGAAGTCTTTTTCAGATTATTAATAGGCGCTTACGGATAAGTGAATAATAAATCAGGAGGTTTTCTGTGAATGATAAAAAAGGAGACAAGTTTCATTGATTTGAAACAGGTAAAGATAGACGACCCGTTCTTTTCGCGGGTACAGAATGTGGTAATTCACACGATGCTTCCGTATCAGGAACGGGTGCTTCACGATGAGGTGTCCGGAATCCGAAAGAGCCATGTGATTAAAAACTTCCGCATTGCAGCGGGAGATGAGAAAGGAACGTATTACGGGCGTGTATTTCAGGACAGCGATCTGGCGAAATGGCTGGAGGCGGTGGCGTACTCACTGACCGTCGAGGCAAATCCAGAGCTGGAGGCGCGTGCCGATGCGATCATCGACCTGATCGGGCGGGCGCAGCAGCCGGACGGCTACCTGGATACCTATTTCATTGCGGCGGAGCCGGAACATAAGTGGCAGAACCTGACGGACTGCCATGAGATGTACTGTGCCGGACATATGACGGAGGCAGGCGTCGCGTACTATCAGGCGACGGGAAAGACGAAGCTTTTAGATATCTGCTGCAAGCTGTGCGATCATATCGATCGGCGGTTCGGACGGGAAGCAGGCAAAGTAACCGGCATTCCGGGACATGAGGAGATCGAGCTGGCGCTGATGCGGCTTTATCAGGCAACCGGGGAAGAGAGATACCGGAAGCTGGCGGCATATTTTATCGATGAGCGCGGACGGGATCCGGAGTTCTTCCATAAAGAAGCGGCGGCTAGAAGCTGGAGCCGCACCGATTACATGGACAAGCAGCCGCCGTCCTACATGCAGAATCACAAGCCGGTGCGTGAGCAGGATACGGTGGAAGGACACGCGGTCCGCTGTATGTATCTTCTGACGGCGGCGGCAAACCTGGCAGCGCAGAATCATGATGAGGCGCTGATGGCAGCCTGCCGGAAGATGTGGGACAACATGGTAGACCGGCGGATGTACATAACGGGTGGAATCGGTTCCACCTATTACGGCGAGGCATTTACCGTGGATTATGATTTGCCGAATGACACCGCTTACGCGGAAACGTGTGCGGCGGTGGGGGTCTGCTTCTTCGCGAAACAGATGCTGGAGGCGGATCCGGACGCGCGGTATGCAGATATTCTGGAGCGGGAGATTTACAACGGAACTATCAGCGGCATGCAGTTAGACGGAACGAAATTCTTTTATATCAATCAGCTTGAAGCCAATCCGGGCATGCCGACCAACGCATATGGCGAAGAAGAATACACACCGGAGCGGATCGGCTGGTATGACTGTGCATGCTGTCCTCCGAACCTGGCGCGTCTGATGACCTCACTTGGTTCCTATGTATGGTCTTCAAGTGAAGATACGATCTATTCCCACCTGTTTGTCGGGGGAACGGCTACCTTTGAAACAGCGGGCGGCGTGAAGATAGCGCTTACATCGAAATATCCGTGGAACGGCTCCGTTACCTACACGGTAGAACCGGAGCAGGCGGGAGCAGAATTTACTTTGGCAGTCCGTTATCCGGGCTGGTGCCATCAGATGCAGGTGAAGGTCAATGGCATACCGGTTTCCGGGGCAGTCAAGACAGACAAGGGCTACTGGATGATCCAGAGAAGCTGGCAGCCTGGTGATACTGTTTCCTGCGAGATGGAGATGGAGCCGGAGCGGGTCTATGCACACCCGATGGTGCGGGCGGATGCCGGATGCGTGGCACTCAGACGCGGACCAATCATCTACACCTTTGAGGGCGTGGACAACGGAGAGGATCTTCAGACACTGCGGATTCCGCGGGAGGCGAAGATTGAGCGCTTCCGTATCAGGCGGATCTGCTGGAAGGTATCGTGGCGCTGCGCGTGACGGGCTGCCGGAAGAAAACGGCGGTTAATCCGGCGCTTTATGCAGAAGATGCAGCACCGGAGGAGATGGTAACCCTGCAGGCAATTCCGTACTATGCATGGTGCAACCGTGGCATGACGCATATGCGCGTGTGGATGCAGGAATAGAGAGATAAAACCGTTTGTCTTATTTTATACTTCGGAGTTGAAAGAATATCCGGGCTATAAGAGAAGGAGAGAGACGTATTATATTAAGAAAGAAGGGAGTACGGACATGAAGAAATATATCGGAAAACGTATCATGATTTCTCTTGTCACGCTTCTGATCATCATCCTGGTACTTTTTATGCTGCTGCAGCTGATGCCGGGATCTCCGTTCAACGATGAAAAGCTGACCGCGGATCAGATTGCGATGATGTCGAAGAAATATGGACTGGACAAACCGTTGATCGTACAGTTTTTCACGTATGTGAAGAACCTGCTGCAGGGCGATTTTGGTGTATCGTATGTTATCTCCAAGGATACCTCCATCTCGGTTCTGTTAAAGAACCGTGTGCCGGTCAGCTTTGGAATCGGACTGGAGGCAGTTTCCTTCGGTGCGGTAGTCGGACTGATTTTAGGTATTCTGGCAGCGCTCAAGAAAAACAGCTGGCTTGATACCATCTGTACTGTGATTTCAGTTCTGGGCGTCAGCTTCCGTCCTATGTTTTTGCATTGGTTATGGCATATTTCATCGGCTACAAGGCACAGTGGCTGCCGCTTCTGTTTGACGGCAAGAAGTTCTTCGCATCGTCGATCATGCCGATGCTGGCGCTGTCGATGTTTACGGTAGCGACGGTGGCTCGATTTACGAGAACCTCCCTTCTGGAGGTGCTGGACAGCGACTACATGCTGCTTGCGGAGAGCAAGGGAATCACGGGACGCCCGCTTCTGGTGCGCCATGCACTTCGAAACGCGCTGATCCCGATCATTACGGTACTGGCGCCGTTGGTTGTCGATCTGATGATTGGTTCCCTGGTTATCGAGAAGATCTTCTCGATTCCGGGCATCGGAAGCTTAATGATTGCAGCGATTCAGTCCAACGATTACAACGTGACGATTTCGCTGGCATTTATCTACAGTGTCATGTACATTGTCCTGATGCTGGTGGTTGACGTCCTGTACGGAATTATTGACCCGAGAATCCGTCTGGCGAAGAAATCGGATTGAGAGGTGATGGCATGAAAAAACGGAGTGACGAAAAGACAGATGAGAAAATGACAGGCGGGGATGCGGCTTCCGTTCGGGAGCATGTGTTATCACCCGAAGAATATTTAAGCCAGATCGAATTTCTGGACGATGATTTTGAATTCCAGCACAAAGATGGCTTTGAACATGTCGATACAAACTTTGCAAGCCAGAGCTACTGGAAAGAGGCAATTGCACGGTTTAAGAAAAATAAGGGCGCAATGTTCAGCTTTGTCTGTATTCTGTTTCTGATTGTGATGGCGCTTGTCGGACCTCACATGAACCAGTTTACCTACGATCAGCAGATTATTACCAACCAGAACATGGCGCCGAGAGTGCCGGGACTGGAAAATATGGGTATCTTAGATGGTTCTGAGACGATCCGTACATCCACCGGAAGTAAAGAAATCAACTATTATGAGAGCAACGATCTGACCGATACCTACTACTGGTTTGGTTCCGATTCGCTGGGACGCGACCTCTGGACCAGGACCTGGAGCGGAACGCGGATCAGCCTCTATGTAGCGGTTCTGGCGGTATTCATCGACCTTGCGTTTGGTCTGACGTATGGACTTGTATCCGGATATTTCGGCGGAAAAGTCGATATGATCATGCAGCGTATCGTCGAGATACTAAACAGTATTCCGTACCTGATCACGGTTACCCTGCTTTTGTTAGTTATGAAACCGGGGCTTATGTCCATTACGTTCGCCTGATGTTTTCCGGGTGGCTGGGCATGAGCCGAATCGCCCGCGCGGAGGTATTAAAGCTGAAAGAGCAGGAATATGTGCTTGCTTCCCGGACGTTGGGAGCAAAGAGCTTCCGCATCATTTTCAAAGAGATTTTACCAAATATTTTTGGTCCTCTGATTACACAGACGATGTTCTCGATCCCCCACGCAATCTTTACCGAGGCATTCTTAGCCTTTATTGGTCTGGGTGTGCCGGAGCCGATGGCTTCGCTGGGTTCCCTGATTTCGAGTGGATATCAGAACTTTACAAGCCATCCGTACATGATCGTGTTCCCGTTAATTGTCATGGGACTTCTGATGCTGTGCTTTAACATGCTGGCGGATGGTCTGCGTGATGCATTGGATCCGAAGATGAAGGATATGTAGGAGGAAATGGCATGGAGAAAAAAGAAGAAATTTTACGAGTGCGGAATCTGGACATTTCCTTCGAAACGACAGCCGGAGTGGTCAATGCCGTCCGGGGCGTCAACCTGACGGTAAACCGGGGCGAGACGGTCGCGATCGTTGGGGAATCCGGTTCCGGTAAATCGGTTTCTGCGAAGGCGATCATGGGAATCCTGGCAAAGAACGGAACAATCGACCGCGGACAGATCACATTTTCCTATTACCGTAACCCGGAGGAACGGGTCACCAGAGAAATTCTGCAGATGAAAAAAGAGGAAATCCGCCGCCATATCAACGGAAAACGGATCGCGATGGTCTTCCAGGATCCGATGACCTCCTTAAACCCGCTGATGCCGGTTGGGAAACAGATCATGGAAGGCATGATCTGGCATTACCATACACCGAAGGAAGAGGCATATAAGAAGGCGCTGGAGCTGATGAAGCTGGTCGGCATCACCGACGCGGAGAAGCGAATCAAAAACTATCCGCACCAGCTCTCCGGTGGTATGCGCCAGAGAATCGTCATTGCGATCGCACTGGCGTGCGATCCGGAGCTTTTAATCTGCGACGAGCCGACGACGGCGCTGGACGTTACGATTCAGTCGAAGATTCTGGAACTGATTCAGGAGATTCAGAAAAAACGGCAGCTGTCGGTTATCTATATCACGCACGATCTGGCGTCGTTGCGAAGGTTGCCGATTATGTCAACGTCATGTATGCAGGCAAGATCGTCGAGAGCGGCACGGTCGAGGATGTATTCTACGATCCGCGCCACCCGTACACATGGGGACTTCTCTCCGCGATGCCAGATCTGGGAACGGATGACGAACGTCTTTACACAATCCCGGGCAGCCCGCCAAACCTGCTTCACAAGGTAACGGGCGATGCGTTTGCACCGCGGAATAAATATGCGTTAAACATTGACAGTCGTCTGGAGCCGCCGATGTTCAAGATATCGGAGACGCACAGCGCCGCGACATGGCTGCTGCATCCGAAGGCGCCGAAGGTCGATATGCCGCCGGAGCTTCGGGATCGAATTGAGAGAATGAAGAAAGAGGGGGGAATCGCATGAGTACAGTGACAGAGACAAACAAAAAGCCCCTTCTGGAAGTAAAAGGACTCAAGCAATACTTTCCGGTCAGCCGGAAATTTACCGTAAAAGCGGTTGAGGATGTCAGTTTTTATATCAATCCGGGCGAGACCTATGGTCTTGTGGGGGAATCCGGATCGGGAAAGACGACGATCGGGCGGGCGCTGATCCGCCTTTACGATCCGACCGCAGGACAAATTACCTTTGACGGGATGGATATTTCCGGAAAAATGAGCCGCCAGACAGAGGCGAGACTCAGAAGTGATATGCAGATGATTTTCCAGGATCCGATGGCATGTTTAAATCCGCGCCAGAAAGTAGCGGATATCATTGCACAGGGGCTGGATATCCATCACCGGTACCATTCCCAGAAAGAGCGGACCGAGATGGTGGCAGACATCCTCCACAAGGTAGGTCTGGCGCCGGAACATGCAAACCGGTACCCGCATCAGTTTTCCGGTGGTCAGCGGCAGCGTGTCGGCATCGCCCGGGCGCTTGTCATGAATCCGAAGCTGATCATTGCCGATGAGTGTATCTCGGCGCTCGATATGTCCATTCAGGCGCAGGTTGTCAACTTGATGAAGGACATCCAGGACGAGACGGGGCTTGCATATCTCTTCATCGCCCACGACCTCTCGATGGTTAAATATATTTCCGACCGCATCGGCGTTCTTCATCTGGGCTACCTTCTGGAGACGGGCACGACGGAGGAGATCTTCTCCCATCCGGTACATCCGTACACCCGAAGCCTGATTTCGGCGATCCCGAACCCGAACCCGGTGGTAGAGCGCAGCCGGATTGCACTGCACTATGATTATAAGACGAGCGGTCTGGATTACGGCGCAGGTACGATGCATCAGATTGAGGGCACACATTTTGTGCGCGGAACCGATGCAGATTTGGAAAAATGGGTGTAGATTTAAAAGAAAGCCGATGCATTCCGGCACAAAATCAACCATAATAAATGTGATAAAATGACCTGTTTAGCGGGTGATTTTATAGATGAGCCGAACCAGCAGACAACTGAGGATAGACAGCCGGGACCAGGAAATGCAGCATGAAACGGGAATGGTTTGGTTTTATTAAAAAACAAAAAAGGAGGAAGTATTATGAAGCTAAGAAAAGTAATGGCGTGGACGCTGGCTTCTGCCATGTTTGCTGGACTTTTGGCAGGCTGCGGCGGCTCGACCCAGACAACAGAGACAGCAGCGGCTGAATCTGGAAGCGAAGAGGGCGGCAGCTCGGCTGAGGGCGGCAAGGTGCTTCGCTATCAGGCAAGCACTCTGGTAGACTCCCTGGATCCGGCACTTTCCAACGACTACACATCCAGTGGTGTTATCTCCCAGTTTATGATGGGTCTGATGACCAAGGATGAGTCAGGTGCTCCGGTTTATGGCGTGGCGGAGAGTGAGGAGAAGTCCGAGGATGGTTTGACCCTGACCTTCAAGATCCGTGACGACGCAAAATGGTCCAACGGCGATCCGGTAACGGCAAACGATTTCGTTTACGCATGGAGACGAGTAGCCGATCCGGCAACTGCAAGTGATTACCAGTTCTTTATCACAACTGCCTGCATCGCAAATGCAGAAGAGGTAACAACAGGTGAAAAACCGGTTGAGGAACTGGGGGTAGAGGCAGCGGACGATAAGACATTAGTCGTAACTTTAAGCTCCCCGTGTGCTATCTTTGATTACCTGATGGCATCCGGCGCATGCTTCCTGCCTTTAAATCAGAAATTTGTAGAGAGCTGCGGCGGCAACTTTGCAACTTCCGCAGATACCCTGTTAGCAGATGGTCCGTTCAAGGTATCTTCCTATGAGCCGTCTGCCATGAAGGTAGAATTAGTAAAGAATGATCAGTTCTTCGGTGCATCCGATGTCAAACTGGATGGTGTTGAGTTCTCGATCATTACCGACAGCCAGACAGCAGCCCTTTCTTTTGAGAATGGCGATCTGGACGTTGTAACCTTAAGCGGTAACCTGGTAGAGCAGTATGAGGATGATCCGAGATTTTCCACCAGAAGTGACGGTTACAACTGGTATCTGACCCCGAACATGAAGAAAGAGGGGCTTGACAATGTAAATATCCGTAAGGCACTGGCAAAATCGTATGACAAAGAAGCGATCACAACCCGTGTTCTGAAGGATGGTTCCACACCGATGGATTACTTCGTACCGCAGGGCCTTGCAACCAATGAAAAGGGCGAAGATTTCCGTGAGGCAGCAGGCAGCGCATATGACAGCTGGACCTACGATGTAGAGGCAGCAAAAGAGCTGTGGAAGACAGGCCTTGGCGAGCTTGGCAAAGATTCCTTATCCTTCACTTTAATGTGTGAAGATACTGATTCTGCACAGGCTGTTGCACAGTTCTTACAGAGCGAGTGGCAGAACAACCTGCCGGGTCTGACCATCGAACTTCAGGTACTTCCGAAGAAAGCCCGTCTGGAATACATGCAGAAAGGTGAATATGATATTGGTCTTACCCGCTGGGGTCCGGACTACGCAGATCCGATGACCGATCTGGATATGTGGGTAACCGGCAGCTCTACCAACTACTCCCAGTTCTCCGATGCAGACTACGATGCAACCATCCAGTCCGCAAAGAAGGGCGATCTGGCACTCGACCAGGATGCTCGTTGGGAGGCTTTAGTTGGCTGTGAGAAGACACTGGCAGATCAGTGTGTTCTGTTCCCGATTTACGGACAGTCTGTAGCTGTTATGACCAATCCGGATGTAAGCGGTATCCAGTATTACTCCGTAGGACTTCCTTATCTGTTCATCAATGTAGATAAAAAGTAATAAATAAAAACAGATGGATCAAAATCTGAAATGATTTTAGATTCAAAGCGGACCGCAGAGTGAGAAAATGTACCCTGCGGTTCGCTTTTTTTTGTTATTTTATGGCATTTTCGCTGTCAAACTGCAGCCTGCTTGTAACGGTTCACAGGTGGGAATTTTCTGAACTGAAAATTCCGTACGATACAGTAAGGGATGATTTACACGAATCGGAAATGATGATACAATCATAGAAATAGTACAGAGTATTGAGGTGGAAAGATGGCAGGGAAAAAACGAAACAGCAGCTTTGAAATACTGACAGCCATGCAGGAATTAAACACCCCGGCGGGAGCGCTCCAGCTGGCGCAGATCCTGCATCTTCCGTCCGCCAGCATCGGGCGGGAGCTTCTGGATTTGGAGAAAGCAGGGCTGCTTGTCAAGGTGCAGAATAAGGGGCGGATCCTGACGCCGCAGGGCGAACGCTTTCTGGAAGAAGAACGGTCACGCCGGGAGAAGATGAAGGCGGCGAATGAGCTTATCGAGGCGGCGTCGATGGAGACAGAAAGCGGTCTGGAGGATATTCTTTTAGTGCGGAAACTCCTGGAGGGATATGCGGCGGAGGCGTGTGCAGAGCGGATTGATCCGAAGGAATTGCAGAAATTAAAAGATCTGCAGGCAGACTATCTCTATGCAATCCGCCATGGAAGGGCGGGAAGCGAGGAGGATCTGGCGTTCCATCTGAAGATCGCGCATCTCTCAGGCAGTCCGTCTATCCTGCGGATGTTAAAGCTCATCCTGACCGATCAGGACGCGTATGCGCGCTTCAACCAGGCGGCAGTCCGCTCTGATGAAGTCCGGGAAAATGAACACGAAAGCCTTCTGGCAGCGATCGAAGCCGGAGACGGGGCGCTGGCGCGCCGGGAGATGGAGCGGCATCTGGAGCATGTAGGGGAGAACCTGCAGGCGTATTTTGCGGGGAGAAAGTAGGATTTGTACGGATTATAAATAAGAAAAAATTTATGCAAATCACATTTTCGATGCGGAATTTGTATGTGCATGAATTCTGTTCTTAAATATGCTTGCGTTATCTGAAATAAAAAATAATGGTTTGCAGAATAAAATTTAAAACAGAAAAAGAAAATGAAAAAAAGATACTTAAAAATGTGAGGA